>CAZYYP010000173.1:0-7809 GCA_964651695.1 uncultured Gaiellales bacterium | reverse complement strand
CCCCGCAGGGCGGGCGCAAGCACCCGCACCAGGAGTTCCTCTCGATCGACACGACCAACATCCTCTTCATCTGCGGCGGCGCCTTCGCCGGCCTCGAGTCGATCATCGAGCGCCGCATCGGCGCCAACGCGATCGGCTTCTCGGCGCAGATCGAGTCGCAGCGCAACCGCGACACGCAGGGCCTCTTCCAGCAGGTCATGCCCGAGGATCTGGTCTCCTTCGGGATCATCCCCGAGTTCATCGGCCGCCTGCCGGTGCTGTCGACGGTGCGCCAGTTGCAGCGCGAGGATCTCGTGCGCATCCTCGTCGAGCCGCGCAACGCCCTCGTGCGTCAGTACCAGCGGCTGCTCAAGCACGACAACGTCGAGCTCGTCTTCACCGACGACGCGCTGTGGGCGATCGCCGACTCCGCGCTCGATCGCGAGACCGGCGCGCGCGGACTGCGCTCGATCATCGAGAGCGCGCTGCTCGACGTGATGTTCGAGCTGCCCTCGCGCACCGACGTCGCCAAGTGCGTGCTGACCCGCGAGACGATCGAGCGCGGCCTGCGCCCGACCCTCGTCACGACGGGTGGCTCCGAGACGCTCGAAGAGTCGGCCTAGAACCGGCGCCGCAGCCCCGGCTCCAGCGAGCCCGGGGGGACTGCGCTCAGACGACGCGCGTCAGGCGCACCATCATCTCGGCCGCGCCGGCGTTCTCGAGTCCCCGTAGCCGGGCGAGGGATCGCCACGTCGTGAACGCCAGCGCGTGCCGGAGGATGGCGCGCAACCGCTCGCGCCGCTCCCCGCGCGCCTCCCAGCCGCGATCCAGGATGGCGTTGACCGACTCCCAGTAGGCAGCGAGCGGCGCTGCGACCTCGCGCATCACGGGCAGGTCGGGGAGGTCGCGCTCGAGCTGTGCCGTCATCGCCTCGGTCGCTGCGAACCAGCCATAGATGGCGGTCAGCGCGACGAGCAGACGTTCGGCGGGATCCTCGATCGCCGGCCAGCGCGCGGCATCGGGCAGCGGGTGGTCGGCCGTCCACTGCGCCCAGCAGGCTTCGGCGAGCGAGCGGTCGTCGGGGAAGTGGCGGTAGACGGTCAGGCGCTGGACGCCGCTCTCCTCGGCGATCGCGCTGATCGTCGTGCGCGCAGGGCCGACGGAGGCGTGGAGTGCGAGCGCCGCCTCGACGATCCGGGCGCGCGTCTCCGCCTGTCCCTTGGCGCGCTCTCCGAGGTCGTACTTGCGTGCCATCAATTCAGTAAACGATCGTGTTTACGTGATTGGGAAACCCGTGCTCCGGAGCCATGCGCGCCACGCGAGAGAGCGTACACCGGTGTTCACCGGAATGCCGCGCAGCCGTGCCCACACGGGGTCGAACTCCGGTCGGTGCACCGACCGGGGTCAGACCCCGGTTCGTGCGGTCCCGGCAACTCCGGCCCGGGTCAGGCGGCGAAGTCGGCGGTCGCCATCGCCGCATTCGGGGAGCCGTCGAACGTACCGACCGCGACCCCGAGGCCGATCCGGTGCAGGGCGCGCATGAGGATGATGTGGCGGTGGGTCGCCGAGTGCATCCAGAGCTGCACGATGCCCTGGGGCGTCGAGTAGCGACCGGTGCCCCACGCGATGTCCTCGCCGACGAGCGAGCTGTCGAGATGGCGCCGGATGCGCTGGTCGAACGTCTCGTTGGGCGCGTTGTGCTCGAAGTACTGCCGCTTGAGCATGTCGGCCGAGTGCTCGCGGGCGGAGGCGCGCAGCGCGGTGCTGAAGATGAACTCCGGCAGGTGGTGCTGGCGCCGGATGGTGTTGAGGAGGTCGACGACGGTGCGCTCCGTGCTCGCCCGATACGACGCGACGCTGCGCGCGCCGGCGCTGGTGGGAACGAGGAAGGGGAACGCCAGCAGCAACAGCGCGAGGGGGGCTGTTCGTCTCACGTCACCCAGGATCGGGCGACGTCGTCGCCGCGCAACCCTACAGCGAGGGATGCTTGATCTGAGATACCCCCACCGGTGCCGTGCGACCCCTGGAAGGGGTGAGGGAGGCGGTTCCGTCGCGCTCGACGCGCACGGAGCCGGGCGCGTCCTGCACGCCGGGCCGTTGCAGCCCGTCGCTGCGGACCGAGCGTCCCTACGGCGTGGGATCCGCGCGGATCGGGGGCGGGCCCTCGGTGTGGAGGGTCGCGCCGCCGGCGTATGCGACGTGCACCGCGAAGCCGTCGACCTGCTCGGGCTCGGGCAGACCGTGGCGCTCGCGCAGCGTGCGGAAGCCGTCGCCGGCCATGAACGCCGCGTAGGCGGCCTCGGACGGGTAGGAGTCGAGCAGGACGATGCCGTCTCCTGCGCGCAGACAGACGTGCAACTGCATGGCGGCGGCCCCGATCTCGGCCATCAGTGCGTCGTAACGCGCCAGCAGGTCGTCGGGGTCGCCGCGGAACCTCCAGATCGATGCGTACACGTCAGAGCGCGGCGGGCGGGCGCTTCGGCACGAGGACGCGACGGCGGAACTCGCACACGGTCTCGTCGCGCTGGTTCCAGCCGACGGTCTCGACGGTGACGATGCCGCGGTCGGGCTTGCTCTGCGACTCGCGCTTGTCGAGCACGGTCGTGCGCGCGTAGATGGTGTCGCCGTGAAACGTCGGACGCGCGTGGCGCAGCGACTCGATCTCCAGGTTCGCGATCGCCTTGCCCGAGACGTCGGGCACGCTCATGCCGAGCACGAGCGAATAGACGAGGTTGCCGACGACGACGTTGCGGCCGAACTGCGTCTCGGTCTCGGCGTAGTGCGCGTCGATGTGCAGCGGGTGGTGGTTCATCGTGATCAGGCAGAAGAGGTGGTCGTCGGCCTCCGTGATCGTCTTGCCCGGCCAGTGGACGTAGACGTCGCCGAGCTCGAAGTCGTCGTAGTAACGGCCGAAGCGCGTCTCGCGCGCGTGGATCTCACGTCCCATCGCGTTGCTCCTCCCGGCGCCGCGTGAGCCCGCGGGCGACGATCGTCCTCTGGATCTCGCTCGTGCCCTCGCCGGGCTCGAGCTCGATCACCGCGCAATCATAGGAGGCGACCGCCTGCCGCCGGGATGGTGTCTCGCAGCCACGCCCCGGGCAGACGCGCCCTATGCTGATCGCGTGAGTAGCGACCCGCGTGAGCCCGATCTGCGACGGGGGCGGCGGCGGCCCGACTGGGACGAGTACTTCATGCTCATCGCCGTCGCGACGCGCGAGCGCGCGGAGTGCCTCGGGCGCCACGTCGGGGCCGTGCTCGTGCGCGAGGGCCGCATCGTCGCGACCGGCTACAACGGCACGCCGCGGGGGTTTCCCCGCTGTAACGAGGCCGAGCAGGGCTGCCATCGCTGCGCCAATCGCGCGCACTATCCGACGGGCTCGGCCTACGATGTCTGCATCTGCGTGCACGCCGAGCAGAATGCGATCCTCCAGGCCGCCCGCCTCGGCTACTCGCTCGACGGCGGGCACTGCTACACGACCTTGCGACCCTGCTTCGGCTGCCTCAAGGAGCTGCGCCAAGCGGGGGTCGAGCGCGTCGTCTACCTCAACGCATGGGAGCCCGGCGGCGAGCTCGAGCGCGAGGCCTACTACGCGCTCCTCGGGCAGCTCGCCCTGCTCGGGACGGCGGTCGAGCAACTCGACCTCGATCCCGCCGTGCTCGCCCTCGGCCTCGCGCCTCCGGCCGCCGCGAGCGCCGAGGTGTGAGGCGGCCCCCGGCGATCGCCGGGCTGTTCACGGCGCTGGCCGCCGGCCTGGCGCTGATCGCCGTCGCGGCGTGGCACGGGGGCGCTCGCGTGCCGGCGCTGGCCGCTGCGGTGCTCGCGGCCTGGATGGCCGGTCTGGTCGTGCGCCTGGTGCGCGGCGCGCGGAGACCGCCCCCAGGAGACTCGAGAATTCAGTAGTCCTGATCCCTCACCAGAGGCATAGTCCTCAACTAGTGTTCAAAGGGGCGCTGGCATGGTTGCCGAAGGCCTCTCCTTTGTGATGAGAGTCGACGCAAACATCCCCTCCGACCCGTCTGTCGAGCGCCTGATCATGGCGCGTATCGCGCATGGCGACTCTCCGCATACCCTGCGCGCGCTGCGCGGCGATCTCGGCGAGCTGTGCGGGTTCCTCGCGCGGCAGGGGATGACACCCCTGACGTGCGACGGCGAGCCGCTGCGCCGCTGGCACGCGCAGCTCTCGGCGCGGCGCCTCGCGCCGGCCACGATCGCGCGCCGCCTCTCGTCGGTGCGGGCGCTGTTCGGCGACCTGGTGCGGCGCGGCGAGCGGCCCGATGATCCGTCGCTCGTGCTCGTCGGCCCCCGCCGTCGCCGGCGCCTGCCGGATCCCGTGACGGCCGCCGACTGCACGACCCTTCTCGACGGCGCGTGGAACGAGGACCTCCGCAGCCTGCGCGATCGCGCGATCCTCGAGCTGCTCTACGGCTGTGGCCTCCGTGCCAGCGAGGTCTGCGGGCTCGAGCTCTCGTCCTACGACGCCGCCGCCGGTCAGCTCCGCGTGATCGGCAAGGGCGATCGCGAGCGCCTCGTACCCGTCGGAGAGCCGGCCCGCGATGCACTCGACGCCTGGCTCCGCGACGGTCGCCCGCAGGTTGCCGGCGCCGTCAGCGCCCTGCTCCTCAGCGTGCGCGGCCGGATGCTCTCGCCCTCGGACGTGCGCCGGGCGCTCGAGCGCCGCTCGCGCGTCGCCGGCATCGGCGCCCGCTCTCCGCACGCACTCAGGCACGCCTACGCCACCCACCTCCTGGAAGGTGGCGCAGGTCTGCGCGAAATCCAGGAACTGCTCGGCCACGCATCCGCAGCGACGACGCAGATCTATGCGCACGTCGCCGTCCCGCACCTCGTGCGCGAGCACGCCGACCACCACCCCCGAGGCTGATGGCTGTCGAAACCTCCACCGAGACGACCGAGCACGTCCCCCGCGAAGAGCTCGGCGAGATCTGGCGCCAGTACAAGGCATCGAACGACGCCGAACAGGCCGACCAGCGTCGCGCGCTGCGCGATCGCCTGATCCTCACCTACGCGCCGCTCGTGAAGTACGTCGCCGGCAAGCTCGGCTCGTGGCTGCCGCCGCATGTGGAGGAGGGTGACCTCATCTCCTACGGCCTGCTCGGGCTGATCGGGGCGATCGAGCGCTTCGAGCCGGACCGCGAGATCAAGTTCGAGACCTACGCCATCTCGCGCATCCGCGGCGCCATGATCGACGAGCTGCGTTCGCTCGACTGGGTGCCGCGCTCGGTGCGCAACCGCGCTCGCGAGATCGAGCGCGCCATGGCCGAGCTGGAGAACCGTCACAAGCGCACGCCGACGGACGAGGAGGTCGCGGCGGAGCTCGGTATCACGGTGGGCGAGTTCGAGGAGAGCCTGACGCAGATCGCACGCTCCTCGGTCGTCGCACTCGACGAGCTGTGGTCGAGTGGCGGCAGCGGGGGCGAGAGCACCGCGCTGAT
Source organism: uncultured Gaiellales bacterium (assembly GCA_964651695.1). GTDB lineage: Bacteria > Actinomycetota > Thermoleophilia > Gaiellales > JALYLC01 > JALYLC01. The sequence continues at coordinate 2,379 of CAZYYP010000173.1, read as the reverse complement.
CGACACGATCGAGGATCCGCACGCATCCGATCCCTCGCGCGAGCTGCTGCAGGGCGAGATGCGCCAGGCGCTCGCGCAGGCGATCACGCGACTGCCCGATCGCGAGCGCCTCGTGGTCACGCTCTACTACTACGAGGAGCTGACCCTGCGCGAGATCGGCGAGGTGCTGAGCGTCACCGAATCGCGGGTCTCCCAGCTCCACACGAAGGCGATCCTGCGCCTGCGCGTCCGGCTGCAGGGCTCGCTCGACCACGCCGCGTAGACGCTAGGGCGCGGGGGGCACCGCCTCGAGCGCGAACGCGAGCACCGCGGCGGCATCGAAGTCGATCGCCGGCTCGACCGTCTGCCACGCGCTGACGTTGTCGACGAAGCGGCTCTTGTGGCCAGTGAACGGCTTCAGCGCGTCGCCGCCGCCGACCGGACAGGCGTGGCCGTTCGAGAAGAAGTCGTCGAGACCGCCGGCGAACAGGCTCGCGTCGTTCGGCCCGTTGACGACGGCGCCGACGAGCACGGGCGGCGTGCCGTCCTGCCGTCCGGAAAGGTTCGCGACGACGTGCTGGGGGCAGTGCGGGAAGTCGGTGCCGACGCCGATCATCAGCGACTCGCCCCAGGGGTTCGCGCCCAGCGCCCAGTCGCGCTGCGAGGTCGCGAACGCGTCGTAGGCCGCATCCCCGGTCAGCGAGCGGTAGAGAAGCGCCGTTGCGACGAGTCCGAAGGTATGCGGTGCGGCATCGAAATCGTCGTAGATCGCACCGGCGGCGAACGGATCGGCGTTCGCTCGCCGGATGCCGCGCGCGAGCTGCTTGCGCATGTCGGCCAACAGGCGGGACGCAAGGACGGAGCCGCTGTGCGCCGTGCGCAGCGCGCGCACGAGGTCGCTGTGGGCCAGCGCGCTCGTGTCGTAGAGGTTGAGCGTGTCGTGCCCCGCCTCGTTGGCGAGGAACTCGCGGCCCCAGATCTTGCCGTCCTTCAGCCACACGCGGGTACGCGGGTCGCCGAGCGCCTGGCCGGCCAGCGCGAGCTCCGCCGCGCCGAGCTCCATGTCATCGCGCCACGAGCTCTCGGGGTAGAAGGCGTGGGGGAGCGCGGTGACGACCTGGAAGGGTTTCACGTTCGTCGCCCGGGCGGCCGCGAAGATCTGTGCTGCGAGGTCGAGCTCGCGTCCCGCTCGAGCGGTCTCGCCGTTCTTCGCGTCGATCTGCGCGGCGAGTGCGAACGACGCGCTGACGCGACCGGCGAGATTGGGCGGGACCGGCGTGCCGGGGGCGTTGGCGCGGAAGGCCGGGCGCCGGGTGAGGTAGCGGTTCTTGGCGCCCGTGAGAGCATCGTCGCGCTGCGGGAGGCGCCAGACGTCGTGGTCGCCGTAGAACGTCCCGGCCTTGTTGCCCGAGCCGATGCCGACCTGCAGGGCGAGCACGCCGGTGCGCGGGTTCCAGGCCTTGCGCAGGAACCGCAGCCCGAAACGCGCCTCAGGATCGAGCGTGGGCGGCGCGAGGCCGGCCAGTGCCCGCTCGGAGGCGAAGAGGAGGGCGTCGGCGTAGGCGATCGTGTGCGTGAACTTGATGAAGTCGCCCGCGTCGAGCCAGCCGCCTTCGAGGTTCACCCTGCCGCTCCCGAGCGGCGTCAGCGCCGGGCCGACGATCGTGTCGTCGTCGGGGCTCGCATAGTGCGGCCACGCGTACCAGGTGAGGCTGCGGTCGTTGAGGTGTGAAGGCTTGCGCCCGAGCGGGCCGGGGATCACGTCGGCCCCGTCTCGCTGCACCTGGAAGAACGAGACGACGTCGGCGACGCGGGGGGCGAAGAGCGCGGCGGGGCTGTCGATCCGGAAGGGCGGCGACATGGCCTCCGGGGGTCCCGCGACCTTGATGCGATACGTGCCCGGTGCGGTCAGCGCACTCAGGTCGAGCGGCTGAACGGCGCGGTAGCGCGCGTTCCAGCGCCCTCTGCTCGGGCCCGCGGTGCCGCTCAGGACGACCGCGCCCGCGCCGTCGACGACCGCGAAAGGCGCGGCCGGGTGCGCTGCGGTCTCGAGCAGGTAGGCGATCTTCGTCTCGCTCACGGCGAAGCCGAGCTGGTCGACGCGGATCGCCGCGGCGGGCGCCGCCGCCCGAGCCGCGGCGGGGGCGGCGAACAGGCTGGCGAGGCCGAGGGCGAGGAGCGGGAGGAGGGCGCGCATCTCCCGATCCTAGCCAGATCGACGGAGAGCGATAAGATCGCCGAACCCCCGTAGATTCTGGCAGGAGGCGATGATGCCGTTCGCGCCCGAGAAGATTCGCAACGTCGCGTTCGTCGGCCACCGCGGTAGCGGCAAGACATCCTTGGCCGAGGCGTTGCTCTTCCAGGCGGGCGCGGTCACGCGCCTGGGATCCGTGGCGGACG
>CAZYYP010000172.1:0-7819 GCA_964651695.1 uncultured Gaiellales bacterium | reverse complement strand
CTCGGCGTGAGCCGCTCGCAGATCAGCCGCCGTCTCTCCGTGCACGTCTAGGGGTCAGGTCCGCACGCTCCGGTGCCAGGTCCGCACGCATCGGGGTCAGACCCGCACGGTGCGGGGTCAGACCCCGTTGTGTGCACGCGCGAAGGCCACGAGGCCGGGCAGGTGGCGGCGGTGGAGTGATGGGAGGCCGGCGTGCTCGACCTCGTAGGTGATGCACGGGATGCCGCGGTCTCCGAGCCAGTCGCGCAGCGCTCCCGGCACGGGTGAGCCGAGCTCGCTCGTGAGCTCCATGCCCGCGGCCTCTGCGAGGTCGCGGGCGATGCGGTCGGGGACGAGGTGCGTCGTCAGCACGAGCTCGAGCGGCGCGTGGAGGTCGAGCACGAGCGACGGCGCGAGGCGCTCGACGAGGGCGGCCAGCGCGGCGCTCTCGGGCTCCGAGAGCGGCGTCCCGCCGGTCGAGGAGGTGTTGGTGCGATTCGCGGGCACGCGCAGAGCGGGGTCGATGCCGGCCGGGTAGCTCGGCGTCGTTCCCGCACGCCAGCTCGCGGCCGGGAAGTTGCGGTTCAGGTCGACCCCGCGCGCGTTCTGGCGCGTGCCGTCCGCGACGCCGTCGGGATTCGCACAGAGCACGATCGCGCACGTGGCATCCTCGGCATCGACGCGATCGAGGATGGCGCGCGCGAGCTGCACCGTCTCGGGCTCCTCTCCGTGCAGCCCGGCGACGAGCAGACGGCGCGGCCGGGCGGGGAGATGGACGCGCAATTCTGCGCCGCGCAGGGAGCGCCCATAGCCCTCGATCCGCCAAGCGCCCGCCATTCGGCTCGATGGTACCCTCGCGCCCATGTCGCTCCCCCTCGACGCGTTGCGGGATCTGGTGGGTCCCGAATACGTGCTGACCAGCGATCACGAGCTCGTGGCGTACTCGACCGACGCGACGCCGCTCCAGCGCGCGCGGCCGGAGGCGGTCGTGCTGGCGGGCAGTCGCGAGGACATCGCGGGCGTGCTGCGCCTCGCCGAGGAGCATCGCTTTCCGGTCACCCCGCGCGCGTCGGGAACCAACCTCTCCGGCGGCGCCGTGCCGCTGCGAGGAGGCGTCGTGCTCTCGTGCGCGCGCATGCGCAAGCTGATCGAGGTCGACGAGCAGAATCTCACCGCGACCTGCGAGCCGGGGTTGCAGAACGCGCTGCTGCAGGAGGCGGTGGCCGCAAAGGGCCTGTTCTACCCGCCCGATCCGGGGTCGCAGGTGATCTCGACGATCGGCGGCAACGTCATGGAGTGCTCGGGCGGCCTGCGCGGGCTCAAGTACGGCATCACGCGCGACTACGTGATCGGCCTCGAGGCGGTGCTGATGGGCGGTCGCGTGCTGCGCGTCGGGGGCAAGCTGACCAAGGACGTCGCCGGCTACGACCTCGTGCGCCTGCTCGTCGGCTCGGAGGGGACGCTGGCCGTGCTCACCGAGATCACGCTGAAGCTGCTGCCCGCGCCGGAGGCCAAGGCGACCGGCGCCGCGTACTTCCGCGACCTCGAGGCCTCGGCGCGCTCGGTCAGCCGCATCATCGCGCGGCGGATCCTCCCCGCCACGCTCGAGTTCCTCGATCAGGCGACGATGCGCGTCGTCGACGAGAGCGCGAACCTCGGCCTGCCGTCGGACGCCGGCGCGATGCTGATCTTCGGCCAGGACGGCCACGCGCCGGTCGTCGAGCGCGACACCGCTGCGATGGCGGAGATCTGCCGCGAGGAGGGCGCGATCAGCGTCGAGGTCGCGGCCGATGAGGATGCCGCCGGCAAGCTGCTGGCGGCCCGCCGCGGCGCGATCCCCGCGCTCGCCCGGCTCGCCCCGACGCTGATCCTCGAGGATGTCACCGTGCCGCGCTCGGAGCTCCCCGCGATGGTGCGCGACGTGCAGGCGATCGCCGCGGACGAGGGTCTGCTGATCGCTGTCTTCGGGCACGCCGGCGACGGCAACCTCCATCCGACGTGCTGCATCGACGACCGCGATCCCGACCAGGTGGCCCGGGTGCACCGTGCCTTCGACCGCATCTTCACGGCGGCGCTCGCGCGCGGCGGGACGATCACGGGCGAGCACGGCGTCGGCATCACCAAGCTCGCCTATCTGGAGAAGCGCCTCGGCCCCGTGGGGATCGACGTCCTGCGCGGCATCAAGCGCGCGTTCGACCCGCACGGACTGCTCAATCCGGGCAAGGCGGTGCCGTGACCGCCTCGGAGGTCGCGACGCCGGGGCGGGGGCTCTTCCCGGACGATCTGCTGCGCACGTGCATCTCGTGCGGGTTCTGCCTGTCGGCCTGCCCGACCTACCAGGACACGCGCAACGAGTCGTCGTCGCCGCGCGGCCGCATCAACCTCATGCGCGCGCTCGAGGCGGGGACGCTCGCGGAGGATGACGTCCGCGAGGAGTTCTCGTTCTGCCTCGGCTGCCGCGCGTGCGAGCCCGTGTGCCCGGCCGGCGTGCGCTACGGCGCGCTGCTCGAGCATGCCCGCGACGCCGTCGGCCCGGCGCGCGATCCGAAGCTGCACGGTCTCCTCTTCGCCGTCGGGACGCCGCGCCGAACGCGCCTGGCGGGTCGCATGATGCGCCTGGGCCAGTTGCTCGGCCTCCACCGCATCGCGCCGTCGCGGGCGCTGCGGGCGGCGGGCAGGGCGGCCCCGCTGGTGGCCTCGCCGGCCGGCCAGCGCGTCCGCCACCGCGTCGGGCCCGAGCACGGCGATCAGGCTGCGCTCTTCCTCGGCTGTCTCGGGCACCTGATGTTCTCGGACGCGGCGCACGCCGCCTGCGGCACGCTCGCGTCGGCGGGCTACTGCGTCACGACGCCGCGAGAGCAGGGCTGCTGCGGCGCCCTGCACGCCCACAACGGCGACCTCGGCGGCGCGCGCAGACTGGCCGACTGGACGGTGCGGTCGTTCGCGGGGAGCGAGGGCCCGATCGTCACGACGGCGGGCGGGTGCGGTGCCTTCATGGCGGACTACGGGATGCTCCTCGGCACCCCGGAGGCGCACGCGTTCGGGGCGCGGGTGCGCGACTACTCGACCCTCGTCGCCGGCCGCGACCTGCCGGCGGCCTACGGCGCGCCGATCCGTGTGGCCTACCAGGACTCCTGCCACCTCCGCAACGGCCAGAAGGTCGTGCTCGAGCCGCGCGCCCTGCTCGCGTCGCTCCCGGGGGTGGAGGTCGTCGACCTGCCGAGCGCGGGCCGCTGCTGCGGCGCGGCCGGCACCTACGCCCTGATGCGCCCCGACGATTCGCTGCGCTTCCTCGATGCCAAGCTCGGCGAGATCGCCGAGGCGAACGTCGATGTGATCGTCAGCGGCAATCCGGGGTGCCTGCTGCAGTTCCGTCAGGGCGTGCAGCGCGCCGGTCTGCGCGGGGTGCGGGTGCTGCACACGGCGGAGCTCGTGGCAGAGCGCATGCAGCGATAACCGGCGCGCGCGGGTAGCCTTCCCGCGTGAGCACTGGGCGTCCTTGCGTGTGTCAGCGTGCGCTCGAGGGCGGTTGCGACAACTCGTGCAGCCGCGACCTCGTCGAGACGCCGTTCTTCATGACCTGTCTGAACCTGCGCGGGCGGCGGTGCCTGGTGGTCGGCGCCGGACCGGTCGGGCTCGAGAAGATCGAGGGCCTGCTCGCCGCCGAGGCCGACGTGCACGTGGTCGCACTCGAGGCCATCCCCGAGGTCGAGGAGCTCGCGCGCGAGGGCTCGCTGCGCCTCGATCGCCGCGCCTATGCGAGCGACGACCTCGATGGTGCGTTCCTCGTCTTCGCGGCCACGTCGGACACCGATCTCAACGTGCGCGTCTTCCGTGAGGCCGAGCGCCGGACGATGCTCGTCAACGTCGTCGACGTGCCGCCGCTCTGCAACTTCATCATGCCGGCGATCGCGCGCAGCGGGCCGATCTCGATCGCCGTGTCCACGCGCGGGGCGAGCCCGGCGCTCGCCAAGCGCCTGCGCACCGAGATCGCCGAGACCTACGGCGAGCCCTACGCCCAGCTCGCCGAGATGCTCAACGACATCCGCGGCTGGGCCCGCGAGACGCTCCCGACCTACCAGGATCGCAAGGTCTTCTTCGAGGCCATCGTCAACGGCGACCCCGATCCGATCGATCTGCTGCGGAAGGGCGACGTGCAGGCGGCGCGCGATCTCATCGCCGCTCACGTGCACGCGGTCGACAGCGCCGGTGCCCCCGCCTGAGCCGCTCGCCGGGGCCACGGGCTTCGGCGCGTTCATCGATCGGGTCGCCGAGCGCACGTTCGGCAGCGCGTACTGCATGTTCCGGGACGCCGACCCGGCGCTCGAGTGCCTCGAGGCGCCGGCCATCCGCCGCGCCAACGCGAGCGCGTATCTGAACGGCCGGGCCGGGCGCTCGCCCCTACTCCTGGTCGGCGAGGCGATGGGCTACGCCGGCGGGCGTTTCACCGGCATCGCGTTCACGGCCGAGCGCACCCTGCGCGACTGGGGGCCGCCGTATGGGGTCACGAGCGTGCGGCCGGAGGGCTGGGCCGAGCAGTCCGGGACGATCGTCCACGGTGCGCTCGCGTCGCTCGGACTCGAGTCGGAGTCGGTGCTCTGGAACGTCGTGCCGGCGCATCCGCACCGGCCCGGCGAGCCGCTCTCGAACCGCACGCCGACGGCCGGCGAGTTGCGAGCCGGCGCCGCGGTGCTCGGCGAGCTGATCGAGCGCCTGTCGCCGCGGGCGATCATCGCGGTCGGGCGGAGCGCGGAGCGGGCGCTCGCCGAGCTCGGCCTGCCGTGCGACGCGAATGTGCGCCACCCGGCCAACGGCGGCGCGACGGCGTTCCGCGCGGGCCTCGGCCGCTACGTCGAGTCGGCGCGCTGATGGTGCAGCGCGTGGCCGATGGCCGCGCGCAGCGAGAGCGTCCGCAGCATGAGGACGAGGGCGATGCCACCGATCAGGGCGTTGGAGAGCGTGACCGCCGCCTGCATGCCGATCGAAAAGGAGAGCAACTGGCCGTCGCTCGCCGCCGTGCCGCCGAGGACGACGACGATCAGCGCCTGCTGGGTGCCGACGCCGCCCGGCGTGACCGGCAGCACCGTGGTGAGTGAGCCGACGACCATCACGAGCAGGGCGTTGCGCAGCGTGGCCGGGATGCCGAACGCGTCGAGGAAGGCGGCGGCGGAGGCGACGCGACAGGCCCAGCCGAGCACCTGGGGCGCGACCACCAGGAGGGCGTAGCGACGCGGTGTGCGGAGAATCGTGAAGCCTTGGCGCACGCGCGCGGCGAACGCGACGCCGGCAGCCTTGATCCGCCGCACGAGCAACATCGCGCCGAGCGCGATGAAGACCGCGATGATCATCGTCACGGTCGGGTTGGAGGCCGCCCACGACCACTCGAACGCGGGGATCGACGGCAGCTCGGGAATGCGCGGCAGTACGTGCTGGGTGAGAGCGAAGGCGAGGATCGCGAAGCCGAACACGGCGTCGACGAGGGTCTCGACGATGAGCGCGGCGAGGATCGTCGGCGTGGTCGAGCCATCGAGTCGCGTGCGCGTCAGGAAGATCTTGACGAGGTCGCCGCCGCGCGCCGGCGCGATCGCGTTGACACCCACGCCGGCGAAGTACGCGCCGGCGCAGGAGCGGTAGCGGTAGCGGACGCCGGGGTACGCGGCGCGCAGGATCGAGTACCAGGCGCCGGTGCGCAGCAGGAGGTTGGCCGAGTGCAGCGCGAGCGCAAACACGAGCGGCCACCACTTGACGTCCGCCAGGTGGTTCACGAAGACGCGAACCGCGTCGGCGAATGCAGAGAGCGAGCTCAACCTCCCGCAGGTTACGTGCCGACCCTCGCCGTTCCTCCCCTACGATCCCCGCGGTGACCGCGCTGCTCCCGCTCTGGCACGACGAGCCGTACGAGGAGCGCGCGCCCCTCGAGGGCGATTGCGAGACCGACGTGCTGGTCATCGGCTCCGGGATCGCCGGCCTCTCGTGCGCCTGGCATCTGGCCGAGCGCGGGGTCGGCTGCACCGTCGTCGAGGCGCGTACCGCCGCCGGCGGAGCGAGCGGTCGCAACGGTGGCTTCCTCGTGGCGGGAGCCGCACCGGCGCACAACGACGCGATCCGCGCCTTCGGGCACGAGGTCGCCGTCGGCATCTATCGCGCGACGCTCGCATCCGAGCAGCGGATCTACGCGATCGCCGAGGCGATCGGCGCGGGCGGGCACTTCGCGCACGTCGGCTGCCTGCGCGTGACCTGGGAGCCCGAGGAGGTCGAGCACGCGCGCGCCCAGTACGAGGCGATGCGCGCCGACGATCTGCCCGCCGAGTGGGTGGACGAGGGCGATCTGCCTGCGATCGTCCGGCGACCGGGCCGTGTCGGCGTGTTCTCGCCGCCGGACGCGACGATGCATCCGGCGCGCTGGGTGCGGGCCTTCGCGCGCGCCATCGAGGCGCGCGGAGTGCGCATCTTCGAGCGCAGCCCCGTCCCGCAGCCGCTCGCCGGCGCTCGCTCGAGCGGCTTCGCCGTGCCCGCGGGCTCGGGCACGGTGCACGCCCAACGGGTCGTCGTGGCGGCCGACGGGGCACTTCCGTTGCTCGTCCCCCACTACGCATCCGCCGTGCGGACCAAGCGCCTCCACATGATCGCGACCGCTGCGGTCGCGGAGCGCATCGTGCCGTGCGCGATCGGCGCCCGCTGGGGCTACGAGTACTTCCAGCAGCGGCCCGACGGCCGCATCGCCGCGGGCGGGTTCTCCGATCACGACGGTGCCGGGGCCGCCGATTCGTACACGACCGCCGAGGAGCCGTCCCCCGCGATCCACGCGCGCCTCGAGCGCTTCGTGCGTGACGACCTGGGCATCAAGGCGCCGGTCACGCACCGCTGGGTCGGCCTCGTGGGGTACTCGCGCGATGAGCGCGCGTACGTCGGGCCGGTGCCGGGGCATGACGGCCTGTTCGTGGCCGGCGGCTACAACGGCACGGGCAATCTGAACGGCTTCACCGCCGGCCGGATTCTCGGCGAACTGCTCGCGACCGGGCAGAGCGCCGATGCGGCCCTCTACGACTCGTCGCGACCGCTGAGAACTGCCTGAGAATGGCGCGGTCCGCGCGTGCGGGGCTTTTCCACCCGCGCGAGCGGTGCTACGGTCAGGGGTGTGACGCGCGCCGCGCTCTCTCTCGCGCTTGCGCTCGCCCTGGTTCCCGCCGCGAGCGCTGTCGCTGCGGGCCCGCATGTCCTGCAGGAGCGCGATCTGCCGGGCATGAAGGCGTCCTTTACGGCCACGCATCCGCTGCGGACGATCAAGCGGTTCGTGCTCGTCTACAGCGACGACCGCAGCCGCAAGCGCGACAAGGTCGAGCTCCGTCAGTGCGGATTCCGCGGCGGCACGGCGACCGCGCTCTTCCAGAGCGCCGCCTCGAACGACACGACGAAGCCCGTCGCGATCTGGACGTCGGTGGTGCAGTGCCGCAGCTCCGCGCAGGCGCGCCGTTTCGCACGCGAGGAGCGGCAGGACGTCAACAGGGAGTGGACGCAGCCGCCGACGGCCGCCAAGGTGCGCCGCCAGGCGGCGAGCCAGCTGCCACCCGGCTCGTACGCCGCCGTCGCGGCGACGACGCTGACCGGCGGCGCGAAGGCCTCGCTGACGATCGTCCTCGTGCCGCGCGGCCCGCGCGTCGCGGTGCTGACGCTGACCTCGCAGACGGGCTTCAACCCGTACCCGGAGGCCCGCAATCTGATGCGGCGCATGCTGGGCCTGAAGCCGATCGCGGTGCCCACGCAGAAGCCGCCGCCACTCGGCGTGCCGGTCGAGACCGCCCGCTTCGTCCGCCCGTAGGGCGAACCCCGGCTACTTCTT
>CAZYYP010000171.1:0-7852 GCA_964651695.1 uncultured Gaiellales bacterium | reverse complement strand
ACGCACCGTGTGGTGGGACGGAAGCCCGTCCCACCACACGGTATCAACGGCCGGCTGACACGCAGCTGAGAGCTACGCGCCTTCGGTGCCCTGGAGCAGCAGGCGGTCGTAGGCGAGGCCGGCGAGCACGCCGCCGAGCGCGGGCCCGACGATCCAGACCCAGAAGTTGTCGAACGAGCCTGAGACGAGCGCGGGGCCGAACCAGCGCGCCGGGTTCAGGGCGGCGCCCGAGACGACGCCGACCGCCAGCACGCTGATGCTGATGGTGAGGCCGATCGGCAGGCCGGCGAGGATCTTGAACGCGCCACGCTTGTCGACGGCGACGCCGTAGATCACGAAGACGAGGAAGAAGGTCGTCACGATCTCGGCCACGAGCGCGTTGCCGACGCTGAAGCCCGATCCGACCGACGGCGTGCCGAGGCTGCCCGTGTGCGGATAGATCGCGATGAGGACGAGCGCCGCCGCCGTGGCGCCGGCGAGCTGGCTGACCCAGTAGCGCACAGCCTCGGCGATCTCGATGCGCTTCGTGACCACCATCGAGAGCGTCACGGCCGGGTTGAAGTGCCCGCCCGAGATGTGCCCGACCGCTGTCACCATCAGCCCGATCGCGAGCCCGTTGGCGAGCGCCTGGCCCACCACGTCGGCGCCCAGGAGCGCCGACCCCGCACCGAAGAAGATCAGTGCGAACGTCCCGATGAACTCGGACACGAGCTTGCGTTGGCTGTCGTCCATAGACCCTCCTCGTGGTGCGGGAACGCCGGTCCGGGACCGGCTCGCGGTGGACTCTAGATGACGGTGTGCGGCCCGTCAGGCCCAGTCGAGCGATCGCCCGACGGCGGCCTGCCAGCGGGCGTAGCCGCGCTCGCGCTCGGCCTCGCTTGCGGACGGCTGCCAGGAGCGCGCGCCGCGCTCGATGCTCCGCAACTCCTCGAGCGAGCTCCAGAAGCCGACCGCGAGCCCGGCCGCGTAGGCCGCGCCGAGCACGGTGGTCTCGATGCCGCCCGGACGCACGACGGGCAGGCCGAGGGCGTCCGCCTGGATCTGCAGCAGCAGCTCGTTGGCGGTCATGCCGCCGTCCACCCGCAGCGCGGGTAGCGCCACACCGGCATCCATCACCATCGCCTCGACGAGCTCGCGCGTCGCCCATGCCGTCGCGTCGAGCGCTGCACGCGCGATGTGGGCCTTCGTGTGGAACTGCGTCAGACCGCAGATGATCCCGCGCGCATCGGATCGCCAGCGCGGCGCGTAGAGGCCGGAGAAGGCCGGCACGATCACGCAGCCGTCGCTGTCGGGAACGCTCGCCGCGAGGGCCTCCACATCCGCCGCGCGCTCGATCAGGCCGAGATTGTCGCGCAGCCACTGCACGAGTGCCCCCGTGACGGCGATCGAGCCTTCGAGCATGTACGTCGGCGGGCCGTCGCCGAGGCGATAGGCGACGCCCGTGATCAGCCCGTGCGCCGACGGCACGGCGCGCGTCCCGGTGTTGAGGAGCAGGAAGTTGCCCGTGCCGTAGGTGCATTTGGCATCGCCCTCGGCGAAGCAGCACTGCCCGAACAGCGCCGCCTGCTGATCGCCGAGCAGCGAGGCGAGCGGCACGCCGCCGATCTCGCCGACGACGCCGCTCGACGGTCCGATCTCGGGCAGCACCGCCCGGGGCACGCCGATCGCATCCAGCAGGCCATCGTCCCAGTCGAGGGTGTGAAGATCCATCAGCAGCGTGCGGCTCGCGTTGGTCGCGTCGGTCACGTGCACGCCGGCGAGGTGCCACGCGAGCCAGCTGTCGATCGTCCCGGCTGCGAGCTCCCCGGCCTCGGCCCGGGCGCGCGCACCGGGCAGCTCGTCGAGCAGCCACGAGAGCTTGGGGCCCGAGAAGTACGTCGCGAGGGGCAGCCCGGTCTGGGCGCGGAAGCGATCGATCGCGCCGAGCGCGGCCACCCGATCGGCACTGCGCGTGTCCTGCCACACGATCGCGTTGGCCAGCGGCCGGCCCGTCTCGCGGTCCCACAGCACCACGGTCTCGCGCTGGTTTGCGATGCCGATCGCCGCGAGATCGGTCGATCGCGCACCGGCGGCGGCAAGCGCCTCATCCAGGCAGGCGCGCGAGCGTTCCAGCAGCTCCGCGGCGTCGTGCTCCACCCAGCCCGGGCGCGGTGTGATCTGGCGGTGCTCGTGCTGGGCGGCCGCGACGGTCGCGCCGCGCCGGTCGAAGAGCACGCAGCGGCTGCTCGTGGTGCCCTGGTCGAGCGCGGCGACATAGCGCGCCGTCACCGCAGCAGCTCCTCGACGCGCGCGCGCGCCGCCTCGGCGCGTCCGAGCGACGCGAGCGTCGTACGGCGGGCGAGCACGTCGTCGGCGGTGATCGCCCACTCGCGCTCGCGTGCCCAGCGCACCTGCGCCGCCACCTCGGGCGCACCCGGGGCGAGCGGCTCGAGCAGTGCGGGATCCTCGCGCGCGGCACTCAGCAGCTCGAGCGCGTCGCTGCCGTGGAAGCGCGCGAGATGGCGAGCGCTCGCAGCGCTGAGCGACGGGTGGTCGCGCAGCAGCCGCTCGACGACCGCATCCGGATCGGCGGCGCCCGGAACCGGCGCGGGCGCGCGCTCGAGTGCGGCCAGTCCCAGATCGCCGCGCAGGCGCTCGAGCGCGTCGAGCGCGATGCGGCGGAACGTCGTGTACTTGCCGCCCGCGATCGAGAGCATGCCGTGCGCACCGCGCTCGAAGACCGTCTCGCGGCGCGCCGACGGCGTCTCGGCGTCGCCCTGGGGCAGAACGCGCACGCCGGCGAAGCTCGACAGGATGCGGTCGTGCTCGACGATCCCCGGCTCGATCGACGCGCGCGACTCGCGCACGATCTGCTCGATGTCGTCCTCGGTCGCCTCGATCTCGCGCGCATCGCCCTCGTAGGGCTCGTCCGTCGTGCCGACGAGCAGCGCGCCCTCCCACGGGTTCGCGAACTGCACCCGGCCGCCCTCGAGCGGTGTCGTGAGGGCCGCGCCCCACGGCTCGTCCAGCCGCACGACCACGTGCGCGCCCTTGGCGAAGCGCAGCGAGCGGGGCGCGGCGGGGTCGGCCATGCGCCGCACCTCGTCGACCCACGGCCCCGTGGCGTTCACGACGCAGGTCGCGTCGATGCCGACCGCCGCGCCGCCGAGGGTGTCGGAGCAGTCGGCGCCGGTCACGCGTCCGTCCACCAGGCGCAGGGCCCGCACCTCCACGCGGGTCGCGAGCACGGCGCCCGCCCGCGCCGCGGCGCGGGCGACGGCGATCGTGAGGCGCGCGTCGTTCGTCTCGTGGTCGACGTAACGGCCGGCCGAGCGGAGCCCGGACATGCGCAGCGGCGGGACGAGCGCACGCGCCGCGCGCGGGCGCAGGAGGCTCCCGCCGCCGTCCGCGAAGCGCCCGAGGCCGCCGTAGAGCACGAGACCGGCGCGCAGGGTGGTCGCCCGCACCGGGCCGCCGCGGTAGACGGGGACGAGAAAGGCGCGCGGCCGCACGAGGTGCGGCGCGACCGTACGGGCGAGCGCCTGGCGCTCGGCGTGCGCCTCGCGGACGAGCCCGATGTCGCCCATCTGCAGGTAGCGCAGGCCGCCATGGATGAGCTTCGACGAGGCGCTCGAGGTCGCACCGGCGAGGTCGCCGCGCTCGACGAGCGCGACCTGCAGGCCGGCGCGTGCCCCCAGCCAGGCCACGGCGCAGCCGACGATCCCGCCGCCCACCACGAGCAGATCGAAGTGCCTGCGCGCGAGCGCGTCGAGCGCATCGTCACGCGCCAGGGGCTGGGGTCCGGCGATCACTCCGGCACGGGCCGCGGGACGTCGGGCTCCGGGAGCAGCGCGCACAACCCTGCGCCGAGCAGCGCGGCCACGGGCACCGTCCACATCGCGTCGACGATGCCGACGGCGTCGGCGAGGGTGCCGATCCCGAACGAGGCGACACCGCCGAGGCCGATCGAGAGGCCGATCGAGAGGCCGGCGGCCGTCGACAGCCGGGTCGGCAGGTACTCCTGCGAGAGCACGATCGTGATGCCGAAGGTCGAGATGATGCCCGCACCCGCAACGGCGATCCCGGCGAGGCCGACGACGCCCGGATCCGCGAGGTACAGCGCGACGCCGGGCGGCCCCGCCAGGAAGCTGAGCGTGAGCACGCGCCGCCGCCCGAAGCGGTCGGCCAGGGGGCCGGCGACGAGCGTCCCGAGGGCGCCGGCGAAGAGCATCAGCGCGAGCACGCGCGAGCCGTAGGCGCGGCTGTTGTGACGGGCGTCGTGCTCGAGCAGCGGGATGAAGGTGAGCAGCCCGAAGTGCACGTAGCCGCGCACCGCCAGCGCGACGAGCAGGAGTCCCATCGCATTCCAGCGATCGCGCCCGGCGCGCAGCGTGGCGATCCGCGCCCCCGCCGTCGCCCCGCCCAGGGCCGCCAGCCCGGCGAGCTGCGCGCATGCGATCGCAAGGCCGGGGATCGCGAGCAGCCAGATGCCGCCGAGGCCGTATTGCGAGGCGATCAGGCCGGCGAGCAGCGGACCGGCGGCGACGCCGAGGTTGCCGCCGACCGAGAACACCGACATGGCCGTCGAGCGCCGCGCGCCCGCCAGCCAGGCCGCGAACTTGCTCGCCTCGGGATGGAACCCCGCGACGCCGATGCTCGACGTCAGGACACACAGGAGCGCGACCTCGAAACTGTGGGCGAAGGCCAGCGAGCCGATGCCGAGTCCGGCGAGAGCCGGCCCGGCGACGAGCAGCCACTCGCCGCGGCGCGTGTCGAAGAGGTGCCCGAAGAGCGGCTGCACGACCGACGAGGCGACCGTCGCGGCGAGCATGATGGCGGCGGTGCGGGTGTACGAGAGGTGCAGCTCGCTGCGCAGGAACGGCAGGAGCGCGGGCACGCTGCCCTGCGCGAGATCCGTGGCGAGGTGGCCACCGGTGAGCAGGCCGAGGGGGCGAAGCGACCGGCGCAGGCTCGGTGCGGCGACGGCGGAGGCGCTCACGCGCCAACGGTATCCTGGGCCGCATGCCGATGCCGCCGCCCGGAGTCCACGTCCCGCTGCTCACGCTCTACGACGGCAACGAGGACATCGACCTCGCCGCGACCGCGGCGTTCGGGCGCACGCTGGTCGACGCCGGGGTGCACGGCCTCGTCCTCGAGGGCTCGACGGGCGAGTTCCATCTCCACACCCCGGACGAGCGCCGTGCGCTCGTCGAGGCCGTGATCGAGGCCTGTCCGGGCACACCGGTGCTCGTGCAGGTCGGCGCGCCCGCCCAGCGCGACGCCGTCGCGCTCGCCGAGCATGCCGCAACGCACGGTGCAGCGGCCGTGATGCTGATCACGCCGTACTACAACCGCGTCGGCCCAGGCGAGCTCGCGGGGCTCGCGCGCGCCGTGCACGGCGCGGCCGGCGGCGTGCCGCTGATCGCGTACACGATGCCCGCGATGGCGGGGTCGCAGTGGCCCCTGGACGTGCTCTACGAGCTCGCCGCGGACGGCGTCGTGCGCGGGGTCAAGGAGTCGGGCGAGGAGGTGGGGCGCTTCCTCCAGATCCTCGGCCGCTGCCCGCCGGGGTTCGCCGCCTACTGCGGCACGCCCACGCTGCTCTCGCTCGTCACCCTCGCCGGCGGCGCCGGCGGCATCCTCGCGATCGCGAACGCCGCGCCCGAGCGCTGCCTGGCCGTCTACGAGGCAGCCGCGGCCGGCGAGGGCAGGCGCGCTGCCGAGCTCTTCGCGCCGCTCGTGCCGCTGCTCGGCGCAATCCGCGCCGCGGGGCCGTCGCCGACCGGCATGCGCGCCGCCGCCGCCATCCGCTACGGCATCGGCACTGCAACCCGGCGCCCGCTCGCGCCCGTGGCCGACGACACCGGCATCCGCGTGACGCTCGACAGCGCGCTCTGAGCGCCCCGGAGCCGACGCGCGCCGTGCCCACGAGTGCCGCGAGCGAGCACGCCCCGGAGGAGGAAGCCTCCGAGGCCCTCCGCAGGCTCGCGCTCGACGAGGGCGTCAAGGCCGCGGTGCTCGCGGACCCGCGCCTGCGCGCGGTCGCGCGCCGCATCGCCGACCGCTACATCGCCGGCGAGACGCCGGCCGCTGCGCTGGCCTCGATCGCGGCCGTGAACGCCCGGGGGCATGCGGCGTCGGTCGACTACATGGGAGAGTCGATCCGCGACGCCGCAACGGCCGCCGAGGCCGCGCGCGTGTTCGTCGACACCGCCGGGAAGATCGCCGAGCGCGGCCTCGACTGCTCGCTCTCGCTCGATCTCTCGCACATCGGCCTGCTCGTCGACCGCGATCTCTGCCTGCGCTCGGCGGCGGCGATCGCGGCGGCGGTCGCCGCCTTCGGCGGCGAGCTGATCGTCTCGGCGGAGGGCTCCGACCGCACGGACGCCATCCTCGACTGCCACGCGCGGCTCTGCGAGCGCTTCGACAACGTCGGGGTGCGCGTCCAGGCGCGGCTCCGCCGGAGCGAGCGCGACCTGCGCGCGTTGCTCGCTCGCCCGGGCCGCATCTGCCTCGTCAAGGGCGCCTATCACGAGCCGCCCGAGCTGGCGATCCCGCGTGAGAGCCCGGCGCTCGCGGAGGCGTTCGCCGGCTATGCCGATGCCCTGATCGCGAGCGGTCACCGCTGCTCCATCGCGACCCACGACCACGCATTGCAGGAGCGCGCGGTCGAGTCGCTGCGCCTGCACGGGCGGCAGGCGACAGCGTCGCCGGCGGAGCGCACGGTCGAGTTCGAGACGCTTCAGGGACTCGGGGACGCCGGCATCGACGCGCTCCGCGACGCCGGCCTTGCCACGCGCATCTACGTCGTCTTCGGAAGCGAGTGGTTCCTCTACGTCTGCAACCGCATCGCCGAGCAGCCCGGCGTACGGATCGCCCGGGCCGTCGCCGACGCCGGGAGAACGCTCTAGGCGTTGCGTGCGCGTCGAAGATCCTCGAACCGCTCGACGAGGCAGGTCACGCCCCTGTCGGTGCGAATCGCTGAAAGCTCTCAGCCGGTGATGCGGACAGCGCCGACGTAGCCGCTACGGGCACCCATGCTGGAGATCTTGACGACGTCACCGGAATGCGGCGCCTCGACGAAGTTGCCGTTGCCGATGTACATCCCGACGTGGTTCAGGCCGTTGTAGAAGACCAGATCGCCCGGTGCGAGCTCGCTCTCCGAGACGTGCGTGCCCATGGCCCACAGCGACCCCGTGTAGTGCGGCAGGCTGATGCCGTTCTGGCCGTAGGCCCAGGAGACGAGGCCCGAGCAGTCGAAGCCGCCGGGAGCCGATCCGCCCCAGACGTACGGGGTGCCCAGCTCGGCGAGCGCGGAGTTGACGGCGGCCTGGCCGACCGACGAGGGCGCCGGCACCGGGACCGAGACGCCCGGGTCACTCGAGCCGGTGCTCGTGCTCGCGCCGCTCACGCCACCGATGTCGTTGACGGCGACCGGCTGCGAGGAGGACGCGGCCTGGAGCTTCCGCACCCGCTCGGCCTCGCGGCGCGAAGCGTCGATCTCGGCCTGGCGTCGCTCGTCGATCAGACGCCGCACCTTGGCCTTGAGGCCGCTGTAGCGCTGCTTGTCGGCTGCGATCGACCCCTGGATCTGGCCCTTCAGCGAGGACAGTTCGGAGACGGTGCCGCGCCGCGCGTTGCGCTCGCGATTGAGCGTCCGCTGGCTCGAGTCGACGTCCTTCTGGTAGCTGCGGATGTTGGTCAGCAGGCTGGCGTTGTAGGTCTGCGCACGGTCGAGCAACTGGAACTGCTCGAGCACCTGACCGAAGTTGCGCGCCTCGAGCGCGGTCTGAAGCGGGTCGGGCTGCGGATTCTTGTACGCGTTGATGACCGAGATGTTGAGCGCGTGGCGGGCCTTCTTGAGGTTCACGCG
>CAZYYP010000170.1:5072-7885 GCA_964651695.1 uncultured Gaiellales bacterium | reverse complement strand
TCACGGTCTTCTGCATGCTCTACCTGGCAATCATCCTGACCGGCGGCGGCGACTTCGTCTACCGCTATTTCTCGGCCGAGGCGGCCGCGGCGTTCTGCCTCTTCGGCGCGAGCTTCGCGGTGCTCTTCCGCAATCCCAAGCTGCAGCGGATCGCGACGGTGGCCGTCGGACTCGCGCTCGCCTACTGGTCGTTCGGCGCCTCGCCGCTCTAGCACTACCCCTCGAGGGCGCGCGACCAGGTGCCCGGGAGGACGACGCAGCCGTCATGCTCGAGGTAGCGCCCCTCGCGCACCTGCACGCGCACCCAGCGCTCGTGGCGGTCGAGCACGTGCACACCCGACTGGTCGCGCAGCAACGGCGAGAGGTAGTACGAGCCAGGCGTGAGGCGCAGGTCGTCAAGCTCCCAGACGAAGCTGCCGCGGCCCTCGAGCACGTCGCCGGTCTCGTAGCCGGCGGCGAACGTCGAGCCGGTCGCGACGTGGGTGCCGTCGTGGCGATGCACCTCGACCTCGCAGATCGGCGAGCGCACCGGGTTGCGGGCCTCGTACTCGACCTCGATCCGCATGGTCTGGCCGTTCTCGAAGATCGAGCGCTCGGCCCCGTCGGGGGCCTTCACGCGCAGGGCGTGCAGGATGATCGGAACGCCCGAGTTGAGCGGCGTGTGCGTGCCGGGGGCCCCTCCGCGCGCGGCGCTCGACAGCTCCGAGGCGGCCCCGTCGCCCGCGTTGACCTCGCGCAGGTAGGAGCGCACCACGTCCCGCGGGTCGCCGTCGCGGACGATCGCGCCACGCGAAAGCCAGATGGCGCGGTCGCAGAACTGGTGCACGGCGCCGAGATCGTGCGTCACGAGCACGAGCGTTCGCCCGGCGTCGCGGAACTCGAGCATGCGCTCGTAGCAGCGCTGGCGGAAGCTCTCGTCGCCGACTGCAAGCACCTCGTCGCAGAGCAGGACGTCGGGCTCCACGCTGACGGCGATCGCGAACCCGAGGCGGGCGTACATCCCGCTCGAGTAGGTCTTGACCGGATTGTCGGCGAAGCGGCCGAGCTCGGCGAACTCGATGATCGAGTCGACCCGCGGTTTCAGCTGCGAGCGCGACATGCCGTAGAACGCGCCCGACAGGAAGATGTTCTCGACCGCCGAGTACTCGGGATGGAAGCCGGCCCCGAGCTCGAGCAGCGCCGAGACCCGGCCGTCGATCGCGATCTTGCCGCTGTCGGGGGTGAGGATCCGCGCAAGCATCTTGAGCAGCGTCGACTTGCCGGCTCCGTTCGGGCCGATGACGCCGAGCGCCTGGCCCTTCGGCACGGTGAACGAGAGGTTGTCGGCCGCGCACAGCTGCTCCCACTCGCCGCGGCGTCCGCGCAGGATCGTCGCCTTGAGCGTCGTCTCGCGGCGGCGGTAGATGCGGAAGTTCTTGCTCACCGCATCGACGGTGATGGCCGTGTCCGTGGTGGTCACAGCTCCTCCGCCAGCCGGCCCTTGAGACGGTTGAAGACCGCGTAGCCGATCATGAAGCCGCCGATGCCGATGCCCACGCACTCCAGGAGCTGGATCGTGACGGGCACCTGCTTGTAGTAGATCGCCGTGCGGAACGCCTCGGTGAACGGCGTCAGCGGGTTGCGCCCGATCCAGAGCTCGACCGTGTGGCTCTGCTGGTCGACGAATTGCAGCGTGTAGACGACCGGGGTCAGGTAGAACAGCACGGTCAGCACGATGCCGCTCAGGAACTCGACGTCGCGGAAGTAGACGTTGAGCGCGGCGAGCAGCATCACGAGCCCCGCCGTCGCGAGGAAGAAGCTGGCCGCGACCGGGATCAGCGCGAGCATCGCCCAGCCGTTGATGCCCCCGCGCGCATAGGCGGCCGCGGGCAGGAGCAGGATCATCGTGAAGAGGAAGTTGACGAAGCTCGCGGCCGTCATCGAGAGCGGCAGCAGCTCGCGCGGGAAGTAGACCTTCTTGATCAGGCCGGCGTTCGCGACCAGCGTCGACACGCCCAGCGAGATCGCGCTCTGGAAGAAGAAGAACGGCAGGTACGCCGCCAGCAGGAGGATCGCGAAGTCGGCCTGTTTCGAACGGAAGATGACCGAGAAGACGACGGTGTAGATGGCCATCATCACGAGCGGGTTCATGAGCGACCAGGCGACGCCGAGCAGCGACCCCTTGTAGCGCGAGCTGAGATCGCGCGAGAGGAAGTTGCGGAAGAGGTAGCCGAAGCCGCGGAGCTCGGAAAGCTGTCGGATCACGGGCGGCTCAACTGTCGGCCAGGCGCACGGATGCCCGCTGCAGCACACGCTTGGCGGGACCCAGGACGTGCTTGCGGAGCGGCAGCGGCACGTAGGAGCGCAGTGAGCCCGGCGGGGGATCATTGCGGTCGTCGAGCTCGAATTCGTCGAGCTTCATGGCGGGGCCGCTACGCGTGGGCCGCTCCAGCCAGGTCACGAGCGGCGCGAGCGCGGTGCTCCAGGTGTGCCGGTGGGCGAGTGCGGTGAGGTTGTCACGGGACACACGCTGGAGATCGGCATCCGTGGCGATGCGCATGATGGCCGCAGCCGCGGCGTCGACGTCGCCCGAGGGGACGGTGATGCCGAGCTGCTCGTTGCGCACGAGCTCGGCGAGCACGTCGCCCGAGCTGGAGACGATCGGGAGCGAGGCCCAGATGCAGTCGAGGATGCGCGTGCGGAACGAGAAGCGCGTCTCGAGGTGGGCGTGATGGAAGCTGACGGCAGCCGTGGCGTCGAGGTAGACGTTCTGCCGCGCGTCGTACGGCGTCCAGTCGTGGAAGAAGACGTGGGTGTCGCGCAGGCCGAGGCGG
>CAZYYP010000170.1:0-4972 GCA_964651695.1 uncultured Gaiellales bacterium | reverse complement strand
GCCCCGGCGAGCATGCCGATCCAGTAGTCGCGCTGGCGCTCGCTCGCACAGAAGAAGAAGTCGCCGCGCGCGACCTGGGCGCGCAGGAGCTGTGTCGTGTACGGGACGAGCTGATCGGCGTTCTCGCTCTCGAGCGCCTCGAGGTTCATCGGGTCATAGAGGTCGACCGCGATCGGCACGTCCGAGGCGAGGATCTCGGGGTACCACTCGCTGACCGGACCCTGCAGGACGATCGCGTCCGAGCCCGCCAGGAGGTCGCGGACGACGGTCTGCGAGAGCCTGCGCACGGGACACGGCGCATCGATCGCGGCCGTCGCGTCGCGCACGCCGATCTGCACGTCGAAGCGCTCACGCAGGACGCGGGCGCTCTCGAGCGCGCGGATGGCGGGCCCCGCGATGCCTGCTCCGACGACGTCGGAGCAGAGGATCACGACGCGGGGGCGCCTGGCGACGCGCAGCGGGCCGACGATGCGCGCGACGGGCGTTGCGCGGTCGATGTCGAAGGCGGCGCCGAGACGCTTCGCGAGTGCCTCGTCGTCGCGCGTGCGGGCCGTCTGAGCGGCCTCGCGGCGCTCGCGCAGGTCGGGCTCGGCGAAGCGCACGATCCCCGCCGGGCCTCCGATGGCGAGCGCGGCCGCGGCCGCCGGGTTCTGGGCGAGCACGCGGTTGAGCGACGCCGGCTCGAGCATCGTCGCGGCGAGGGCGATGCCCGCGCGCACGCGCAGGCCCTCCTCGTGCAGCGGCTTGCCCCGGCGCGGAGCTGCCACGCCCTCGTCGATCGGGATGACGATCGGCGAGCAGATGACGCGGTAGCCCGAGATCGAGAGGCGCCAGCCCCAGTCGGCCTCGGCCAGAACGTCCCCGGTGCTGACGTGCGGCGGGCCGGTGAGGATGAGCGCGTCCCGGCGCGCGGCGAACGCGCGGCGATCGACCCACAGCACCTGCGTGCGCTCGTCGGGGAGCGTGCTTGCGACGGCCCCGCTGTCGAGCGCGGCCGCGTAGCGCGCGGCGCTGAAGCCGCCGCCCGCGGTCTCGAGCGTGACGCCGTCCTTGCGCAGCAGGCGCGCGCCGGCGACGTCACCGTGATCGAGCTCGTCGAGGAGCTGCGGGATCCGGGCGAGCGAGCGCACGGCGGGCAGCTCGGCGAAGGCGATGCGCTCGTGTGCGGCCGCCTCCGCGCAGGCGGCGATGACATCGCCCCAGGGTGCACCGGGCGCAAACACGAGCTTGCCGCGATTGGCGCGAGCATGAGCGCTCGCACGCCAGGGCGCGATCGCGAGGATGACCTCCACCTCGCGCCCGGCCGTGATGCGGGCGATCTCATCGTCGCTCGGGATGCCCTCGCCCGTCCGCGAGATGAGCACGAGCGTCGCGGGCTCGATGGCCGCGCGGTCGCTCATGTGCGCTCGGCGGGCTTCGCGCGGCCCACCGGATCGGCGCCCGGCGCCGTCTGCTCCATCTCGGGCGCCTCCGGGCGGTCGGATCCGAGCAGCGACCGCAGGGGGCGCGTCACGAGCCAGCTCTTCGACCGCAGCAGCGAATCGAGCTCGCCGAAGAGGCGGTCGCGCTCGCCCTCGGCGGCGTCGAGGTCGTGCTGCATCGAGAGCAGCTGGCGCTCGGACCGGGCGCTGTCGAGCAGCGCGCTCTCGCGCTCGGCGAGCGTCAGCTCGAGCTCGGCCCTCAGGCGGTCGCGCTCGTCCCGGCAGCGCGCGAGCTCCGCCTCGAGGTGGCTGAGGAGCTCGTCAGGCGTCATCGGCACCCATCAGACCGGGATGGCGAGCGCGCAGGAACTGCATGAGTGCGGGCGCATGCCGGTCGGCGACCGTGCTCATCGACCCGTCGTGGAGGCGGTAGGAGCCGATGATGCGCCGTACCTGGGCGCCATGAGCGCCCGCTGCAGCGATGCGCAGCCAGAGATCCAGGTCCTCGAACCCGAGCTCGAGGAGACCCTCCGCCGAGTAGCCGCCGGCCGCCTCCCACGCCGATCGCCGGAGGAGCGAGCACGTGACCGGGATGTAGTTGCCGTGCCGGAAGAGCGCGGGGTCCCACGGCTCCGTTCCGAGCAAGTCCTCGTGCTCGCGCCCCCAGCGGGCGACGAAGCCGTAGGCGAACGCTGCCCGGGTGTCGGCCTGGAGCGCCGCCAGCAACGCCGCCGGCCCGTGCGGGAGGAGGAGATCGTCGGCGTCGAGCAGGAGCACGAGCGGCGAGCGTGCCTCGCGGAAGCCGCGGTTGCGCGCCGCGGCGAGCCCCTCGTTGTCGCCGTGCTCGACGAGCTTGAGCATGCGCGCCGGGTGCGCCTCGAGCAGCGCGCGCACGATCTCCGCGGATGCGTCCGGCGAGCGGTCGTCGACCACGACGACCTCGAGCTCGAGGCCGGCCGCGGCGAGCGCGCTCTCGACCGCCGCTGCGACGTAGTCGGCCTGGCCGTAGCTCGGGATGACGACGCTGATCGCCGGCTGTGCACCCGCGTCCCACCCGGGGGTCGTCGCGACGACGTCGGGTGCGCCGCTCCGGGCGGCCTCGCGGCGTGACCGCGCGGCCTCGGCGGCGCTGCGGGCCGCCGGTGCGTCGGGCTGCCCGAGCGGCGTCTGGCGCACCGGCGCAGCCGCGGCGGGCGCGTACCCGCGGGTGCGGCGGGCGCCCTGCTCGACAGCGGCGATCGCGCCGGCGAGCGGCGAGACGTCGAGCGGGCTCGCCTCGAGCCGCGCGAGCGCGGACGCGCGCATGCGAACGCGGCGATCCTCGTCTGCGAGCAGGCGCCGCAGCGCATCGGCGAAGCCCGGGCCCGTCGCCGTTGCGAGGTCGTCGCCGGGTTCGAGGGGGTCGTAGTCGGATTCGGCCGTCGTGACCACGACGGCGCCGTTCATGACCGCCGGTGCGAGCTCGCACCAGTCGGCACCCGGTCCTGGCTCCGGCGGCAGGGAGACGAGGACGTCGAGGCTCGCGAGCCACGGCAGCCACTCGTGCGCTCCGAGGTGCCCGCCGGGGCGGTCGACGGCGCTGTGCGAGATGCGCAGGTCGCAGGCGTGGGGGTCGAGCACGACGCGTGAGCGGGCGAGCACGTCCTCGCGGTAGCACGAGTAGCGCGCATGCACGCCCACGGCCACGGTGCGGCCGGCCGGGTCGCTCGCGCGCAGCCTGTCGTGGGCTCCGGGCTTGAGGTGGACGGTCGCGATGCCGTGCGCGCTGAGGTAGCGGGTCGCATCGCGCGAGAGCGCGACCGACGCCGGGGCGGCGCGGTGGTAGGGCATGTCTGCCCCGAGCGCCCCCGATCCGAGACGGCTCGTCGAGACGCAGACCGCGCGCCCCAGGATCTCGGCGACGCGCAGCGGCTCGCCGGCGAGCGCGCGGAGGGCGGCGTGGGGCCCGACAATGACGGTCGTCGCGCCGGGCGTGATGTCGGCGACGTCGGCCGCCGTCACGTCGAGGCCGCCCTCGCGCAGGGAGTCCGCCCAGGCCTCGGAGCAGATGCGCACGCCCGGGTCGGCGTCGCGAGAGACGATCATCTCGACCGGGGGGGTCACAGACGTAGTATGGCGAGGCCCCGGTTCGCTGCGGCAGTGCGATCGCCGATGTGGACTACCCGCCGGCGAGCTCGCGCCAGAGCGCGACGACCGACCCGGCCACGTCGTCCCAGCTGATGCCGCGGTGCGGCGTCGGGCGGGGCCGCGTGAGGGCATGGAGGATGCCCTCGGCGATCGCCGCGGGATCGCCCGGATCGAAGTACGTCGCGTCCTCGCCGGCCACCTCGCGGAGCGCCGGGAGATCGGAGCAGACGACACGCGTGCCGGCCGCGAGCGCCTCGCCGACGGGCAGGCCGAAGCCCTCCCAGAGGCTCGGCAGCACGAGTGCCTCGGAGTGGGCGTAGAGGTCGCGCAGCTCGGCGTCGTCGATCCGCCCGAACGTCACGACGCCCTCGGCGGCTCCGACCCGCACGTCGCCCCAGCCGTCGGCCCCGACGAGCGCGAGGCGCACGCGACGGCCGGCCCGGCGCACTTGCCCGAACGCGTCGAGCAGGGCGGGGAGGTTCTTGCGCGGCTCCGGCGTGCCCACGCAGAGGAGGTACGGCGGCTCGAGCGGTGGCGGCCCCGGCGGCTGCGAGAACACGCGCTCGATCGCGTTCGGGATCACGCGCACGTTGCGGTAGGGCACGTCGAGCAGCCCGACGACGTCGCGCGCCGTGGCACGCGACACGCACACGACACGGTCGGCGCCGCGCACCGCGCGCGGCATCAGCGCCCGGCCGTAGCTGCGACTCCAGGCGGGGAACCAGGACGGCTCGCGCAGCACGGCGAGGTCGTGCACCGTCACGACGGTCGGGATGCCCGGATGGCGCAGCGGCCCGCGGAACGAGGGGCAGTGCAGCACCTGCGCGTCGCTCGCGCGGGCCTCGCGTCCGAGCTTGCGGCCGTACCAGGCGAGATCCTGCCGGAGGGCGTCGCGCTTCTGGCCGAGCGACCCGCGCTCCCGGCGCTCGCCCCCGCCGAGCTCGATCAACTCGATGTCCGGGCGCGCATGCAGCGCATCGACCAGCCCGCTCGCGAGCCGTGCCGTACCCGCCCGCGTCTGGGTGAGGCACGCGACGTCGAAGGCGACCTTCAGGCCGGCCACGGGCCCCTCCCCATGCGCCGGGCGCTCCAGTCGCGCACCCCCGCGATCTTCGCCAGCGAGACGGCGCGGCGCGACGAGCGCAGTGCGCGCAGGCGGGCCCGCATGCTCGTGCGCACCGCCTCGCGGCGGGCCGCGCGCGGCCCGCGCTGCCGCTCGAGCAGCCAGAGCCGGTTGCGGGTCGAGTAGTACGCCCAGGTCTCGCCCTGCTCGCCTCCGCTCGAGGCACCCCCGGCATGTGAAGCACGGGCCTCGAGCACGACCGTCAGCGGCACGCCGAGCGCGCGCGCCCGGAGGCTCCAGTCCACATCCTCGTAGTACAGGAAGAGCTGTTCGTCGAACGGCCCGACCGTCTCCCACGCAG
>CAZYYP010000169.1:0-7890 GCA_964651695.1 uncultured Gaiellales bacterium | reverse complement strand
GCGCCGTTCCTGCGCGGCCCGCTCTGGAAGCGCGCGCTCTCGAGCCAGATCGTGCTCGACGAATCCACCGCGCTCGCACTCGCACAGCCGACGCCCGAGCTCGGGCGGGTCGCGTTCTACGCCTGCGGCTGCATGCTCTTCGTGGCCTGGAACCTCGGGACACTCGCGGGCGCGCTCGCGGGCGGGGCGATCACCGACCCCTCCGCCCTGGGCCTCGACGCCGCCTTCCCGGCCAGCATGCTCGCGCTGCTCGCGCCGCTTCTGCGCCAGCGCGACGTGCGCGCCGCGGCACTCGCCGGCGCCGTGATCGCACTCGCGGCGACGCCGTTCACCGCCCCGGGCGTGCCGATCCTGCTGGCCGCACTCGGCGTGTTCGTGGCCCGCCTCGTGCCGGCGGGGCCCGCATGACCTGGTGGGCCGTCTTCGCCCTGGCCGCAGGCACCTACGTGGCCAAGGCGGCGGGCCCGATCGCGCTCGGCTCGCGCGCCGTGCCCCCGCCGCTGCAACGCGCCCTGACGCTGCTCTCGGTCACGCTCCTCGCCGGCCTGGTCGCCATCAGCACGTTCGGCCACGGCCGGGGGCTCGCCCTCGACGCCCGCGCCGCGGGGCTCGCCGTCGCGCTCGGCGCCGTGTGGCTGCGCGCGCCCTTCGCGCTCGTCGTGGTCGCGGCCACCGCGACCGCCGCCGGCCTGCGCCTGGTCGGTATCGGCTAGCTCGAACTGCGGTCGAGCAGGTTGCCGATGCGCACGCGCGCGCGCTCGAGCACCGCCGGATCGCGAGACCAGGTGGTCCAGTTGCTCGCCACGCGGCTCGCGATGCGATTGGCCTCGGTGCCGAGCGACGACCGCGCGGCGAGGCGCAGCAACTCGTAGTCCTGCTCGCCGTCGCGCAGCGCCTTGAGCCGCAGCGAGGGCACGACGCCGGCGACGCCGACCTCGGCTCCCGGGTAGACGAGCTGCCCGTCGCCGGGGTAGGCGTCACCGCCGGAGACCGACTCCGAGGCAACGGTCCAGGGATCGCGGCCGGAGAACGCGTCGATGCGCCACGAGAGCACGCCGGTCGCCCCCAGCGCGTGTGCGAGGAACCCGGGCAGGATGCGCTCGTTGATGAGCGGCTCGTCGAGCGTCCAGATCGGCGCCGCCGGATCGGGGACGAGCGCCGTGTAGAGCCAGATCTGGCCGCCGGCCTGGCGCACGGCCGGAAGGTACGGGGCTGCGGCGCTCGTCATGTCCGGGCCGAGCACCCAGATGTCGACCGCCGGCCTGCCGGTGCCGTCGTCGAGCAGCGCGGGCGACGGCGTCGCCGTGGCGAGCTGCTCGACGCCGATCGCGTGCAGCGCCCTCCCCCATGCGCGTAGACCCTCGACCGAGCCGGGGCACGCATCGATCTCGTCGGCGGAGTAGTCGTAGATCGGCAGGCCGGTGCCGATTGCGCGCACCGCGCGCCGTATCGCTCCGGCCGACGGCGGTGGATCGAACGCGCAGGTCTCGACGTTCGCGCCGCTCCAGAACGAGAGACCCTCCGCGTTGAGCCCGAGTGGCCGCAGCGCCCTCTCGTCGACGGGATGCACCGCGGACGGCTGCAGGCGGTTCTTCAGCAGGAGCTCGGACGCCTGCCTGCGCGGGACGTCCCAGATGCCGAACGAGGAGCCGAGGGTCGGCGTCGCGGGCAGAGCGAAGCGCCAGACGGTGAGCCGGACGGGCACGGTCACCGGCCCCGCTCCGGGCGCGCGCACGATCAGGCTGCCGCGGTAGCGCCCGGGCGCCGCGTCGCGGGGCACCAAGACGTCGGCGAAGACCACCGCGTTATGGCCGGCGGCGACCGCGAAGGGCTGAGCGCGCAAGCGGCCACCGCGCGCCGAGAAGGGGATCAGCGCATCGGGAATGGCGCCTGGCGCATCGGGCGGATTGGGACCGCCGGGATACGGCGTGGAGTGCACGACGAACACCGGCTGCTCGCGGTACAGCGTGACGTTCGCAGCGCCGATCCGCGCGCCGCCGGCACCCGTCAGTGGACCCATCGCGGCCGTGACTCCCCGCGCCGGGCCCCGCACGGCGACCTGGAACGACTGGGTCTCACCGCGCGCCGCCCAGAGCGCCACGGGGACCAGCGGCCGCGCGGCGTCCGTCGGCCGGATGCGCTCCAGCGGGCCGGCCGTGAAGGCGCGCAGTGGCCCGCCGCTCGCGGGGGCGGCGTGTCGGATCGACCCGGCGAGCGCGACACCGCAGAGGGCGGCGAACGCAAGCAGGAGCACGGCTGACGTCCACCTGAACACGCTCCGCAACCCTACGACGGATATGCCATACCCGCCATGCCCGCCGCCGGGCCGCGCGGGGTGCGGCGGCTTCCGCCACGGCGAGCATCGACTACTCTGCACCCCAATGAGCGACCAAGCAGTGGCGCCCGGCGCCCCGGAGCGCCCTCGCAGTGCGCTCGCCACATTCCGCAAGAATCCGGTCGTCGACCTCGTCATCACGGTCACCATGGCGATCGCCATCGCGTATGCGGTGCAGCTCTGGGTCGTGAAGCCCTACCGGGTCCCGAGCCAGTCGATGGAGCAGACGCTGCACGTCGGCGACCGCATCCTGGCTGCGCGCTTCCTCTACCACTTCACCGATCCGCACCGCGGCGACATCATCGTCTTCCACCCGAACGGGCGCGGGAGCGACGTCTTCCAGACCGACCACGCCTCGAGCCAGAACTACGTCAAGCGCCTGATCGGGCTGCCGGGCGAGTGGGTCGGCTCGGCGGGCGGCAAGGTCTACATCTGCGAGAAGAGCGCGCCGCAGAGCCACATCGCGCCGGCCAAGACGCCCGGCTGCCGTTTCCTCGTCGAGCCGTACACGACGTCGCCGACCGGCCAGTGCAGCAGCACCACGGGCGACTTCGGGCCACGCCACCTCGGATCCGACCAGTACCTGATGCTCGGCGACAACCGCCAGTTCTCCGAGGACGGCCGCTGCTGGGGCCTGATCCACCGCTCGCAGATCATCGGCCGCGCGTTCGCGATCTACTGGCCCCCGACGCGCATCCAGGGCCTCTAGCCTCACACCGGCGACGTGCCCGACGCGATCGCCACCGCACGGCGCGTCCACGACGGCGCGGCGGCCGAGCTCGACACGATCCTCGCCGACCTCGCGCGCTGGATCGCCCATGACGCGCCGAGCGGGGCGACCGCCGAGCTCGACGCGCTCGCGGCCGAGCTCGCGACGGCGCTCACGGCCCATGGCTTCGCGAGCGCGCTCGTGGAATCCCCCGCCGGCCTGCACGTGCACGCCGTGCTCGAGGGCGCCGGTCGGGCACGGGTGGCGCTGCTCTGCCACCACGACACGGTCTTCCCGCTCGGCACCGTTGCGCGACGGCCCCTGCGGCGCGAGGGCGATCGTCTGCTCGGCCCCGGGGTGGCGGACATGAAGGGCGGAATCGCCGTTGCCGTGCACGCCGCGCGCCTGCTCGCCGCGGGCGAGCGGCCGTTCGCCCGCCTCGAGCTGGTGAGCGCGCCCGACGAGGAGATCCGCTCGCAGCCGGTCGCGACCCAGGCGCGGCTCGCGGGCTTCGACGCGGTGCTGTGCATGGAGTGCGGCCGGCCGGGCGGCGCGGTCGTCTCGGCGCGCAAGGGCGGGCGCTGGCTCGACGTCGTCGCGCGCGGGCGCTCGGCGCACGCCGGATCCGAGCCGGAGCACGGGCGCAACGCCGTGCTCGCGCTGGCCCGCGAGCTGCCGCGGATCGCCGCGCTCGACCGCGCGCGCGAGGGCCTGACGCTGCACGTCACGCGCATGCACGGCGGCGACGTGCTCAACTCGGTTCCGGGCGAGGCGCGCGCGACGATCGACATGCGCGCGTGGCACGAGGCCGATCTCGACTGGGCCGAATCCGAGCTGCTGCGCTGCAATCCGCACCGTGGCGTGACCTTCACCGCCGGCGAGGAGCGCCTCGTCACGCCCCCGCTCGAGCGGACGGCCGCCGTCGCGGCGATGGCCGGGCAGGCCGGCGCGATCGGTGCCGCCCTCGGCTTCCCCGTCCCCGAGACGTCCACCGGTGGCGTCTCGGACGGCTGCTGGACGGCCGGCGCCGGGCTGCCGACGCTCGACGGACTGGGCCCCGTGGGAGCGCTCGACCACTCCCCCGACGAGTACATCGAGATCGGGTCGATCGCACCGCGGTGCGGACTCGTCGCCGGCCTCGTGGCGGCGATCGACGCCGGGCTGCTGGGCGCGCCGGAGGGCTGAGAGCACTCCAGCGCGGGCATTGCCAGACGTTCTCTATCTAGATAGAGTTTACCCATGGCCCGTACCCGCCGTCCCTCGCCGCAGACAGTCGCCGTCCTGCAGGCACTCCTCGCCGACCCGGAGACGTGGCGCTACGGCTACGAACTCGCGCAGGAGGTCGGGCTCAAGGCGGGGTCGCTCTATCCCATCCTGATCCGGCTGGCCGACCGCGGGCTGCTCGAGGCGAGCTGGGAAGTCCTCGCCGGCGAGCCCGCCGGCCGGCCGCCGCGGCACCTCTACCGCCTCACCGGCGACGGCCGGGAGCTCGCGCGGCAGTGCGCGCCGGCCAGGGCGCCGGCGCGTGCGCCGGGCAGGCTGCGGAGCGCGACGTGAGCCCTCGCCGCGATCTCGCCGTGCGCTACCTCGAGCTCGTCGCCCGGCTGCTGCCTGGAACGCGGGCCGATTGGGGCCGCGCAATGCGGGCCGAGCTCGACGTCATCGACAACCCGGCGAAGCGCCGCCGCTTCGCACTCGGGTGCACGACCGCGATCGCCCTGCCGGGAGGGCTCGTCCGCCCCGCGGCGGCCGTCGCGGCAATCGCGGGCCTCGTCGCCCTCAGCCGCGTGATCGGCCTGGCCGTCCCGCTCGTCCTGATCCTCGCGCTGCTGGTCGCGCTCGGCCGCCGGCCAGGGCACCTGGGACCCGTGCGAGCCGGGCGCGCAGCGCGCGGCACGCGCGCCGTCGGCGGCGTCCTGGTCGCAGGCCTGGTGGCGATGCGGTTGGTGGACGGAGGTCTTGCAGGGCTGTTGCGGCCGATGCACGGCGGCACGCTCTGGACCAGCGTGATCGCGATGCTCGCGGTCGTGTTCCTGGCAGCGACCGCACGCGCCACGCTCTGCAGCGACGCCGCGCTCGCAACGGGTACCTGCGCCGGTCTCGTCACGGGTCTCGCGGGCTTCGCGGTACTGCCCTTCGAGCGCATCGGCACGCCGCTCGCGCACGGCCTCCCATGGCACGGGCGCTGGCTGATCGTCGCGGTCTTCGCCGCGCCCGCCGCCGCCGCGCTCCTGACCGGCAGTCGCACGCGCAGCTCGGATCAGAGCGTGCTGGCCGTGGCCTGCGCGGGTGCGATCGCCGCGCTGACGATCGCACTGCTCGGCTTTGCGTCGATCGCGCTCTTCCCCCACTCCATCCCGAACATCGTCGGCCCCGTGATGCCGCCCGGAACGACCGCGGCCGCACGGCAGGCCGAGAACGCGATCGAGGCGTCCGATCCGTACTGGGGCTTCCTGGCGTTCGGCGCCCTGCTCGCCCTGCTGTTCTGGGCCGTTGCGCGGCCGCCGAGCAAGGCCGACGTCAAGGTCTTCCTGCTCGCGGCTCTGGCCGTACCCGCGGTCGCGCTCGCGCTCGCGGGCAGGGCCGGCACGATCGCGTTCGCCACCGCCGCCGTCGTGCTGGTGGCCGCCGTGACGACACGGCGCACGGTTACCGGCGCGAGCTGAGCGCCCCGGCGCCGATTGCCGGTAGCCTCGCGGTCATGATCGACCTCTCCGACGCGCCCGTCATCGACACCCACCTGCACGGCTGGCGCACGCCGGAGCTCCTGACCGCGCCCGCCGGGGGTTTCGCCGACCGCGTCACGATGCTCGGCATGTGCGTGCTGACCTCGGGTGG
Organism: uncultured Gaiellales bacterium; assembly: GCA_964651695.1. GTDB lineage: Bacteria > Actinomycetota > Thermoleophilia > Gaiellales > JALYLC01 > JALYLC01. The sequence continues at coordinate 2,008 of CAZYYP010000169.1, read as the reverse complement.
CGATCCGGCCGACTACGCCGACGTACTGGAGCGGGCGACCGGCACCACCCCGCTCGCGCTCGCGCTGCTGGCGCGCCTTGGCGCGCAGCTCGGCTGCGAGCCGACGAACGACGCCGTGGGCGCCGCCCGGCTCGAGCGGCTGCGCGCGGACGCGACGGGCTACCTGCAGGAGTTGTGGCGCGACGCGCGCATCGAGGGCCTCGTCGTCGACGAGGGCTTCCCGCTGCCGATCATCCCCTCCGGCGAGCTCGAGCGCGCCGCCGGCGTGCCGGTGCACCGCGTCGTCCGCATCGAGCCCTGGATCGCCGAGGAGCGCACCGCGGCCGCCGGCTACGACGAACTGGAGGATGCGCTGGTCGCGCGCCTCGAGGCCGCCGCCGCCGACGGCGCCGTGGCGTTCAAGTCGGTGATCGCCTACCGCACCGGCCTCGACATCGCGCACCCGAGCGGCGCGGATGCGCGCGGGGCGTTCACGCGCTGGCGCCAGGACGGCTTCCAGGAGACGCGTGCGCACGCCAAGCCGGTGCGCGACCGCCTGCTCGAGCGCACGCTGGAGGTGGCATCGGCGAGCGGCGTTCCGGTCCACATCCACTCCGGCGGCGGCGATCCCGACAGCCTCGTCGCGCACGCGCGCCCGGCAGGGTTGTTCGACCTGCTCAAGCGCCACCCGCAGCAGCCGGTGCTGCTGATCCACGCCGGCTGGCCGTGGACCGACGAGGCGGCGTTCATGGCCTCGATCCTTCCCTGCGTCTACCTCGATCTGTCGATCGGCATCCCGTGGGCCTCGCTTGCGATCGACCGCCTGATCGAGACGGCGCTCGGCGTCGCGCCGCCCTCGAAGGTGCTCTACGGATCCGACGAGGCGAGCGAGCCGGAGGTCGCGTGGTTCGCGGCCCACGTCGCCCGCGAGGCGCTCCAGCGCGTGCTCTCCCGGGCGGTCGAGCACCGCTGGCTGACGGCGGCGCAGGCGACGACCGTCGGCGAGGACGTGCTCGCCGGCAACACCCGCCACCTCCACGGGATCGCGCGGTGAGCGCGCCCGAGGCGCTGCTCGACCTCCTGTCGGCCCCCGACGACGCGCTTGCGCTCGTCGAGCCGGCGAGCGGCGAGCGCACGACGTACGGCGAGCTGCGGGCGACCGCCGACCGCCTCGCCCGCTCGCTCGGCGCCGCCGGCGTCGAGCCAGGCGACGCCGTCGCGCTGAGCCTGCCGAACGGCCCCGAGATCGTGGCGGCGTTCCTCGGCGTCGTCGCGGCCGGCGCCGCCGCCGCGCCGCTCAACCAGGCCTATACCGAGGACGAGTTCCGGGCCTACCTGGAGGATCTGCGGCCGCGCGTGATGCTGTTCCTGCGCGGCGAGGAGAGTCCGGCGCGGACGGCCTGCGCGGCGCTCGGGATGCCCTGCCTCGAGCTCGCGGGCGACACGACGGCAACGCTCGCGATCGGCGGTGTCGTCCCGGCCGCTGCGGCACCGGCGCGCGACCCGGAGGCGATCGCGCTGTTGCTGCACACGAGCGGCACCACGAGCAAGCCCAAGGGCGTGCCGATCCGCCAGCGCAACCTCGCGGCCTCGGCGCGCGCGGTCGCCGCGACCTATGGCCTCTCCGAGCGCGACGCGAGCCACTGCGCGATGCCGCTCTTCCACGTCCACGGCCTGGTCGCCTCGACGCTCGCGACGCTCGCCTCGGGCGGCAGCGTGATCGCGCCGCGGCGCTTCTCGGCGAGCTCGTTCTGGGCCGAGTGCGCCGCCTACGGCGCCACCTGGTACTCGGCCGTGCCGACGATCCACCGCATCCTGCTCTCACGCGCGGAGGACGGCTCGCCCGACCACTCGGGCCACGGCCTGCGCTTCGCGCGCTCCTGCTCCTCGGCACTCCCCGGCCCGCTGATGGCGGAGTTCGAGCGCCGCTTCGCGCTGCCGCTCGTCGAGGCCTACGGCATGACCGAGGCGGCGCACCAGATGGCCTCCAACCCGCTGCCGCCGGGCGATCGGCGCGCGGGCTCCGTCG
>CAZYYP010000168.1:0-7922 GCA_964651695.1 uncultured Gaiellales bacterium | reverse complement strand
TGAAGTCGGTCACGAAGCTGTTGTAGGCGCGATCCCAGAGGTTCGAGACGCTGCCACCGAGCAGCAGCCCGATCGCGACGGGCACGAGGGGATGGCGGGCGCCGGAGCGCGCAAAGAAGGCGAGCATCCAGATCACGGCGGCGATCGTCAGCAGCACCACGAACGACAGCCGCCCCGTGAACACGCCGAACGCGATGCCGGTGTTCTGCACGTGCCAGAACGAGAGGCCCGGGAGGATGTCGACCGCCTCGCCGACCCGCAGCGCGTGCACGACCGTGGCCTTCGTGAGCTGGTCGGCCGCGATCGCCGCGACGGCGAGCGCCAGCATGCCCGTCCAGCCGGCGGCGGACGGCCGTGCCTGCTGACGCGCGTGCCGCGCCCGGCCGAGCGGGCGGGCAGCGGTCGGCGCACGCCGCAGCATCAGCCCGCCGGACGGAATCCGTCGAGCACGCTGATGAGGATCCGCTCCACGACTTGCAGCACGATCAGCGCAACCATGGGAGAGAGATCGAGCGGGCCGAACATCGGCAGCCAGCGCCGGAACACGCCGACGAACGGGCTCACCGTGTCGTCCAGGAACGTCCGCACGCGGGCGATCCAGACGTTGTACGGGAGGCGCACCCAGCTCGAGATCAGCCAGGCGATGATCATGATCGTGTAGACGTCGGTGAAGGCCTGCACCCACGTCTCGATCAGGTCGATCGTGTGATTGCTCATCAGCCCAGCTGACCGGCGCGGGCGAGCGCCGCGAGCACGCCGTCGATGATCCCGCCGCGTACCGACCCGCGCTCCATCTGCGCGAGCCCGGCCGCCGCAGTACCGCCGGGTGAGGTGACCATGCGCCGCAGGTCGGAGCAGCTGACGCCCGTCTCGTCGAGCAGGTTGGCGGTGCCGACCATCGTCGACAGGATCAGCGCCCGCGCCGTCGCGGCGGACAGGCCGCTCGTGATGCCGGCGTCCTCGAAGGCCTCGATCACGAGGCCGAGGAACGCGGGCCCCGAGCCGGCGAGCGCCGTGGCGGCGTCGAACAGCCGCTCCTCGAGCTTGACGACCGTGCCGATCTGAGCGAGCCAGCCGAGCACGCGCTCCTCGGCTGCGCTGCCCGAGAACGGGCCCTTGGCGAAGCAGAGCGTGCCCGCACCGACCTTGACGCCGACGTTCGGCATGCAGCGGAAGACCGGCACGCCGTGCTCGAGCACGTTCTCGAGCGTCGTCGTGGCGACGCCCGCGGCGACCGACACGACGGCGGTGCCGGGATCGATCAGCGCGGACGCCTCGCGCAGCACCCGCTCGACGTCGATCGGCTTGACGGCGATCAGGAGCACGTCGGCACGGCGCACGAGTTCGGCGTTGTCGGCCACGTGCTGAACGCCGAGCCGCTCGGCGAGGCCCGCCGCGCGGCCCGAGCCGCGGTCGGTGACGAGGATGCGCTCGCCGAGCGCGGGATCGGCGCGCAGCCAGCCTTCGATCATCGCTCCGGCCATGTTGCCGGCGCCGATCGAGCCGAGGACAGTCGTGGAAGTCACGCTCCGGATGGTACTTGCGGCCCGATCGCCGGAACGCAGGCGGCGATCCGGGTCAAGACCGGCCACCCGGGGCCGGACCCTGCCTGGCAGGGTCTGACCCCGATACGGTTTGCGCGTGGATGTGCCGCGCGCTACCGGCGGGTGCCTGTGTGGCGCCATTCGTTACGAGGTGAACGGCGTGCTGCGCGATGTGGTCGTGTGCCACTGCGTCGAGTGCCGGCGCTCCCACGGGACGAGCGGGGCCTACACGGCCGTGGCTCGCGACGATCTCGCGCTCGAGGATCCGGAAGAGCGGCTTCGCTGGTTCCCGGGGCCGAACAGCGTCACGCGGGGAGAGCGCGCGTTCTGCGGGACGTGCGGATCGAGCATCTTCTGGCGTTCGCCCGACCGGCCCACCATCTCGATCGCCGCCGGCACGCTCGACGGCGTGACGCGCCTGCGGACGATGTGTCACATCTGGGACGAGCAGCGCGCCGACTGGGAGGGCGGCGAAGGCCTCCCGCGTTTCCCGCGCGGCGGCGACTCCTAGCCGGCCGACGTCTCGCGCGCGGCCGCGACGAGCGCGCGGAAGAGCGGCGCGCCGGTCGTGCCCGGGGACTCCTCGGGGTGCCAGAGCACGGCCATGCAGAACGGCTGCGACGGATCCTCGATCGCCTCGATGCTGCCGTCTTCGGCGCGTGCCGAGACGACGAGCCCCGTCCCCACCTCCGCGATGCCCTGGTGGTGGTGGGAGTGGATGTCGTCGACGGCCTCGCCGAGCACGCCGGCGACGGCGGTGCCCGGCTCGGTCGTCACGCGGTGGCGGCCGTAGGTGCCGAGCTCCGGCCGGTGGGGCGCGAGAGCGAGCTCGCTGCGCCCGATGTCCTGCACGAGCGTGCCTCCGCGCTCGACGTTCATGAGCTGCAGGCCGCGGCAGATGCCGAGCACGGGCAGGCCGCGCCGGCGCGCCTCGCGCAGCAGCGAGAGCTCGAAGGCGTCGCGGATCTGCCGCTCGGGCGTCGGCTCGTCGGTGCCCTCCTCGAGTTCCGCGCCGTAGAGCGCCGGGTCGAGATCGGGGCCGCCCGTGAGCACGAGCCCACTCACCGCGTCGAGCACGTCGCCCGGCTCGCTCGCGCCGTCGGGCGTCGGGGGCAGCAGGATCGGCACGCCGCCGGCCAGGCGGACACCCTCGACGTACCCCTGCGGGATGACCGTCGCCTCGAGCGACCAGTGCGTCCAGCGCGCGTGCGTGCGGTAGGCGCAGATGCCGATGCGGGGGCGGCTCACAGCCGCTCGAAGGAGCGCTTCAGCTCCCAGTCGGTGACCGCGGCCTCGTAGGCGTCCAGCTCGACCGTCGCGGCGTTGAGGTAGTGGTCGACGACCTCGTCTCCGAGCGCCTCGCGCGCCAGCGCCGAGGCTGCGAAGAGCGCGCGCGCCTCGTGCAGGGTCGACGGGACGTGCGGCTCGTCACGCGCGTCGTAGCCGGAGCCCGTCCAGGCGGGGCCGAGCTCGTACTGCCCGTCGATGCCCGCGAGGCCGGCGGCGAGCAGCGCCGCGAACGCCAGGTAGGGGTTCACGTCGCCGCCGGCGACGCGGCTCTCGACGCGCATCGCCTGGCCGTGGCCGACGACGCGCAGCGCGCACGTGCGGTTGTCATGGCCCCAGACGAGGGCCGTCGGGGCGAACGAGCCGCGCACGAAGCGCTTGTAGGAGTTCACGTTGGGCGCGAGCATCAGGGTCAGCTCGCGCGTGTGGCGCACGAGACCGGCGATGAAGTGCCGGAACGTCGCGCTCATCTGATGGCCGTCCCCGGCCGGGAAGAGGCTCGCGTCCGCGTCCCAGAGGCTCAGGTGGATGTGGCACGAGTTGCCCTCGCGCTCGTCGAACTTGGGCATGAACGTGATCGCCTTGCCCTGCAGGAACGCGATCTCCTTGGCGCCGTTGCGGTAGACGACGTGGTCGTCGGCCATGCGGAGCGCTTCCTGGTAGCGGAAGTTGACCTCGTGCTGTCCGAGGTTGCACTCGCCCTTGGAGTCCTCGACGAGCATCCCCGCACCCGCCATGCCGCGGCGGATCGCTCCTACCACGGGCTCGACCATCGTCGTCCCCAGGATCGAGTAGTCGACGTTGTAGGCGTTCGCCGGACGCAGGCCGCGCCAGCCCTTGGCGCGCGCCGTCTCGTAGCTCTCGTCGAAGAGGATGAACTCGAGCTCGGAGCCCGCGTGCGCCGTCCAGCCGCGCCCGGCGATGCGCTCCAACTGGCGGCGCAGCACCTGCCGGGGCGATGCGGCGACGGGCGAGCCGTCGTGCCAGAGCAGGTCGCACTGCACCATGGCCGTGCTCTCGAGCCACGGGATCCGCCGCAGCGTCGTGAGATCGGGCATGAGCACGAAGTCGCCGTAGCCGCGCTCCCACGAGGACATCGCGTAGCCGGGCACGGGATTCATGTCGACGTCGACCGCCAGCAGGTAGTTGCACCCCTCGGCGCCGTGCTCGGCGATGCCGTCGGCGAACGCTCGCGCGGACAGCCGCTTGCCCTGCAGGCGACCCTGCATGTCGCACATGGCGATGACGACCGTGTCGATCCGGCCACTCGCGATCTCGGCGTTCAACTCCTCCAGCGTCAGCATGCGCGGAGGGTACGCCACGCGCCCGGACGGGCGCTCAGCCTCCCGTCAGGCCTGGTTGAAGAAGCCGGCGTCGAGGTAGCGCGCCTGATCCTCGGCGGACAGCTCGACGTTCTCGGGCGTGAGCAGGAAGACCTTGTCGGCGATCCGCTGCATACGGCCCTCGAGGGCGTACGTGAGGCCGGAGGCGAAGTCGATCAGGCGCTTGGCGAGCCCGGCCTCGACGGTCTGGAGGTTGATGATCACGGGGATGCCGCGCTTGTAGCGGTCGCCGATCGGCTGCGCGTCGTTGAACGTGCGCGGCACGCTCAGGTAGACCTTCGGCACGTCCTCGGCGCCGATGCCCTCGGCCTGACGGAGCACCGTCGTCTGCGCACCGGCATCGCGCAGGCGCCGGCGCCCGTGCGGCGCGGCGTCCTCCGAGAAGATGTCGTCGACCCGCACCTCGCCGCGCCCGCGGCGGGCATCGAGCGGGCGGACGTTGGGCCGGCGGCGGTAGCGCTGCTCGAGGTCCTCCTCGGCGAGCGTGCCGTCCTCGTCGTCCTCGTACAGGTCATCGTCCTCGGCGAGGCCGAAGTACACCTTCGTCTTGTACCACACGTCACCGAGACCCATGAGTGGCGAGACTATACGCTCGACCGGCGGTAGAGGGTCGATCCCAGCCGGACGATCGTCGCGCCCTCCTCCACGGCGACCGCGTAGTCCTGGCTCGTGCCCATCGAGAGGCGGTCGAAGCGGTGCCGCGGCGCCCAGCGGCCGGCCAGCGTTCCCGCCAGCTCGCGGAGGGCCGCGAAGTACGGCCGCGAGGCCTCCGCGGACGCTGCCAGGGGCGGCATCGTCATGAGGCCCTCGATGCGGATGTTCGCGAGGGCGGCCATGGCGCCGAGGAACTCGTCGAGCGCATCCGGGCCGAGGCCCTGCTTGGAATCCTCACCCGCCACGTTGACCTCGACGAGGCAGGCCATGGGCGTGTCGCTCGAGCGGTCGAGGCGCTCGGCGGCCGAGAGCGTCGAGAGCGAGTGCACGAGGCGCACCCGCCCGGCGAGGTCGCGCGCCTTTCGGCTCTGCAGGTGCCCGATGAAGTCCCAGGTGAACGCGGGCCCGGCGGCCTGCTTGGCCAGCAACTGCTCGACGCGGTTCTCGCCCACGAGCTCGATGCCCGCCGCAGCGAGCGTGGCCATGTCCTCGGCCGCGACGTACTTGACGGCCGCCAGCAGCTCGACCGCCGCCGCGTCGCGTCCCGAGCGCTGCGCGGCCGCGGCGATCGCCGCGCGCGCGGCAGCCAGGTTCTCCCGCACGACCTCGAGCTCGACGCTCACTGCCGGTCCTCCTCGATGAACGCGACGACGCCCTGCCGGCCGCTGCCGCGGCCATCGCGCCGGTGCGAGTGGAACCACTCGGGCTCGCAGATCGTGCACAGCCGGGCGCTCAGGACCTCGGCCGCGCCTGCGCGCTCGAGCGCGCGCCGGGCGCAGGCAGCGAGATCGGCGTGGCCCTCGGCCACGACGTCGTCGCCGAAGCGTGCGCGCAGCGGCTCGGCGACGTCGTCGCAGACGGCGTAGCAGCACGCTCCGGCGCCCGGGCCGATGACCGCCGAGAACCCTTCGCCGACGCGCTCGCCCGCCGCCTCGAGCACGCCGGCGACGAGCCCGCGCCAGCCCGCGTGGACGACCGCGAGGCGCTCGCCTCCGGGTGCGACGAGGGCGGCCGTGAGGCAGTCGGCGCCATGGGCGATCAGTGGCACTCCGGGCTCGGAGGTGATGAGCGCGTCGCCCTCGGGCCACGACCGCGAGGCGTCGAGATAGGCGCCCGGGGGTGCCGGCGCGCCGTCGAGGACGGCGCTGCCGTGCACCTGCCGCAGGCTCAGGGCGCGCTCCGGGTCGCCTCCGGCGGCCGACACGGCTCGGCGGCGGTTCTCGGCCACGGCCGCCGCGTCGTCCGGCGTCGCGAAGCCGAGGTTGAGCGACGCGAAGTCGCCGGCGGAGACGCCGCCCTGCCGCGTCGTGAACGCGATCGTCGCGTGCGTGCCGCGCGCGCAGAGCAGCGGGACGCCCTCGCGGGTCTGCCATTCGAGCCTCACGGGCGACACGTTAATGGTCCACTAGATCAACGGCTGCCCGCCGACGATCGCCGAGATCAGCCGGAGGATGTTCTCGAATCCGCTCTCGAGCAGGCGCGAGGTCGGATCGCGGAAGAAGATGAAGAGCGCGAAGACGGCGAACATGCCGTAGCGATCGAGCTCCGCCCAGTGCGCGTAGACCTCGCGCGGCATGAATCCGGCGATGATCCGCGACCCGTCGAGCGGCGGGATCGGGAAGAGGTTGAAGACGCCGAGGATGATGTTGATCGTGATCGCGTAGCCGAGCAGCGTGAATGCGTCGCCCGTGAGGTTCGTGTGCGCGAAGATCGCACCGGCGATCAGCGCGAGCACGAAGTTCGTCGCAGGCCCCGCCGCGCCGACGAGCGCCATGCCGACCTGCGGCGAGGTGCGCAGGTTGCGGGGATCGACGGGCACCGGCTTGGCCCAGCCGAACAGGAACGACCCGCCGAAGTACGTCAGCGCGAGGATCAGCGAGCCGAGCGGATCCATGTGCACGATCGGGTTGAGCGTGAGCCGCCCCATGTCCTTGGCCGTGCGATCGCCGAGCTTGTAGGCCGCGAGGCCGTGCGCGAGCTCGTGCAGCGTCAGGGAGACGATGAAGACCGGGGCCAGCAGCAGGAAGCCGTGGATGCTGGTGTCGGCGCCCACGCCGTCAGCCGGGGAGGTGCGGCGTCATCCGGAGACGCGCTCGATGCGGGCGCCGAGGGCGCGCAGCCGCTCGTCGATGCGCTCGTATCCACGGTCGATCTGCTCGACGTCGCCGATCACGCTCGTCCCCTCGGCGCACAGCGACGCGATCAGGAGCGCGATGCCGGCGCGGATGTCGGGGCTCGAGAGCCGCTGCCCGTAGAGCTTCGCGGGGCCCGTCACGACGGCGCGGTGCGGGTCGCAGAGGATGATCCTCGCGCCCATGTTGACGAGCTTGTCCGTGAACACCAGGCGGTTCTCGAACATCTTCTCGAAGATCAGGATCGTGCCGCGGGCCTGGGTCGCCACGGCGACGGCGACCGACGTCATGTCGGCCGGGAACGCCGGCCACGGGCCGTCGTCGATCTTCGGGATCTGATCGTGCGCGTCGTCGACGATCGTGAGGTCCTGGCCGGGCGGCACGCGCACGGTGCGCCCGTCGATCTCGACGCGCACCCCGAGGCGGCTGAACGCCAGCAGCGTCGCGCGCAGGTCGACCGGCTCGCAGTCGGTGATCGTGAGGTCGCCGCCCGTCACCGCGGCCATGCCGATGAACGACCCGACCTCGATGTGGTCGGCACGGCAGACGTGCCTGGCACCGCTGAGCGACTCCTGGCCATGGACGCGCAAGAGGTTCGAGCCGACGCCGTCGATCTCGACTCCCATCGCGATCAGCAGGCGGCAGAGATCCTGCACGTGCGGCTCGCAGGCAGCGTGGTGGATCGTCGTCAGGCCATCGGCCAGCGCCGCGGCCATGAGCGCGTTCTCCGTGGCCGTGACCGAGGCCTCGTCGAGGTGGAACTCGGTGCCCTTGAGCCGGCCGGGCGCGCGGAAGCGATACGTGCGATCGGCAGTCACCTCGGCGCCCAGCTCCGAAAGTGCGAAGAGGTGGGTGTCGACGCGCCGGCGGCCGATCACGTCGCCACCGGGCAGCGGCACGTCGGCGCTGCCGAAGCGCGCGAGCAGCGGGCCGGCGAGCAGGATCGAGGCGCGGATGCGCTC
>CAZYYP010000167.1:0-7927 GCA_964651695.1 uncultured Gaiellales bacterium | reverse complement strand
GGATCTGCGCTACCAGCCCCCGAACCAGCCCAGCGGGCGTCCCGACTTCCCCTCGTTCCTCGCGCGCGGCGCGGACGATCCCGACAGCGTGCTGACGGATCCGTCGGAGTGGCGGGCGCTCTGGGCCGGCGCGCTCGAGCGTGTCGCCGACCGCGAGCTCGGAAAGTTCAACCGCTGGGACGCCGACTCCCCCGCGTGCGCCTAGCGACTCCCGTGCAATGAGCGCGCCGGCCGATCCCGCCGCCGCGCAGGCCGGCCTGGCGGCCGAGCTGAGGAACCTCCTCCCCGCCTCGGCGGCGGTCGTCGACGCGCACACGCACCTCGGGCTCGACGAGGACGGCATGTCCCTCGACCTCGCCGGGCTGCTCGGCGGCCTCGACGAGGTCGCGCCCGATGCCAGGGCGTGCGCGTTCCCGCTCCACGATCCCGAGCGCCATCCCGCCTACCGGCTTCCGAACGACCGCGTGCTCGCCTGGGCGCGCGAGAGCGGAGGCCGGGTCGTCCCCTACTGCCGGCTGGATCCCGCCGACGATCCGGTCGCGGAGGCCGAGCGCTGCCTGGCCCTCGGCGCGCGCGGCATCAAGCTGCACCCGCGCGCGCAGGCGTTCGGCTTCGACACGCCGGCCATGGCGTCGATCTTCGAGGTCGCGCGCACCGCGCGCGTGCCGATCCTCATCCATGCAGGCCGCGGCATGCCGCCGATGGACGCCCTCGCCGACGTCGCGCTGCGCCATCCCGAGGTGCCCATCGTGCTCGCCCACGCCGGCGCGGCCGGCCAGGGCATGTTCGCCTCGCGCCTGCGCGACCACCCGGCCGCGCTCTACGACACGTCGTGCTTCTCGCCCTTCGATGTCGTCGAGCTGTATGCGCGCGTGCCGGCCGAGCGCATCGTGTTCGCGTCCGACGCGCCCTACGGACGTACGACGAGCGGCCTCTTCATGGCCCTTCGCGTGGCGGCGGTCGCGGGCCTCGGCGACGAGGACCGGCGCCGGCTCGTCGGCGGCACGATGCAGAGCGTCCTCGACGGCGCCGAGCTCCCGGCCGCAACGGCGCCTCGCCTGGCCGAGCGACGGGCGGTGGACGGGCGCCTGCTCCGCGCCTCGGCCTACCTGAGCATGGCCTTCGGCTCGCTCGTCGGCGGCGCCCCGGGCAGCATGGATCCGAGCCGTGCGCTGCCCGGAATCGCGCTCGCGCGCTGCGTCTGCCGCGATCCCGATCCGGGCGACGCGGGCGCCGCGCTCGCCCGGATCGATGCGCTCCTCGACGCCGCCGAGCAGCTCGCCCCGTCGGCGGGGCCCGGCTCGCGCGACACGATCGGGCTGTTGCACGCCGCCGCGGTCATCGCTGCGACCGAGACCGCCTGACGGTTGCGGGCCGCCACGGTCACGTCAGCTTGATCGTGAGGATCTCGTGCGGCCGGTACGGGACGAGCACGGCGCCGGCCTCGACGGCGAGTGCCTCGCCGTCGTCTTCGAGCAGGTTCGCGCGTCGCGCCGAGGAGAAGCGCGCGCCGACGTGGAGTCGTGCCCGTCCGCGTGCGCCGTGGGTCTCGTACAGCCGCAGCACGAGCGCATCGGAGTCCTCGGCGCGCTTGATCGTGTCGAGCACGAGATTCGGGTCGTCGACCGACGCGAACGACTCCGGCACCGCCGCGGAGGTGGCCCGCAGCGGCGCGTTGAAGCGCACGGCCTCGCCGACCACCCCCGCCTCGCGCCAGCCGCCCGCATGCGGGAAGACCGCGTAGGCGAACTCGTGCCGGCCGATGTCTGCCGCGGGGTCGGGACTCCGCGGCGAACGCAGCAGACTCAGGCGCAGCTCGCTGCCATGACAGCTCCAGCCGTACTTGCAATCGTTGAGGAGCGCGACGCCGAAGCCGTGCTCGGAGAGGTCGGCCCAGCGGTGTCCGGGAACCTCGTAGCGCGCGCGGTCCCAGCTGGTCGACCAGTGCGTCGGCCGCTCGGCGTGGCCGAATGGCATCTCGTAGGTGGCGGTGCGCGCATGGACGGCCAGCGGGAAGCACACCTTCAGCAGCGTGTGTTCCTCGTGCCAGTCGATCGTCGTGTGGAACTCGACCCGGCGCGCGCCGGCGTCGAGCCGCACGACCTGCGTCAGCCAGGGCCGCTCGAATGCGATCTCGCCACGCAGCCGGGTCGCGGTCGCGCGCCATGATGTCGCGACCGGGTAGTCGCGCCGGGTCTCGAGCGCCGAGGGGTCGATGTCCCACGCGTCGTACGCGACGGGGCGGTCCTCGTAGAGCTCCAGGCGGTTGCCGGGCCCTGCGAGCACCTCGCGGCCGCCGGCCTTGTGCACGATCGACTCGACACTGCCGTCCGGCGAGAGCGTCACGCGCAGGTGCGCGTTCTCGAGCGTCAGCCCATCGACGAGCACCTCGTCGTCCGGCTCGACGATCCGCGCCGCACCGAACGGCGCAGCCGCCAGCAGCCTCGGGCCGACGACGTCGCGCCGCGCGAAGCCGGTCGTGTTCGCGAGCGTGGCGCCGGCGCCGCAGAGCACGACGGCACCCGCCTCGACCGCAGCGAGATCGCGCTCGGCATCCTCGTAGACGAGACCGATCGACGACCCGGGCAGGATGTCGTGGAACTGCTGCAGCAGCAGCAGCCTCCAGAGCCGGCCGATCTCCGCACGCGGGTACTCGTCCCGCAGGCAGGAGAGGAACTCGGCGTCGTGCAGAGCCTGCTCGCCGCGGCGGTTGCCGCGCTTCGTGCGCGCCTGCGAGGTGTAGACCCCGCGGTGGTACTCGAAGTAGAGCTCGCCGGTCACGACGGGACGGTCGGCGCCCTCGGCCTCGAGCTCGCCGAAGAACTCCTCGCTCGTACGCTGCGTCGTGCGCGGCACGCCCTGGAGGTCGCGCGCGCGCCGGAGCGTCTCGAGCATGGCCCTCGTCGGACCGCCGCCGCCGTCGCCGAATCCGAAGACGAGCAGGCTCGTGCGCGCATGGTCGTGATCGCGGTAGTCGCGCGCGATCTTCATCAGCTCGGGCACGTCGACGTCGCTGTTGTACGTATCGGCCGGCGGGTAGTGCGCGAGCACCTCGCTGCCGTCGTCGCCCTGCCAGGTCAGCGTGTGATGCTCCGGCCGGTTGAAGCGGTTCCACGAGAGCTTCTGGGTGAGGAACCGCGAGATCCCGGCCTGGCGGAGGATCTGCGGCAACTGCCCCGCGTACCCGAAGGCGTCGGGGCTCCAGAACTCGCGGTGGCGCCTCCCGAACTCGCGCTCGAAGAAGCGCTGTCCGTACAGGAACTGCCGTGCGAGCGACTCGCCCGAGGGCAGGTTGCAGTCCGGCTCCACCCAGCTGCCGCCGACGGGGACGAACTGGCCGCGCTCGACGGCCGCCCGCAGCCGCGTCCACAGCTCGGGGTTGCGCTCCTTGATCCACGCGTACTGCTGCGCCTGCGAGCACGCGAAGCGGTACTCGGGGTAGTCCTCCATGTAGCGCAACTGCGAGCTGAGGCTGCGCTGGAGCTTGCGGTAGGTCTCGGCGAGCGGCCACAGCCACGCGGTGTCGAGGTGCGCGTGGCCGATCGCCGCGAGCTCGTGCGCGTGCGTGGCATTGCGATGCTCGTAGAGCGCCGCGAGGATCGCCGGATCGCCCTCGTTGCAGAAGCGGTTGAGCTCCTCGCGCAGCCGGCCCGACCATGCCTCGTCACGGGTCTCGACCTCGAGCGCGCGCAGCGTCTCGAAGTCGAAGTAGCGCTGCCACGCCTCGGGATCGAAGAGCGCGATGTCGCAGCGGCGCAACTCCGCCGGCTCGTTCCTGGCCCCGAACATCCCGTTGCACGCGAGCTCGATCTGCAGGTCGAGGACTCCCGGCTCGGCGGAGGAGGAGAGCATGGCGTCGGGCCGCTCCCCGTCGCCGCCCGAGTTCAGCCCCTGGAGGATGGCTCCGTCGCGCCACAGCGCCGCCTCGCAGTGCGAGACGAAGAGGAGGTCGACCCGACCGCCGCGCCACTCCTCCGGCACCGTCACCCGCACGCGGAACCAGTACGTCGCCCACAGCGGCCCGAAGCGCTCGCCGAGCTCCGCCGGCCGGTAGTCGAGCGCCTGCGCCGCGTGCCACGAGATGCGGTCGACTGCGCCGCTCACCAGCACCGCGTCGGCGGGGCGGGCGTACCGGTAGATGCGCTCGCGCAGCTCCGCCGATCTCTGCGCCAGCCGCTCGCGCGTGTAGCCGGTGTGCCGGATCACGAGGAGCCCGCCATCACGCTCGTGATGCGCCGGTTGAGGATCAGCGCCAGCAAGGCCGGGGGCAGAAGGGCGAGCACGCCGGCGGCCGCCAGGATCGGGTAGTTCGTCGTGTACTTGCCGACGTACTCCGTGATCAGCACCGTCACGGGCTTGGCGTTGCTGGTCGAGGTCAGGAGCAGCGGGATCAGGAATTCCCCCCACACCGAGAGCGCCAGGATCGCGGCCACCGCGGCGATCGCCGAGCCCATCTGCGGCACGACCACGCGCACGAACGCCTGCCACCGCCGGCAGCCGTCGACGAGCGCGGCCTCCTCGGGCCCGACGTCCATCTCGCGCACGTGGTTGTAGAGCAGCCACGTCGCGAGCGGCGACAGCGTCGCCACGAAGACCAGGATCAGACCCCGCTTCGTGTCGATCAGCCGCAGGTCGGCCATGACCTGGAAGAGCGTCACCGCGACGACGAAGACCGGGACGAGCATCGTCGCGAGCACCGCGAAGAAGAGCGTCCGCCCGAGGACGAAGTGCAGACGGCCGAACGCATATGCGGCCATCGTCGCGACGACGAGCGTGACGGCCGTCGCCCCGAGCGCCACCTCGCCGCTCGCCAGCATGGCGTGGCTGAAGACCCCCGCCTCGGTCACCGTGCCGCCGGAATGCTGCGTGCTCGTACCTTCGAGCAGGTCCCTGTAGGCGTTCAGCGACAGGTTGCGGGGTATCCAGCGCGCCGGCACGGCGCGCACGTCGGTCTGGCTCGAGATGCTCGTGACGAAGCCGATCACGACCGGCCCGAGCGACCAGGCGATGATCCAGGCGATCGCAAGCACCCGGACGACACGCTCGCCGAGGCCGGTCTTCACCGCGTCGATCTCCGCAGACCGAGGACGTAGATCGTCCCGAGGACGGCGGTCGCGCCCGCGAGCAGGAATGCGAGCGCCGTCCCGTGGGCGAAGTCGGCCTCGACGAAGGTCGTGTTGTAGACCTGGATCAGGATCGAGCGCGTGTTGAGCGCGGTGCCGTTGAGCACGTAGACCTCGTCGAAGATCGCAATCGCGAGCAGCGTGCCGATCGTGAGGGCGACCGCCATCGACGGTCGCAGCAGCGGCAGCGTGATGTGGCGAAACTGCCGCCAGCCGCCCGCGCCGTCGACCGACGACGCGTTGTACAGCTCCTGCGGGATGCTCTGCAGACCCGCGAGGAAGATCAGGCTCACGAGCGGCAGGACGCCCCACACATGCACGATCGTGATGAACGCGATCGCCCAGCGGCCGCCTGCCAGCCAGACGTGCGGCTCGTGGATGACGTGCAGCTTCAGGAGCGCGCTGTTGAGCAGCCCGTTGTCCGGGTCGAAGACACGGCGCCAGAGCACGCCGCTGACCACCGACGGGAGCGCCCATGGCAGCACCAGGATCGCCAGCACGATGCCGCGGCCCGGGAAGAGCCTGCGCAGCGTGACTGCGACGAAGATGCCGAGCACGAGCTCGAGCGAGACGGCCAGCAGCACGTACTCGAAGGTATGCCGGATGGCCCCGATCGCCGTGGGATCGTCGATCACCTGCCGGTAGTTCCTGAGACCGACGTAGTGCTGCGGCTGACCGTACTGACCCGACGACTCGATGCTCGTCTGGAAGCCGCGGACGAGCGGGTAGACGATCAGGCCGCCGATCGCCGCCAGGGCGGGCACCACCATGAGCAGGCCGACCGCAGCCGGCTCGTGGGCGCGAAGCCAGGCCCTCACCGAGGACTACGAACTGGCGTGCTGGGTGGCCTTCGATGCGAGCTGGGAGAGCGCACTCGAGATGCTCGTCTGGCCCTTGACCGCGGAGTTGAGGAGACCCTGCGCGTCGGCGCTGAACTGCGAGTACCAGACCGGCGCCCCCTGCGGGAAGAGCGGCTTGACGAGCTTCAGCTCGCGGGCGAGGACGGCGCCTCCCGAGAGCGTTCCGCCGGCGGCGAGCTGCTTGATCACGGAGGTGCCGCACGGCAGGTTGCCCTCCTTCTTGTAGATCTCGACCGCGTTGGCGGACTTCTGCCACCACTCGATGAAGGCTGCGGCCGCGGCCTTGTGATGCGCCGTGACCGGAATCGAGAGGCCCTCCGGCAGGCCGAACGACGCCCCGGGCCCGGTGACGCCGGGGACGAGCGCGGCGACTGCCTGCCCGGCGATGCTCGACTGGCTCGGATCGTTGGCGGTCTCGAGATTGCCGGGACCCGTCGCGAGCACCATCGCCGTCTGACCGGCCGTGAACTTGTCGAAGGCGGTTGCGTCGTCGAGCGTGACCGCGCCGGGCGAGACCCAGCCCTTCTTGACGGCCAGCGCCTCCCACTGCAGGGCCTTGTAGCCGGCGGATCCGGGCTTCTGGAAGAGCGGCTTGAAGGTGTTGTCGAACAGCTGACCCCCGTTGGCGAGTGTCAGCAGGTACCAGGGCGTGACGCCGCCCTCGGTCGCCGCCATGGGGATCGACAGCGGGTACTGGACGCCGGCGGCCTTGAGCTTGTCGGCGTCCTTCCCGAGCTCGGTGAGCGTGCTCGGGAACGTGGTGATGCCCGCCTTGGCGAACAGCTTCTTGTTGTAGATCGAGATCCGGAAGTCGTTCGAGAAGCACGCCGCGTAGGTCTTGCCGCCCGACTTGAAGGCGGCGTCGGTGCTCGCGAGGTCGGCCAGGAGCGGCTTCGGCAGCACGCCGTCGAGCGGCTCGACCCACTTCGCGCCGGCGAACTGACCCGTGAACGACCAGTCGAACTCCGCAACATCCGCGATGTAGGTGCGGGCGGTGTTCGCGACGACGAGCTTCGAGTGGGTCGCATCCCAGCCGGTGACGACGTAGTTGACCTTGACGCCGGTGGCCTTGGTGAACGAGGAGATGATGTCGGCAGGGATCTTGTACGGCACGAGCACGGTGATCGTCTGGCCGCGGATCGTCTCGCCGGGCCGCTTGCTCGCGGCACCGCTCGTCCCGGCTACCGCCAGCGCGAGGAGCCCCGCCATCGCCGCCATTGCCGTGAAGCGCCGCTGCAACCTGTTCATCTGCCCTCCGTGCGCGCCCTGCGAGCTCGTCCCGGGCGCCTGGTCGGTTCCTGCCCGCTCGACGTTCGCGGAGCGCGATACTACGAGAGCGTTGGATGGATTACAACGGCCCGGACCCGGCGTCCACCCGCTCGACCCGCTGACCGCGACGGAAGTCGCCGCAGTCGCGAGCAGCGTGCGCGAGCACGGGGAGTTCGCGGCGCTCGGCGACCGCACGCGCTTCGTCTCGATCGCCCTGCGCGAACCTCCCAAGGCCGCGGTTCTCGCCTGGAGTGCCGGAGCACCTGCGCCGCGGCGCGAGGCCGAGGTGGTGATCCTCGACCGCGGCGCCGGGAGCACGGTCGAGGCACGCGTCGGGCTCGCACCGGATGGCGTCATCGCCTGGCGGGAGCGGACGGACATCCAGCCGATGGCGGTCGTGACCGAGTTGATGGAGGCCGAGGAGCTCGTGCGCCGCGACCCGCAGTTCCAGGCGGCGATGCAGCGCCGGGGCGTCACCGACTTCGACACGGTCCAGGTCGACGCCTGGCCGGCGGGCCACTTCGGTCCCGACGAGGAGACCGGGCAGCGGCTCGGCCGCGCGGTCGCGTTCGTCAAGCCACACCCCGGCGACAGCGAGTGGGCCCACCCCGTCGACGGCGTGATCGCTCTGGTCGATCTCAATCGCCTCGAGGTGCTGCGTGTCGACGACCACGG
>CAZYYP010000166.1:0-7979 GCA_964651695.1 uncultured Gaiellales bacterium | reverse complement strand
CGACCCACCACTCGCGCGTGAGATGCCGCGCGGTCGGGCCGAAGCTCAGGTCGGGAGGATCGACCGTACTGACTGGTGCAGTGACGGCCATAGTCGGAGAGTGCCATCTGGCACACGCCGCGGGTGCCGGTTGGATCAGACCAGCAGCACGCGGCAGGTGACATGGTCGAGCACGTAGCGCGCGGCGTGTCCGATGCTGCGCGGGCCTGGCCGCGAGCGATCGCCGTCGCGGGCGAGCACGAGGATGTCGGCCCGCGCGGCGGCGGTCACGACCTCCTGCTCGACGTGGCCGCGCAACGCCACCTGCTCGGCACTGCGTCCGAGCGCCGAGGCCGCGTCGCCGAGAAGGGCGCGTGCGGCATCCTCCGAGATCGTGCGCAGCTGCTGGTGCGGCATTCCCTCCGCCCCGCGGCTGCGGCCGAGGAGGCGCGAGCGCGCCACCCGTGCCATCGCCTCGGCGTCGCCGCCCGTGACGTGCAGCAGCGTCACCGCGGCATCGACCGGTAGGAGCTCCGCCGCGCCGGCGACGGTCGCCTCCCAGCTGTCCTCGGTGATCCACACGAGGGCGCGCATGTCGGGGGAACCATCGCACGTCCCGTGCTCCACCGCGCGCGTGCCGGCCGGGAACACGGTCGCGCGAGATCAGGCGAGCCAGTGCAGGCTGAGCCAGAGCGCGAGCGTCGAGGCGGCGAGCACGGCCGGAACGGTGAGCGCGCCCAGCCGTGAGAACTCGCTCAGATCGACCTCGGCTCCTTCGGCGTGCAGGACGCGGCGCCAGAGCAGCGTCGCCAGCGACCCCACGTA
Organism: uncultured Gaiellales bacterium; assembly: GCA_964651695.1. Lineage (GTDB taxonomy): Bacteria > Actinomycetota > Thermoleophilia > Gaiellales > JALYLC01 > JALYLC01. The sequence goes on along the minus strand of CAZYYP010000166.1, from coordinate 7,175 downwards.
GGTCAGGTTGGGGCCGACGTTGACGCCGATCAGCGCGGCCAGCACCGGGCCGGGTCCGGGCGCCGCGGCCAGCGCCGGCAGGGCGATCAGGATCGCCGGGAGGTTGTTGACGAGGTTCGCGAGCACGGCGCACCCGCCGGCGATCAGCAGCAGATCGAGCAGCCCGGCACCGTCCGGGAGCGCCCTGCGCACGGCCGTCTCGAGGCCGTTCTCGCTCGCGGTGCCGACGATCACGCCGAGCGCGAGCACGAAGACCAGGAACGCCGGCTCGGCCGATCGCGCGAGGCCGAGGGGCGAGACGGCGCGCCGCAGGAGCGCGGGCGCGCTGATCGCGAGCGCGCCGGCGACGGCGATCCAGACCGGCGCGATGCCGAGCACCGAGCTGAGGGCGAAGCCCCCGAGCGTCGCTGCCAGGATCGCGACGGCCAGGCGCGGCCATTCCGGCCGTTCGTCCGCGGGTCGCGCGGAGGCCTCGCTGCCCCGGCCCGTATGACCGAAGAAGCGCGACAGGACGCCCCACTCGACGCTCAGCGCGGCCAGCCACGGCAGTGCCATGAGCGCACCGAAGCGCGTGAACGACAGCCCGCTGGCGTGGAAGGCGAGCAGGTTCGTGAGGTTGGAGATGGGGAGCAGCAGCGACGCGGAATTGGCGAGGTGCGAGCAGGCGTAGACGTGCGGCTTGGGGCTCGTGCGCAGCCGCGAGGCCGTCACGAACACGATCGGCGTGAGCAGGACGACGGTGGCGTCGAGGCTCAGCACCACCGTCACCACCGCCGCGACGGCGAAGACGACCGCCAGGAGCCGCCGCGCCGAGCCGCGCGCCCGCAGCGCGAGCAGGGCGCCGATCGCGTCGAACAGCCCCTCCCGCCGGCACCCCTCGGCGAGCACCAGCAGCGCCGCGAGGAAGCAGACCGTCGAGCCGAGATCCGAGATCGCATGCCGCGCCGCGCCCACGCTCGACGCTCCGGTGGCCACCAGGATGAGCGCCGCGACCGGCGCGACGACCGCCTCGGGCAACAGCCGCCGCCGGGCGACTGCCGCGCCGAGCGCCGCGCCGAGCGCGACCAGCGCGACAACCAGCGAGAGCGAGTCAGACACGGCCGGCCACCCCCCGGACTATGCCCGTAGGGCCAAGTGGCACTCGCCGCGGGTGCCACTTGGCCATCCGCGGGCGAACCGCTCGGCCCGCTGCGGCGAATGGGTGCCGGCGGCGCAGACCGAATCCCGGATGAACGAAGCCGGCGCCGCCGGCCGTCAGACCATTCCAGTTCGCGGCGGGCGAGGCATCCACCACCCGGGGGAGTGCGGCCACGTGGCACCCGCCACCAGTGCCACTTCGCCGCGCACCCCGGCGCCCGCCTCGGGGGTCGTACGATCCCTGCCATGGGAAGCGATACGGACATCTGGTACGAGCTCCGGCCCAACACCGAACTCGGGGCCGATGCGGAGCGCTACGGCGAGCAGTCCGCCGCCGAGCAGGCGGCGACGGCCATGCTGATCCGGCACCCGGGTCTGTCGTTCGTCGAGATCGCGGAATGCGGGCTGCACGCGGGCAGCGACGTGGCTCCAGCGGTGGTCGCGCGGATCTCGGCCTCGCAGCCGCCCGCGCCGGCGGACGCGGAGGTCGACGATCTCCACAAGCTGCCCCGCGGCGCCCCAGAGTGGTGAACCATCCGCCCTATCCTGCGGCGTGATGGACGGACACGCGCTCGACGTGCTCGAGCTCGCCGCGATCCAGGAGCGGCTGGCGAATCACACGTCCTTCTCGGCCGGCCGCGCCCTCGCCGAGACGCTTCTGCCGTCGCCGGCTGCGGCCGAGGTGCAGGCCCGCCAGGCGCTCTGCGCCGAGGCGATGATCCTCGTCGAGCACGGGCCACCGCGCATGGCGGGGGCCCACGACGTGCGCGCGGACGCCGAGCACGCGGCACGCGGCGGCTCGCTCGGCGCCGACGGCCTCGTGGCGATCGCCGAGACGGCGCGCGCCGCGCTGGGCGTCCGCGCCCACCTGGGCGAGCGCCGCGAGACGGTGCCGCTGCTGTCGGGGCGCGCCGAGGAGATCGCGGTGGAACTCGCGGGCGTCGCCGACTCGCTCGAGCGCGCGCTCGAGCTGGATCCGCCCGGCGTCAAGGACTCCGCCTCGCCGAAGCTCAAGGCGCTCCGGTCGGAGCTCGCGACCGCGCGCCGGCGGGCGAGCGATCGCCTGCGCTCGCTCGCATCGGACCCCGACCTGCAGCCGCATCTCCAGGAGGACTTCGTCACCGAGCGCGGCGGCCGCCCCGTCGTCGCCGTGCGCGCGAGCGCGCGCGGCGCCGTGCCGGGCATCGTCCACGATACGAGCAACTCGGGCCAGACGCTCTTCGTCGAGCCGTTCGCGATCGTCGAGCTGTCCAACCGGCTGCGCGAGCTCGAGGGCGACGAACGCGACGAGGTCGCGCGCATCCTGGCCGAGCTCTCCCGGCACGTGGGCGTCCACGGCGACGAGCTGAAGCACGCAGTCGAGGCGCTCGCCGAGATCGACCTCGCACTCGCCTCGGGCGCGCTCTCGCGCGGGTGGCGCGGCTGTCCCATCGAGCCGTCCGACGAGGTCGAGCTGGTCGCCGCGCGCCACCCGCTGCTCGATCCCGCGACGGTCGTGCCGATCGACATGCCGCTCGCCGGCGTACGCGTGCTCGTCCTCAGCGGCGCCAACACCGGCGGCAAGACCGTCGCGCTCAAGACGCTCGGACTCTGCGCGCTCCTCCATCAGTGCGGGCTGCACGTGCCCGCCGAGCGCGCGCGCCTGCCGGTCTTCGCCGAGGTGCTCGCCGACATCGGCGACGAGCAGTCGATCGCGGCCTCGCTCTCGACGTTCTCGGGACACCTGCGCAACCTCGTGCAGATCCTCGCCGCCGCCACCCCGCACACGCTCGTGCTGCTCGACGAGGTTGCCGCGGGCACCGATCCGATCGAGGGCGCCGCGCTCGCGCGCGCCCTGCTCGACGAGCTCTCGCAACGCGCCGCGCTCACGGTCACGACGACGCACTACGCCGAGGTCAAGCAGTGGGCGAGCGCGACCCCCGGCGCCCTCAACGGCGCGGTCGGATTCGACGCCGAGACGCTCGCGCCCACCTACACGCTCACGCTCGGGCGCCCCGGCCCCTCGCACGCGCTCGAGATCGCGCGCCGGCTCGGCCTCGACACGGACGTCATCGACCGCGCTCGCGAGGGCCTCGCGCCGGAGCGCGTCGAGACCGAGCGGCTGCTGCGCGAGGCCGCGCGCTCCGAGCAGGCGGCGGTGCGCCTGCGCGGAGAGGCAGAGGCGGAGCGTGCCGAGGCGACCGGGCTGCGCGCGGCCGCGGCGCGCCACGAGGAGGGCCGCCGCGCGGCCGCCGAAGCGGCGCGGGCCGCGATCGCCGACGAGCGCGAGCGAGCCCGGCTCGAGGCCCAGAGCGATCTCGCGACGCACCGGGCGGAGCTCGAGGCGCTACGCGAGGAGCTGCGCTCGGCGCGCCGCGAGGAGCGCCGCAGGCGCGAGGCCCCGAGCGACGAGTCCCGCGCCGCGGAGGCCGAGCGCGACCGCCGCCTCGGCGCGGCCGACGCGCTCGCCCGCAGCGCCGCACGCTCGATCGACGAGGCGCTCGACAAGCCCATCCGCCAGACGCGCGCGCTCGAGGAGGGCGACCCCGTGCGCGCACGGGCACTCGGGCTGCGCGGCGTGATCACCGAGATCGTCGACGGCGTCGCGCTCGTGCAGGGCGGAGCGATGCGCGTGCACCTGCCGCTCGAGCAGCTCGAGCCCGACCCCGAGGGCGGCTCGTCGCGCAGCGCCGAGCCGGCAGTGCGCGTGCAGGCGTCGGCGACCGCGCACGCGCCGAGCATCATCGACCTCCGCGGCCAGCGCGCCGACGAGGCGCGCCTGGCGGTGCGCCAGCTCGTGGACGATGCCTACCTCGCAGGCCTGCCCGAGGTCGAGATCGTGCACGGGCGCGGGACGGGCGCGGTACGGGCCGCCGTGCGCACCGAGCTCGACAATCACCCGCTCGTCGAGAAACACGCGAGCGAGAGCGCCGACGGCGCGACGCGCGTCACGCTCGCCTCGCGAATGCCCTAGGAGGTCGCGGCGGCCGGCTCGTCGAGCGTGGTGCGCTCGACCTGCCGGGTGACGAAGCACTCGATGGTGTCGCCGACCTTGGCGTCGTTGTAGTTCTCGAGCAGGATGCCGCACTCGAGGCCCTGAGCGACCTCGCGGGCGTCTTCCTGGACGCGGCGCAGCGACGCGATGCCGCCCTCCCAGATGACGGCGCCCTCGCGCACGAGGCGCACCCGGGCGTTGCGCTGGATGACGCCGTTCGTGACCATGCAGCCGCAGATGACGCCGAGCCGCGAGGCGCGGAACGTCGCCCGCACCTCGGCCTCGCCGAGCACTTCCTCGACCTGGTCGGGCGTCAGCATGCCGACGAGCGCCTTCTGGATGTCCTCGGTCAGCTGGTAGATGACGCGGTAGGTGCGCACGTCGACGCCCTCGCGCTCGGCCGCCGCCTTGGCCTCGGCGTTCGGGCGGACGTTGAAGCCCACCACGATCGCCTTGGAGGCGGCCGCGAGCATGACGTCGGACTCGGCGATGCCGCCGACGCCGGTGCGGATGACGCGCACCGAGACCTCGGAGTGCTTGATCTTCTCGACCTCGCCGATCGCGGCCTCGACGGAGCCCTGCACGTCGGCCTTGATGACGAGGTTGAGCTCGCGGGCGCCGCCCTCCTTGATCTGGGAGAACAACTGCTCGAGCGAGACCGACTTCTGACGGCGTGCGAGCTGCTCCTCGCGCAGGCGCTGGGCGCGCTGCTGCGCCTCCTGGCGCGCGACGCGCTCGGAGTCGACGTAGCGGAAGCGCTCGCCGGCCGGCGGCGGATGATCGAAGCCGAGGACCTCGACCGGAACCGACGGGCCGGCCTCCTTGGCCTTGCGGCCGTGGTCGTCCTCCAGCGCGCGCACCTTGCCCCAGGCATCGCCGGCGACGAGTGCGACGCCGGCCTTGAGCGTGCCGCGCTGGACGAGCACCGTCGCGATCGGCCCGCGGCCGATGTCGAGGCGCGACTCGATGACGACACCCTGGGCCTCGGCCGTCGGGTTCGCCTTGAGCTCGAGGATGTCGGCCTGCAGCAACAGCATCTCGAGCAGCTGGTGGAGACCGGTGCGCTCCTTCGCCGAGACGTCGACGAAGATCGTGGATCCGCCCCACTCCTCGGGCTGCAGCCCGAGCGTCGTGAGCTCGGTGCGCACGCGCTCGGGATTGGCGTCGGGGCGGTCGATCTTGTTGACCGCGACCACGATCGGCACCTCGGCGGCCTTGGCGTGGTCGATCGCCTCGACCGTCTGCGGCATGACGCCGTCATCGGCGGCGACGACCAGCACGACCACGTCGGTGACGCGGCCGGCGCGGGCGCGCATGGCGGTGAAGGCCTCGTGGCCCGGCGTATCGAGGAAGGTGACGGCGCGGCCGTCGTCGCCGACGATCGCCTGGTACGCGCCGATGTGCTGCGTGATGCCGCCGGCCTCGCCGGAGACGACGCTCGTCTCGCGGATCGCATCGAGCAGGCTCGTCTTGCCGTGGTCGACGTGACCCATGATCGTGACGACCGGCGCGCGCGGGATGAGATCCTCGGGCGCGTCGTCGAAGATCTCGTCGGCCGAGACCTCGTCGGCCGCGCTCGTGATCGTGATCTCGCGCTCGAGCTCGGCGCCGATCATCTCGACGGCCTCGTTCGTGAGCGTCTGCGTGATGCCGACGAGCTCGCCGAGGCCCATCATGATCTTCTGGATCTGCGCGGTCGAGATGCCCAGCGCCGCCGCGAGGTCCTTGACCGTGACACCGGAGCGGACGGTCGCGGGACCCGTGGGCGCCGGTACCTCTTCGCGTCGCTCCGTGCGGTGCTCGCCGCGGCCGCGACGACCGCGCTGGCGCGTGTCGCGCTGCGGGCGGGACGCAGCCGTGTCGATCACGACGCGGCGGCGGCCTCCGAGTTGCGGGCCGCGCTGGGGCCGCGCGACGCGCGAGCCTCCGGGCGGGTTCGCTGCGCCACCGCCGCCACCGGCGGGCGGTCGCCCGCCTGCCGCGGGGCGCTGGCCGCCGGCCTGCGGGCGCGCCGCTCCGGGCGCAGCCGCCGCGGGGCGGGCGGCCCCGGCGGAGGGCGCCGGGGGCCGTGCGGCGGCAGGCGCCGCCGGGGCCGTCGGCGGCGACGGACGGGCGGCGCGGTTGGACTTGCCACCACCGAGGGCGCGCGCCGCGGCGGCCTCGTCGACGGTGTCTCCCTGCAGGCGCACGCCCGCCTCGGCGAGGCGACGAGCTACCTCTCCGGGGTCGAGCCCGCGCTCGCGGGCAATGTCGGCTACACGCTTTCTCGGCATCTGAGGTGAGACTGTATCAGTGTCCCGCTGCGCTCCCCGCCGCGCTCCGGACGGCTTGCCAAAGCCCGTCGGGGACGCTCACGCGCGCGCGTAGCGAGCGCGTGAGGAGCCCCGGACGCGCCGCCATGGCCGCGACGCAGGCCGCCTCGGGGCAGACGTAGGCGCCCCGTCCGTCGGCCCGCCCCACGGCGAGCATCCCCGCCGCACCGGCGTGCAGCGGAACGAGCTCGTGCTGGGGGCGCCGTGTGGCGCACCCGCAGCACGTGCGAACGCTCAGCCGACCTCCGCCATGGCCTGATGGGCGGGCAGGTCGCAGAAGCGACTGCCGGGGATCGCGTTGTTCGGGCAGCGCTTGCCGGACACCATGACCGCGGCGCAGCGGCCGCCGAGCACGTCGTCGGTCTCGCCGCCGGAGAAGGCGATCTCGGCCTCCTCCTCGGCGAACTCGGTCTCGCCCTTGATCTCGACGCGCCAGCCCGTGAGGCGCGCGGCGAGGCGCGCGTTCTGGCCCTCGCGGCCGATCGCCAGCGAGAGCTGGTCGTCCGGCACGACGACGGTCGCCTGCTGGTGCTCGTCGTCGACGAGCACCTCGCGCACCCGCGCCGGCGAGAGCGCCTTCGCGAGGAAGCGCGCCGGCTCGTTGTTCCACGGGATGATGTCGATCTTCTCGCCGCGCAACTCGGAGACCACCATGCGCACGCGCGACCCTCGCGGGCCGACGCAGGCGCCCACGGGGTCGACGCCGTGGATGTGCGACTCGACGGCGATCTTCGAGCGGTAGCCAGGCTCGC
>CAZYYP010000165.1:0-8030 GCA_964651695.1 uncultured Gaiellales bacterium | reverse complement strand
CCAACCGCCGCCGTGCGGGTGTCATCGCGTCGCCGGGTATCGGTCGGACCCTCAGGAGACTGAATCGCCACCCACCTCGCTGGTGCCGCACGGGCGTCGCCGGGAGCCGGCCGGACGCTCAGATCAGCCGGCGGAACCAGGCCAGCGAGAGCAGGATGCCCCCGGCGACCAGGATGCCGGCACCGGCGACGAAGGCGAAGCTGATGTCGCGCTTCTCGTGGTGGGGGCGGACGGCGCTGCCGATCTTCTCGTAGGCGCTCGTGAGCGCCTTCGCGTCGGTGGCGCGGTAGAACACGCCGCCGCCGGCCGCGGCGACCTGTTTGAGCGTCGTCGGATCGGGCGGCACCGTGACGGTCTTGCCGTTCTCCGTGATCGTGCCGCCGGCGGTGCCGAGCGAGACGGTGAAGACGCGCACGCCCGCGGCCTTGGCCGCTCGCGCGGCGACGACCGGACCGCGCGTGCCTTCGGTGCTCTTGCCGTCGGAGATGACGATGATCGCGCGGCCCTTGACCGACTTCTGGGCGGCCTTGAGCGAGGCCACCGCGCGGTCGATCGCGGGCCCGAGCGCCGTGCCGCCGCTCAGCGTGAGGCGGTCGAGCGACGCGTTGATGGCCGGGCGGTCGTCGGTCGGGGCGAGCAGGACGTGCACGTCGCGCGCGAACGAGACGAGCCCGACCTTCGCGGTCGCGGGCAGCCCCTTGACGAGCACGCGGGCTGCGGCGCGAGCGGCCGCGATGCGGCTCGGGGTCACGTCCTTGGCCGCCATCGAGTTGGACGTGTCGACCGTGAGGACGACCGTCGTCTCCTTCTGGTCGGTCGGCAGGTTGGCCTGCGGCCGCGCGACGCCGACGAGCAGCGAGCTGAGCGCCAGGAGCAGCAGTGCCGGCGGCACGTGGCGGCGCCAGCGCGGCCGGTTCGGCATGAGATTGGGCCAGAGGGCGGGGTTGACGGCCGCCCGCATCGCGCGGCGGCCGCGCAGGGCGAGCACGACGTACAGCGCGATCGCCAGCGGCACGAGGATGAGGGCGACGAGCAGGTAGGGGTCGGCGAAGCTCATGTGGTGATCCGCAGCGCCCAGGAGGAGGCGGCCGCCGCGAGCAGGAGGGCGGCCGCGGCGCCGGCCACGATGAACGTCACTTCCTTCTGCTGGTTGGTCGAGCTCACGCGTGTGCCGATCTTGCTGTAGACCCGCTTGAGCGTCGATGCGTCGAGGGCGGTGAAGGACTCGCCACCGGTGTCGCGCGCGATCGCCCGCAGCGCCTCGGGATCCGGCGGCACCGGGATCGTGCCGACGCCCATACCGAGCTGCTGGAGGTCGAGCACGCCATCGGGCGTGCCGAGCGCGATCGTGTAGATGGGCACCCCGGCGCGCTTGGCCGCGGCAGTGGCGGCCGAGGGGTCGACGCCCTGCGTGTTGGAGCCGTCGGAGAGCAGGAGGATGGCGCGGCCCTTACCGGCGCCGGACTTCGCCGTGCCGGCCCTCGTCACGCCGAGCAGCCCCAGCGAGCGCTCGAGCGCATCGCCGATCGCCGTGCCGCCGCCCGCCTGGATGCCGGCGATCGCGCGCTCGGCGCCGCTCTTGTCACGGCTCGGCGCACTGACCGCGTCGGCGCTGTCGGAGAACGTGACGACACCCACGGCGAAGCCGGAGGGCAGGCCCTTGACGAAGCTCATCGCCGCCCGCCGCGAGGCCGTGATGCGATCCGGATTGACGTCTTGCGCGAGCATGGAGCCCGAGCGGTCGAGCGCGAGCACGACGGTGCCCTGCTTGCGCTCGGCCGAGACCGAGACCTGCGGGCGCGCGAGGCCGACGGCGAGCGCCGCGAGCGCCGCGCAGAGCAGCGCGGGCGGCACGAACCGCCACGGCGAGCTCGTCGCCTGCGCGACGGCGGCGAGCACGTCGACGTTGCTGAAGCGCACCGCATAGCGCGACTGCCGTCGGCGCGAGAGCCACAGCAGGCCGAGCACGAGCGGCACGACCGCCAGCGCCAGCAGGCCGAGTGGCCATTCGAAGGTCATCGCAGCACCGGACGGTTGGCGAGGCCGAGCACCAGCGGCTGTAGCCAGTCGTCGCCGGTCGAGAGCAGCAGGTGATGGGCGCCGGCCGACCGGATGTCCTGTGCCACGAGCTCGCGCTCCTCGGCGGCGGCGACGGCGTAGCGCTCGCGGAAGCGGCGCCTGCTCGTGTCGACGCGGACGTGCCGGCCCGTCTCCGGGTCGACGAGGACGACCTCGCCGACATCCGGCAGCGCCTCCTCGGCCGGATCGCGGATCTCGCAGACGATCACGTCCTGCCGCACGCACAGCTCGCGCAGACCGCCGGCCCAGTCGCGGGGGCCGCGCAGATCGCTGACGATCACGATCAGCGAGCGCTCGCGCACGTGCCGCCGGGTGCGCGCGAGCGCATCGCCGAGGGTGTCGGCGACTGCGGGCGCGGCGAACTCGTCGCGCGCCGCGACCTCGCGCATGCGCAGCAACACGCCGACGAGGCCGACGCGCCCCTGGCGCGGCGGCACGTAGAGCGGGTCGCTGTGGCCGTAGGTCAGGAGCCCGAGGCGGTTGCCGCGCCGGCTCGCGACGTGCCCGACCGCCAGCACCACGCCCTCGGCGACATCCGCCTTGCGGCGCAGCGCCGTGCCGAAGCCCATCGAGGCGGAGGCGTCGAAGAGCAGCCAGGTCGTGAGCGCGCGCTCGGCGACGTGCAGGCGCACGTGCGGCTCGTTCATGCGCGCGGTGGCGTTCCAGTCGATCAGGCGGACGTCATCCCCCGGCTGGTAGGGGCGCACCTGCGCGAGCTCCATCGCGATGCCCAGCGACGCCGCGCGGTGCTCGCCGGCGAGCAGGCTCTCGATGCGGCGGCGCACGGTCAGGTCGAGCGCACGCAGCGCCATCTCCGGGACGGGGCCCGGACCGGGGCGCTCCGGAGTCGGCGGCGCGAGAGCGAGGGCTACCTCGCTCACGCCACCTCGTTGACGAGCTCGACGCGCGGCATCGGGACGCGCTCGAGCACCGGCTCGATGATGGCCTCTGCGCTGACGCCCTCGGCGAGGGCGCGGTAGGACAGCACGAGGCGGTGGCGCATGGCGTCCGGCGCGAGCTCGTGAACGTCGGAGGGCAGGACGTAGCGGCGACCGCGCAGCACGGCGAGCGCGCGCGCCGCATGCAGCATGCTGATCGGCCCGCGCGGGCTGACGCCGTAGGAGACGAACGGATCGAGCTCCGTGAGGCCGTGACCGGCGAGGTCGCGGGTCACCGACGCGAGCCGCACGGCGTAGCGCGTAACGGCGGGGTCCACGTAGACCGACTTCACAGCCGACTGCAGCCAGAGCAGCTGCGGCAGCTCGATCACGGTGTGTATGTCGATCGAGTCGGCGAGCGCGCGCTGGGCGACGGTGTGCTCGTCTTCGATCGCGGGGTAGTCGACCAGCACCTTGAGCATGAAGCGGTCGACCTGCGCCTCGGGCAGCGGGTAGGTGCCCTCGGACTCGATCGGGTTCTGGGTCGCCATGACCAGGAACGGCTTCTCGAGCGTGTGCGTCGTGCCGCCGATCGTGACCTGCTGCTCCTGCATCACCTCGAGCAGCGCGGACTGCACCTTGGCGGGCGCGCGGTTGATCTCGTCGGCGAGCAGGAAGTTGCAGAAGACGGGGCCGAGCTCGACGTCGAACGTCCCGGTGCTCGGGCGGTAGATGCGCGTGCCGACGAGGTCGGCCGGCACGAGGTCGGGCGTGAACTGGATGCGCTGGAAGGTGCCGCCGAGCACCCGCGCCGCGGTGCGGATGGTGAGCGTCTTGGCGAGGCCGGGCACGCCCTCGATCAGGAGGTGGCCGCCGGCGAGCAGGCAGACGAGCACCCGCTCGAGCATGAGGTCCTGCCCGGCGATCACGCGCTTCATCTCGAACAGGGCTGCCTCGACCATCTCACGGCCGTCGCCCGCGGCGTCGAGGCCGATAAGACGGCGCTCCTCTGGCATGTTCTGCTCCCTCGAGTCGTTGCGTTGGTGCGCTGTGGCAATTGAAGCGCTTTCTGCAGGAGAACAGCAGATCCTTAGAGGAGGCTTAACGCTTCCTGCACGCCCGCTGTGAGGCCATTCAGGGCGTGTTAAGGGCCGGTGTGCGATGCGGGGGAGACGATGGGACTCGACCCGAGCTCGCCTCGCCGAGCATCCACGACCGAGCGACCGTCGCGAGAGCCCACCTCGGCCTGAGCTCGGGCGCCTCTTCCGGTGCCGGGCCCGAGAGGTCCGGCGTGCCGCAGGTCCCGGAGACCTGCGGGCTGCGCCCCGAGCGTCACGAGTGCGGCAGGAATGCGGCGAGCGAGCGCCGGATGCCCGCCGCGTCGAGCCCGTGCGCCCGGCGGTGATCCTCGGGCGTGCCGTAGCGACGCAGGTCGACGGGCGGCACGCCGAGCGCGAGCAGGCGGTGCGGGCGGTCGCGGAGCGCCTCGGCGAGCGCCGCCGCCGACGTCCCTGCGAGGTACGGCTCGACGATCGCGACGTCGCTGCCCGTCGCGAGCTCGCTCAATGCCGCGGCCGGGAACGGCGCGATCGTCGACGCGTAGGCGACCGTTACCCGGAGGTCGCTCGTCGCGACCAGCACCGGATCGAGCGTCGGCCCGACAGCGAGTACCAGCGGGCCGCCCGCGCCGGCGTCGCGCACGACGGTCAGCTGCTCGGCCGGGTACGCCTCGGCGTTCGTCTCGCCGCTCAGCCGGACATACGCGCGCCCGTCGCGCGCGAACTCGCGCCGCAGCACCTGCTCGGCCTCGTCCGGGTGGCCGGGAACGTGGATCGCGAAGCCCGGCACGGTGGTCAGGAGCGCCACGTCGCCAGGCGCCTGGTGCGTGCGGCCCTCCGGCGCGCCGTCGTAGGAGGCGCCGGTGCTCACCAGGACCGCGCCTGCGTCCTGGTGGCCGAGGTCGAGCTTGATCTGCTCGAACGGGCGCTCGACCAGGAACGGGGCGTAGCTGTGCGCGACCGGCCGCATCCCCTCCTGCGCCAGCCCGGCCGCGACGCCGATCATCAGCTGCTCGCGGATCCCGACGTTGATCACGCGCGCCGGGTGCCGCTGCGGGGTGCCGGCCGCCTCGAAGGCGTCCACCCCGATGTCGGCGAGGACGAGCGCGAGGCGCTCATCGGCGTCCATCGCCTCCGCCGTGACGCGCGTGAAGCGCTGCCGCATGGTCTCCACGTCAGGCCTCCACGCAGGCGACGACGGCATGGGGCCGCCCGGCCACGCCGGCGAGGATCGCGCGCTCGAGGGCGTCGTGGTCGTTCGCTCGCGCTTCGGCTGTCGTCCAGCCCTCGATCGCGAAGCGGCTCGCGATGCCTCCCGGCCAGCCGTGGGTCGCGCTGCCGTTGTCGACGGCGATCGCGATCAGGCGGTCGAGGCCGAGCCGGCCCGCGAGCGCGATCGCCTCGTGGTTCGACCCTTCGGCGAGTTCGCCGTCGCCGATGACGCAGACGACGCGGGGCCCGGTCCGACTGCGCGCGCGCAGCGCGAGGGCACGCCCGACGGCGATCGGCAACCCGTGCCCGAGCGAGCCGCTCGCGATCTCCACGCCGGTGATGAGTGCCGCGTCGGGATGGTGGCCGAGCGGCGAGTCGAAGCTCCCGAACCCCGCCAGTTGACCGACCGGGATGAAGCCCTTCGCGGCGAGTACGGCGTAGTAGGACGCGGGACCGTGGCCCTTCGACAGCAGCAGACGGTCGCGGCCGGCGTCGGCCGCAGTTGCGGGCGTCACGTTGAGCACGCGGTCGTAGAGCACCCAGTGCAGGTCGACCGTCGATGCCGCACTCGGGTCGTGCTTGGCGTCGCTGCGCAGCAGCGCGAGCAGTTCGGGCAGGTCGTCGTAGCCCAGCGAGACGGGTGGCGATGCTGCGATCGAAGTCATGCACCGAGGCTATAATCTCAAGTGCACTTGAAGTCAAGGACTCCGCCAGGAATCAGGAACGAGGTGGCTGTGAACGCTCCCGCGACGATGCTGACGATCGGACAGGTTGCGCTCCGCAGCGGTGTCGCTCCCTCGGCGCTGCGGTTCTACGAGGCCGAGGGCCTCATCGCCTCGGTGCGGAGCGACGGCAATCAGCGGCGCTACGAGCGCTCGGTGCTGCGCCGGGTGGCGGTCATCCAGGCCGGCCGCAGCGCGGGCATTCCGCTGGCCTCGATCGGCACCGCGCTGGCGCGGCTCCCCTCCGACAGGCCGCCGTCGAAGCGCGACTGGGCGAATCTCTCGCGCGCCTGGCGGAGCGATGTCGAGCAGCGGATCGCGCTGCTCGAGCGGGTCCGCGACGACCTCGCGTCCTGCATCGGCTGCGGCTGCCTCTCGCTCCGCTCGTGCCGCCTCTTCAACCCCGTCGACCGGGCGGCCGCCGCCGGCCCGGGTGCCCGCTTCCTCCTGGGAGACGAAGCCGCGCCAGCCTAGCCAGGCCCCGCGCGTCGCGCCGGTTCCGTTTCTGTCAGGCGGCCGTCACGCGCAGCGATTCGCCGTCGGTCACCTCGACGACGTCACCCGGGCGCAGCTTGCGGCCGCGGCGGCCTTCGGGCTCGCCGTTGACCGAGACGGCGAGCGTCCCGATCAGGTTCTTCGCCTCACCGCCCGTGTCGACGACGCCGGCGAGCTTGAGCAGCTCGCCGAGGGCGATGAACTCGCCGGTCACCTCGACGTCGCGCACCACTCAGGCCTGCTCGAGCGCGGTGGCGTGCGCGGGCAGGCGGTGCGGGTCATGCGTTTCGGAGGGGTCGTAGTGCCCGCGGCCCGGCCACGGGGCCAGCGTGAGCAGGATGCGCGATGCCTCGCTCGCGCGCACGGCGTGCCGCTCGCCGGGCTCGAGCAGGACGACGGCACCCTGCCTGCAGGTCGTCACGCCCTGGGCATGTGTCAGCTCGACGCTACCCAGGACGACCTGGATGATCGCCCGCTCGTGCACGCCGTGGTCGCGCAGCTCCTCGCCTGGCTCCAGGTCGATCATGACCATGCGCGCCTCGGGCGTGGAGAACAGCACCCGTGGATCGGTCTTGCCTGTGGCGTCCTGCGCCAGCACGTCCCAGAGCTGCACCCTCGACCCCTCTCGATCCGTCCTCGTCGAGGCGCACGGTACCAAGTAACGGTTGCTATTTACGGTGCCGCCACCGGCTGCAGGCGGTCGAGCCCGCGGCGCAGGCTGCGCATCGCCTGCGCGATCCGCTGCTCGTTCTCGATCAGCGCGAAGCGCACGAATCCCTCGCCCCCGGGACCGAAGCCGTTCCCGGGCGAGACCGCGACCTCGCAGTCGCGGATCAGCGCGGAGGCGAACTCGAGCGAGCCGAGGTCGGCGTATGACTCGGGGATCGGCGCCCACACGAACATCGATCCGCGCGGGCGCGGGACGTCCCAGCCGATGCGGCCGAGACCGTCGCAGAGTGCGTTGCGGCGCGACTCGTAGGTCGCGCGCACCTGCTCCGGGTACTCCGGGTTCTCGTTCATCGTCACCGTGGCCGCGATCTGGATCGGCTGGAAGGTGCCGTAGTCGAGGTAGCTCTTGAGTTTCACGAGCGCCTGCACGACCTCGCTGTTGCCGACCAGGAAGGCGATGCGCCAGCCGGCCATCGAGAAGCCCTTGGTCATCGAATAGAGCTCGACGGCGCACTGCTTGGCGCCCTCGGCCTGCAGGATCGAGGGCGGCAGGTATCCGTCGAAGCCGATGTCCGCGTAGGCGAAGTCGTGCACGGCGATCATCTCGCGCTCGCGGCAGAAGTCGACGATCCGTTGCATGAACTCGACGTCGACGCACGCCCCCGTGGGGTTGTGCGGAAAGGAGATCACGAGCACGCGCGGCTTGGGCCAGCCGATGTCGTACGCCTGGTGCAGGCGCTCGAGCGTGTCGACGCCGGGCGACATCGCGACCTGGCGCAGGTCGGCGCCTGCGAAGAGCGGCCCGTAGATGTGGATCGGATAGCTCGGGCTCGGCACGATCGCGGCGTCCCCGGGCTGCAGAAGCGTCCACATCAGGTGCGTGAACCCCTCCTTCGAGCCGATCGCGTTCGTGATCT
>CAZYYP010000164.1:0-8052 GCA_964651695.1 uncultured Gaiellales bacterium | reverse complement strand
GGGAACGTCACGAGACCCGCGCCGAAGCCACCCGCGTGCGGCAGGAAGACCGCCGTCGCGAGCGCCAGCACGAGCCAGTGGCGAGCGGCCGTGGCCCATTGCAGGAGCGCCAGGTCGCGTCCCGCGTACTCGAGCAGCGGGCCCTCGTGGATCATCGTCAGCTCGAGGTGGGTATCGGGATTGTCGACCGGCTGCCTGCCGGTCTCGGCGACCACGACCAGCAGGAAGGCGAGGAGCGCCAGGGTCTGGGCGGGATTGCTCCAGACATGGACGCCGGCGCTCGCCGCCGCCATCCCGCGCAGATCGGTCGTGGATGCCGCCAGCGCGGCGCACGCGAGCGCGAGCACCAGTGCGGCCTCGACCGCCACGCTGATGGCCAGATCGCGGCTCGCGCCCTGGAGAGAGAAGCCGTTCGCGGTGTCCCAGGTTGCGGCCACCAGCGCGAAGCGCGCGAGCGCGAGCAGCCCGATGAGGGCGAAGGCGTCATGCCCGACAGGCCAGTCGGGAGCGTGTCCCGCGATCGGGATGAGGAGTCCGGCGAGCGCGAGGGTCGCGGCGACGATCGCGGGCGCCATCCGGTAGGCGGCGCCCGTGCCGGCGGGATCGACGACCGACTTGCCCCACAGCCGCGCCAGTTCGCGGTAGGGCTGCAGGGGCGATGCGCCACGACGACCCTCGAGCCGGGCCTTGGCCCACTGCGTGATGCCCGGCAGGAGCGGGGCGAGCAGGATGATCCCGCAGACCTGCACGACACCGGCGATCGCGTCTCGCTGGCTCACCCGATCAGTCCCGCGCGGGCGAGCGCGAGCAGCGCGACGAGCAGGCCCGCGAGATACAGGGTGTAGACGCTCAGGCGGCCGGATTGGAGCCGGCGCGCCCACGCGGCTGCGCGCAGTGCCGCAGCGACCACGGGCCGGTAGATGCGCTCCTCGACGAGCAGCGGCACGCGCCCCGTGTAGGAGACCGACTGCACGATGCCGCCCTCGACGTGGACGGAGATCTCTCGCTCGGGCCGCAAGAGTGACTCGAGCAGGAGCCGCACCGGTTTCGTGAAGCCGGCGCCCGTCCAGTTGAGCGCCGGCTCGATGCGCTGGCCGGACGCCCACGTGGGCGCGGTCGCGGCGGCGCGGCGCCCGCGAGCCAGACGGAGGACCGCCACGAGCCCGACGAGCGCGGCTGCGAGCGCGAGCGTGGGGAGCGAGCCGGTGCCGGGCGGGTGCACCTGTGTGCCACCCGAGACGTGCGCGGATCCGGGCAGGATCGCCGCGAAGCGCGCGAGCAGCGGGCCCGGCACGACGCCCAGCACAACGCACCACCCTGCCAGCGCGAGCATGCCGCAACGCATCGCCCAGGGTGCGTCCACGGCCTCGGCGCACGCCACGCGGCGCGGCGGGCCGAGCAGGACGAGGCCGACGACCTTGACGAAGCAATACACGCCCAGCGCGGCCGTAAGTGCGAGTGCCCCGAGGGCGAGTGCCCCCGTGACGCCCGCGGCAACGCCGTGGGCCAGTGCGAGATGGAGCAGCGCCTGCAGCGTCAGCCACTCCGAGACGAACCCGTTCAGCGGGGCGACACCGGCAATCGCGCCCGCCCCGATCACGCAGGCGACGCCCGTCCAGGGCATGCGCCGCAGCAGGCCTCCCAGGCGATCCAGTTCCAGCCCGTGCGCGGCCCGCTCCAGTGCGCCGGCGCCGAGGAAGAGCAGCGACTTGAAGATCGCGTGGTTGATCGTGTGCAGGAGCGCGGCGGCGAGCGCGATGCCGGCCCAGCCCGGGTCGCCACGCTCTCGCAGCACCAGCGCCGCGCCGAGCCCGAGCAGGATGATGCCGATGTTCTCGATCGAGCTCAGCGCGAGCAGCCGCTTGAGCTCGTGCTGGAAGAGCGCGTAGGTGATGCCGCCGAGTGCCGAGACGGCGCCGAGGGCGACGACCGCCGCGCCGAGCCAGAGCGGCGGCCGGTCGAGCCATTCGATCAGCACACGCAGGAGGCCGTAGAGCGCGATCTTGATCATCACGCCACTCATGAGCGCCGAGACGTGGGCGGGTGCGAGCGGGTGTGCGCGCGGAAGCCACACGTGCAGCGGCATCACGCCGGCCTTCGCGCCGAAGCCGACCAGCGCCGCGATGGCGACGAGCACCCCCGTCGACGACGAGGCATCGAGCGCCCGGCCGCCGAGCGCGCCGTGCTCGGCCAGCACGAGCAGTGCCACCCAGGCGCCGGCGCCTGCCACGTGGGTCACCGCGACGTAGACGAAGACCGCTCGGCGAGCACCCTCGTCGTTCTGCCATACGAGGATGATCGCGGCCGGAACGAGCGTCATCAGCTCCCAGGCGCCGAGGAACGTGAGCACGTCGCGCGCGCACAGCATCAGCACCATGACCGCCATGAAGAGGCCGGTGAGCGCCCCGACGGCACGCCCGCGGCCCGAGGCGTCGAGGTAGCCCGCGGCGAAGACGAGCACCGGGCCGCTCGCGATCCCGAGCATGAGCAGATAGACCGCGCTCAGCCGATCGACGCCGAGCGCAGGGTGGAGGCCGGAGCGGAAGCCCGACCCGAGTGCATCGCCGCTCCAGAGCACGAGCCCGCCTGCGACCCCGAGCGCCGACGCGCCCGCCGCCTGGACGTACATCCCTGCGCGCACCGATCGTGCCGCTGCACCCGCGATTACCGCGCCCGCGAGCAGCAGCAGAGCCCCGGCGACCCAGAGCAAACCGCTCACTCGGCCGCGAGCTCGACCGCCAGCGCCTGGCGAGCCTCGATGCCTCGCCCGATGATCCCGCGCGCCAGGTCGAGGAGCGCGTGGACGTCCTCGTCGACCACTCGGTAGAACACGCTCGTGCCATCGCGCCGGCCCTCGACCAACCCGATCCGCCGAAGCGCGGCCAGGTGCTGCGAGGTGCCGCCCGAGTCGAGACCGAGCTCGGCCTGGAGAGCGCCCACGGAGCGTTCACCGCCGCGGAGCACGCTCAGGATGAGCACCCGCGCGGGATGTCCGAGTGTCCGGAAGAACTCGGCTTTCGCGACGGACGGCGGGTCGGCCTGTCGAGGCAAGATACCTCCAATAAGTCTTAACTTCTAAGTTTCTAAGATTACCAGACGTGCCATTTGCAGAGCCGAGCCGGCGCGCGAGAGGCGCGTCTGATCGGGCTCACGTCGCGCGACAACGCATGCTACAATCGTTGCAATCGCCAGGCCCGGTGGGCCAGGCCAAGACCCGTTCGGTACCCATTCCGAGGGTCTCCGGGGGAGGGCGAGTCTGAAGACTCACCCTCCCTCTCTTCGTGCGGCCCACTTCCAGACCGGTTCACCCGTCAGGCCGCTTCGGCGAGCTCGCGTCGGCTGGACTCGGATTCGGCGGAGCGGGCGGCCAGGGCTCTGCAGAGCGCGTCGACCGCGCGGGGATCGAATTGCGTCCCGGCGTACCTCTGGAGCTCTGCGATCGCGAATGCGTGTCCCGGGGCTCTGCGGTAGGGGCGGTTGGAGGTCATCGCCTCGTATGCGTCGCAGGCCAGGATGATGCGCGATTCGAGCGGGATCTCCTCTCCCTCGAGGCCGTCGGGGTAGCCGGCGCCGTCGTAGCGTTCGTGGTGGTGGCGGATCCAGTGGGATTCCTCGGGGAGATCGGCGGCCGCGACGATGTCGCCGCCGAGCGTGGCGTGACGCTGCATCTGGACGATCTCGGCATCGTCGAGCCGGCCGGGCTTGTTGAGGATCGCATCGGGCACGCCGATCTTGCCGACGTCGTGGAGCAACCCGGCGAGGCGCATGCGCACGACTCGATCGGGGCCCAGCCCGAGCTCGGTGGCGACGAGCGCGCAGAGCTGCGAGACGGTCTGGCAGTGGCTGCGGGTGTAGGAGTCCTTGGCGTCGACGGCGAGCGCGAGGGCATTCGCCAGGGTGCCTCTGTGCGCACGTCCGGTTTCCGTGCTCGCGAGGTCATCGTTGTCGAGTGCCGGGGAGTACGTGACGACCGCCTGCTGGCCGCGCTTGGCGGCGCGGAGCGCGAGGTCGGCCTCGCGGATGAGCGCATCCGGGTGGCGGGACTCGTGGGTGTCGACGATGCCTGCGCTGACGCTGACCGCAATCGGGCGCTCGACCGCGGCAAGCGTGAACCTGAGCCGCTCGATCAGCTCTCTCGCCTCCCATGCGGCCTCGCCCTCGAGGATCAGGGCGAACTCGTCTCCACCGATGCGGTACAGGCCTTCGTCGCCATCCGCGGTGGCGCGCATCGCGTCGGCGACGGCCCTGATGTACTCGTCGCCCTCCTGGTGCCCGAGCGTGTCGTTGATGACCTTGAGCGCGTCCAGGTCGAGCAGGACGAGCGAGAGTGGCGCCGTGCCAGGGCCGAGCCCAGTCGCCGCTCGGGTGATGTCCTCTTGGAAGACCCGGTGGTTGCGCAGTCCGGTGAGCGCGTCGGTCGTGGCCAGCTCCGCGAGTGTCGTGATCTCTCTGCGCCAGGCGCCTGCGAGCCTGCGGCGGAGGTTGATCAGGATGGCGCCGAAGGCCGCGAGCAAGAGCAGCCCGATCGCGAACGCGATGCTGATTGCGCGCGTGGCTGTGCCCTCCTCGTGCCGCAGCCGTGCCGATTGGCCGAGGGCCACCTGGGCGGCCGCGGTGCTCCTGGCGTACACGGCCGCCTGCAGGGCGCCGAAGACGGGGTCGACGAGCTCGTGGTCGAGGCGGATCACGCGGGCGGTCTCGCCCGCGTCCACCGCCCGGAACATCGTCCGGCTGGCGCGCACGTAGCCCCTGTGGGTGCGGCGCACCGAGACCAGGAACCGTCGCGTTGCAGGGGTGGTGTCGAGGCCGGCGATACGCGCCAGGTCATGGGTCACCGCGGCCTCTGCCTCAGTGTGCAGGGCCAGAACGTCGGCTGTGTGTTCCAGGCGGTACTTGCGCTCGAGCGATTCCTCCTGGCCCACCCAGAAGCGCGCATCGCCGTAGACGGCAGCCAGCTGGTTGGCCTGATCGGCGGCGCGCGAGTGGGCCGCGACTCCCCGCTGGGTGACGAGCGAGAAGACGGCCAGGAAGCACAGCACCGCGACCAATCCGGCCACGCACACCAGGCCGACGGCACGGGTCGTCAGGCTCTCGCGGGTGGAGATCGGTGTCATCGTCATTGCTGGAGCGGCGGTGCGCCGGCCGTCGCGATCGAGCTCTCGAGCGTCGATCCGCCGCACGGTCCCTATCGGCATCCCGCTCGAGAACTCAACGAGTTCCGGCTCGAGCTGCCGTATCAGCGCGCTTGTGGTCCCCTCCCGGGGCCCCGGCCCTGCCGCGTCGCGATAACGGGCGACAGCAGCAGTCCCGCAGCCGCCACGCCGGCCACGGCGAGCAACGCATGGAGCGTCCCGACGTGGTTGCCCAGCAGCCCCACGAACGGCGGGCCGGCGAGGAACGCGACGTAGCCGATCGACGTGACCACGCCGACGCGGCCGGCGGCATGCCGGGGATCGTCCGCCGCGGCGCTCATGCCGACGGGGAAGCCGAGGGCACTGCCGAGCCCCCAGAGGACGGCACCCGCCAGCGCGAGCGGGAGCCGGCCGGCGAAGACCACGAGCGCGAGGCCCCCGCAGGCGAGTACCCCGCTCGTGCGCACGCTCGTGCGCCGGCCGTAGCGGTCGAGCAGGGCCGGCCCGAACCAGCGGCCGGTCGTCATGGCCGCGAGGAACATGCCGAGCGTCAGCGAGCCGACCGCGGCCCGCGTGTGGTAGCCGTCGATCATCGCGACGCCGAGCCAGTCGTTCGCGCTGCCCTCCATGAACGCCATGCAGAACACGAAGAGGCCGAGCACCAGCGTGCGCCGCTCGCGCCACGCTGCGAGCGGATGCCGGTCCGTCTGCTCGTCGGCGCGATGGGGCGCCGTCACCGTGAGGAACCCGCGCACCGACCACGGCATCACGGTCGCGACCAGGAGTGCGACCGCGACCAGGTGGACCGTGACAGAGACACCCCCGGCGACCATCCCGGCGCCGATCAACGCCCCGGCGACGGTGCCGATGCTGAACCCGGCATGGAAGCGCGGCAGGATCGCGCGCCCGAGGCGCTGCTCCACGAACGTGCCCTCGACGTTCATCGCGACGTCCCACGTGCCGTTTCCCACGCCCAGCAGGAAGAGCCCGACGACGGCCGGAGCCACGCCCGAGCGGTAGCCGATCGCCGCGGTCGCGAGGCCGACGGCGACGAGGATCGCCATCGCTGCCACCGTGCGCGCCGCGCCGAGGTGCGCGATGACCATGCCCGCGAGCGGCAGGGCGATCACCGACCCCGCGGCGATCGCGAGCAGCAGGAGGCCGAGGCCCTTCGGATCGAGGTGCAAGCCGTCGCGCACCTGCGGGATGCGCGAGGCCCAGCTCGCGAACGCGAAGCCGGCGCCGAAGAAGACGAGGTACACGGCGCGCACCGCGCGCTGCACGCCGGCGGCGGCCGTGGCCGTCTCGTCGATTGTCTTCCCCGCGCGCAGACGGCTCACCTGCCCCATCGGCCGATCCGGCGGTGTCGCGGCGGCCGGTGGCATTCGTGGACCCGCCCTCGCGGGCGATCAGCACGGCATCGTAGATACCGCTCGCCGATCGCCCGCGAGCAGGCCTACGGGGTGGTGACGATGCTGCCGACCTGCACGGCGGTGATGCGCACCTGCGACATGTTGGCGGGCCCGAAGCCCGTGCACGTCAGGTTCACGACATCCGCCACCGGAGACGTGTGCACCAGTTGGTTGACGAGGATCTGGCTCATGTGCGTGTTCGCGGGGCCCGCGCCCTGGACGAAGCTCGAGTCCTTGTCGGCGCCGGCCACGAGGTCACAACCGACGACGTCGTTGCCGAACGTGTCGACCTGGCTCTTCGCCGTCACCGCGTAGCTGCCGGGGCCGACGTGCAGCGTGGCCATCACGGTGGGCACGAGGGGCACGGGGACGCCGGTCTCGAAGTGGCTCGAGTACGCGGTGCCGGCCGAATCGGCCGCGGTCGCGCGCGTCGCGGAGTCGGCGCTCGCCGCGTGCGTCGCCTGCGGCACCGCACCCAGCGACGAGAGCTTGATGTCTCTGCCCGTCAGCGAGTGGTCCTTGACCTTGTCACCCGTCACCGCGCGGAGCTTGATCTTCTCGCCCGTGACGGCGCCGGTCTTGAGTTGCGCGGTGCCGACGCTCCGGGCGGGCAGCGAGACGGCCGCCCACGTGGTCCCTCCGAGGGCCACGAACAGGCCCAGTAGCGCGACGCACATGGCAGGCGATGGTGCTCGGAAACGCGGCATGGCTCCTCCAGTGGGCGGCGCCGGCCTCGCGCACCGGCATTGTCGGTCGTCCGAGGCTACTCCCCGGGTATGTGGCGTCTGCGACGGAAGTGTTCGCAAATGCCACGCGGGCACGCCACTCGCGTTCCCGAATGGCCACGCTCCTCTCCCGCCGTTCATCTCAGGTCTGGCGCCGCTACCTGGTGAGCGCGACGTTCGCCGCCGCGGCCGAGACGACCGCGAGCGGCGTGGTCGCGGTGGCCGTGGCCCTGTTCCCGACCGCGAGCGAGCCACCTGGGGCGTAGCTGAAGGTGCCGTTCGCAGTCGCCGTGACCGTGCCGACCAGTGTGCTCGCCGGGCCGCTCGCACCGGCGGCGCCGGTCGACTTGTAGACCTTCACCGTGCAGTCCGCGCAGGTCGTTCCGGTGACCGCAGTCGTGGACGCCGCAGCGATCACGGGCGCGTCGGGCGTGTAGGTCGGGCCGGCCGCCCACGACCAGTTCTGCTCGGGGTTGCCGTTGCAGGTGTTGATCGCCAGCTGGATGCTGTCAGCCGTGCTGGCGCCCGGTACCTCGAGGCACAGCGTCCCGTCTTTGAGGGTGCCGGTTGCGGACGAGTAGGTGAAGGTCTGCGGGGCCGCGCCATTGCAGGCGGCGGTGACCATCACGGTTCCGGCGGTCACGCTCGCGTTCTTCGGCGCCAGGCATTTCGGCGAGTTGAAGACCTGCAGCGAGCCGTTCGACGCGAGCGACCACAACTGGTTTACGGCAGCGCCGCAGCTGTACTGGATCACTGCCGCGCCGGCGGTCTGGCTGGCGCCGT
>CAZYYP010000163.1:0-8079 GCA_964651695.1 uncultured Gaiellales bacterium | reverse complement strand
CGCTCGGCGTCGGCGAAGGCGAGCTTCATCGCCTCGGCCTGGAGATGAACGCGGTCGAGCGGCGACCCGGCGGTGTGCTCGAGGCCGTCGAGGATGCCGAGCGCCTGGAGCGCGGCGACGCCCTGGCCGTTGGGCGGGATCTCGCAGACCTCGACGCCGCGGTAGCGCTGGCGCAGCGGCTCGACCCATTCGGCGTGGGCGACCGCGAGGTCGTCGGGTGTGAGCGGTGTCGCCGCGCAGATCGCGTCGCAGACCGGGCCGCGGTAGAGGCCGCCGGGGCCCTCGCTCGCGATCCGGCGCAGGGTCGCCGCCAGCAGCGGCGCCCGGACCAGCTGACCGACGTGGGGGGCCGGCAGGAACGTCCGCCGGGCCTCCTCGTACTCGGCGAGGCTGTCTGCTGCCCCGGCCCAGTAGGCGGCGATGACGGGTGTGACGGCAAAGCCGCGCTCGGCGATGTCGATCGCATCGGCGAGCGCGCGGTCGAGCCCGAGCCGGCCGTGGCGCTCGGCGAGCGCCGCCCAGCCCGCGACCGCGCCGGGCGCCGTGACGCTGAGCGGCCCGCGCAGCGGAATGGCCCCGCCCATGGCTTCGGGATCGGCGGCAGCCGGCGCCCGCCCGCTGGCGTTCAGGCCGCTCAGCTCCCCGTTGCGCCAGACGAGAGCGAAGCAGTCGCCACCGACCCCGGTCGACATCGGCTCCACGACGCAGAGCACGGCAGCAGCGGCGAGCGCGGCATCGACGGCGTTGCCGCCGCTCTCCAGCGCGCGCAGCCCCGCCCGCGTCGCCAGCGGCTGGCTCGTGGCGACCATCCCGCGCGCTGCGACGGCGCTCGCGCGTGCGGGGAACGGCCGCGGCGTCAGATCCACGTCACCTCGTCGAGGCCCTCGAAGCCCTCGGGAAGCGGGGTGCCGACCGCCGAGTTGAGCGCAACCTTGACGACGCCGAGCCCGAGTAGCGCGCACTTGAGGCGCACGGGCGAGAGCTGGATGCCCAGCAGGTCGACGACGTCCTCGCGCCCGAGCGCGGCGACCTCGGTCGCCGGCTTGCCCTCGATCTCCTCGCTGAGCATCGACATCGCCGCCTGCGAGATGGCGCAGCCCTGGCCGCGGAAGCGGACAGCCTCGATGCGCCCGTCGTCGCTCAGGCGCAGGTCGACCGTGATCTCGTCGCCGCAGAGCGGATTCTTGCCCTCCGCCGTCGCGTCGTGCGGATCGAGCTCGCCGCGGTTGCGGGGGCTCTTGTAGTGGTCGAGGATCTGCTCGCGGTAGAAGTTCTCGTCCATCATGCGAACACCGCGCGCACGTCCTCGAGGCCGTCGCAGAGGCGGTCGATCTCCTCGGGCACGGTGTACAGGTAGAAGCTCGCGCGCGTCGTCGCGGGCACGCCGAAGCGCTTCATCAGCGGCTGGGTGCAGTGATGGCCCGCACGCACGCAGACGCCGCGGCGGTCGACGATCTGCGCGACGTCGTGCGGATGGGCGGGCGCGAACGTGAACGACACGACGCCGCCCCGCTCGGCGGCGGGCGGCCCGAGGATCGTCAGGCCCTCGACGGCGGCGAGTCGCTCGTAGGCGTAGATCGTGATCTCCCGCTCGTGCCGGGCGACTGCGTCCATGCCGATCGCCTCGAGGTAGTCGATCGACGCGCCGAGGCCGATGCACTCGACGATCGCCGGCGTCCCGGCCTCGAACTTCCAGGGCAAGCTGTTGAACGACGTCTTCTCGAGCTCCACCGACGCGATCATCTCGCCGCCGCTCATGAACGGCGGCATGTCCTTGAGCAGATCCTCGCGTCCCCACAAGGCGCCCGCGCCGCTCGGACCGGGAAGCTTGTGACCCGAGAACGCGAAGAAGTCGCAGCCCAGCTCCTGGACGTCGACGGGGCGGTGCGGCGCCGACTGCGCGCCGTCGACGACGACGACGGCATCGCGCTCGTGCGCCCAGTCGCTGATCTCCCTGACGGGATTCAGCGTGCCCAGCGAGTTGGACTGGTGGACCACCGCGACGAGGCGGACACGGCCCTCGCGCTCGATCGCGGCGAGCTGGTCGAGATCGAGCCGGCCATCGTCGGTCACGCCGATGTAGCGCAGCGAGGCGCCCGTCCGGCTGGCCAGCAGCTGCCAGGGCACCATGTTCGAGTGGTGCTCCATCTCGCTGCAGACGATCACGTCGCCGGGCCCGCAGTGCGCATTCCCGTACGAGTAGGCGACGAGGTTGAGGCCCTCGGTCGCGTTGCGCACGAAGATGCACTCGCGCCGGCTGCGGGCGTTCACGAATCCCGCGACGGTGTCGCGCGCGCCCTCGTAGGCCTCGGTCGCCTCGGCGGCGATCGTGTAGACACCGCGGTGCACGTTCGCGTAGTGGTGCTCGTAGACGTGATTCATCGCGTCCATGACCTGACGCGGCGTCTGCGCCGACGCCGCGGAGTCGAGGTAGGCGAGCGGGTAGCCGTTGATCTCGCGGGCGAGGATCGGGAAATCGGCGCGCAGCGCCTGGGCGTCGAGAGTCGTCGGCGACACGCCGGCGGGGTCGGCAGAAGCGGTTTTCACCCAGGCAGTGTACGCCTTGTGAGGCGCACCTAACCCCGAGCTCGCCACGAGCCCGATGCGCGCTCCTGCGGCGCGCCGCCTTCGCCGGACCACGCCGACGGCCCGCCATGGGCAGGCCGTCGGGACGTACCGGTTGGCGCGCCGGCCCAGGCGGCCGAGCCGCGCAACGCGCGCCGCTCGCCGTGGCCGAGCACCGGCAGCCAGCCGAGGCTGCGCGGCATGTACCAGTTCCACGCCGAACCCCTTGCGCGGCCTACGGCCGGACCCCGCGCCGGGAGGGGGCAGGCCGCACCTGCATCCGCGAGCGCCCATAATCGAAGGAGTGGCCGTCGATGCCCCCGTCCGCAATCCCGAGCGCACGACCGACGACCGCGGCCATGACGACAGGCCGTGGCAGGTGATCGTCCTCAACGACAGCCACAACACCTTCGAGGGCGTGGCGTTCGCGCTCTCCCACACGCTGCCGGGCGTCTCCTACGAGGGCGGTCTGAAGCTCGCGGACCGCATCCACCGCAGCGGTCGCGCGATCGTGTGGAGCGGCGTGCGGGAGCTAGCCGAGCACTACCACGATCAACTGGGCGGCTTCGGGCTCACGATGGCGCCGCTGGAACAGGCCTGAGGCTGCGGTACCCGAGGCGCGCGCGCACGAGCAGCGCGTGCACCGATGGCGCCAGTGCGAGCGCCCAGAAGTCCAGCCAGCAGTAGCCGCCCGGGATGCCGCTGGGCGGGTTCGCCGCGGTCAGCAGTCCCGTCGGATCGCGCGGCGCCCAGGCCCACGTGCCGAGGTGCGTGCCGTAGAGCTCGAGCATCGCGGTCAGGGCGAACGCCGCGGCATACACGCCCGGGGTCTTGCCGCGCAGGGCGAATCCCGCGAAGGAGACGAAGAGCACCGCCCCGAGCAGGTCAGGGCGGCTCGGCAGCAGGAGTCCCCCGATGGCCCACGTCGTGGCGACAGCCAGCGCGATCAGCGGAATCGCCGGCCGCCGCGTGACCGCGGCCGAGCGCCCGACGAGCACCGCGGCGAGGTACACGAGACCGTGGCCGGGTGGCACGAAAGCGGGCACGTTGTGCAGCCGGTAGGTGTAGAGGCCGAGCAGCGGCGAGGCCGAGTACTCGAGCAGCGTGGCGAGCACGACGAGCGTCGCGACCTGCACCTGCGTATGGCGCGGCTCCCGCCAGACGAGCGCGATCAGCAAGAGCCAGGTCGCCGCGCCGATGAGGCGCTGGCGGCCGATGCCGCCGCCGTCGTCGAGCGCGAGCCCGAGCGCGAGCCAGCCGACGACGATCGTCGCGATGACGAACGGCCGGTACCCGGTCTGGACCTCTGGCGGATCCTGCATCCCGGCCTCAGTCTCGCAGGGCGCAGTGCCCGAGGCGGGTGATACAACGTCGTGCATGCCGTCCGCTGCCGGGAATACCGCCGCCGAGCCCGTGCGCTGCTCGTGGGCGGCGGGTGGAGATCCGGCCTACGCGGCCTACCACGACGACGAGTGGGGTGTCCCGCTCCACGACGACCGGGCGCTCTTCGAGTTGCTCTGCCTCGAAGGCGCCCAGGCGGGGTTGTCCTGGATCACGATCCTGCGCAAGCGCGACAACTACCGGAGCGCGTTCTTCGGCTTCGAGGTCGAGCGCGTCGCGGCCATGACCGACGCCGAGCTCGAGGAGCGCCTGACCGACCCGGGCATCGTGCGCAACCGGCTGAAGGTCTACGGGGTGCGCAAGAACGCGCGGGCGTTCCTCGAGGTGCAGGCCGAGCACGGGAGCTTCGACAGCTACCTCTGGGGCTGGGTCGGCGGACAGCCACTGCGCAACGCGCGGCAGGGCATGGCCGACCTGCCGGCCTCGACGCCGCTCGCGGTCACCATCAGCAAGGACCTGAAGAAGCGCGGCTTCACGTTCGTGGGGCCGACCATCGTCTACTCGTTCCTGCAGTCGACGGGGGTCGTGGACGACCACGTGGTGGACTGCTTCCGGTACAGCGGCTGAACGACGCGGCGCGGTCGCCCGCGGGACATCTACGCTCCCCGCATGGCCGTTCTCAATCTCCATCACTACGGGGCGCCGGATGGCGCGCCGACGCTCGCGATCCACGGGGTGACCGCACATGGCGAGCGCTATCGCCGCCTCGCGCAGGAGGCGTTCCCCGAGCGCCGCTGGCTCGCGGTCGACCTGCGCGGGCACGGGCGCTCGACGTGGGACGGCCCCTGGACGGTCGAGCGGCACGTCGCCGACCTGCTCGAGACGCTCGCTGCCGAGGACGTCGAGCGGGTCGATGTCGTCGGCCACTCCTACGGCGGCATGATCGGGCTCCACCTCCTCGCGACCGCACCCGAGCGCGTGACGCGGCTGGCGTTGCTCGATCCGGCGATCGAGCTGCCCGGCGCCTGGATGCCCAGGCTGGCCGACGAGACGATCGACGATCCGGGCTGGGACTCGCTGGAGGAGGCGCTCGCAAAGCGCATCGAGGGCAGGCCCCCGCAGTCGGTCGCCGACGCCACCGAGGATGTCGAACGGCATGTCTACGAGGCGCCCGACGGGCGCTTCCGCATGCGCTTCCAGCGTGGAGCGGCCGTCGCCGGTTGGAGCGAGATGGCCCGCACGACCGCCTCGGTCGCGCACGCCCCGCGGCCGTGCCTGCTCGTCGTCGCGCAGCGGGAGGAGATCGTGCGGCCCGAGCTGCGTTCGTCGCTCGCGCGCGATCTGGGCGACCGCCTGACCACGGTCGAGATCGACTGCGGCCACATGGTCTACTGGGACGCGTTCGACGAGACGGCGGCGGCGCTTCGGGCCTTCCTCGGCGGTGCGGCATGAGCGAGCGGCGGAGGATCTCCTCCGGCTCGCGATTCGAGCACGACATCGGGTACTCGCGCGCCATCGTCGACGGCGACTGGGTGTTCGTCTCCGGGACGACGGGCTTCGACTACGCGACGATGACGATCTCCGAGGATGTCGCCGAGCAGGCCGGGCAGGCGCTCAGGAACATCGCGGCCGCGCTGGCGGAGGCGGGGTCGAGCCTCGACGACGTCGTGCGCGTCCGCTACCTGCTGCCGCGTGCCGAGGATTTCGACGTCTGCTGGCCCGTCCTGCGGCGCTCCCTCGGGGTCGCGTTGCCGGCGGCGACCATGATGGTCGTCGGGCTCGCCGATCCGCGCATGAAGATCGAGATCGAGGTCACGGCCCGCATCCAGCGCTGACCGTTCGGGCGCACGTGCCCGCGCGCACCCTCACCCGCGCGGCGCGGCGAGCAGTTCGGCCTCGCGCTCCGGTGAGAGCCCGCGCGCGACGAAGCCGCCGGCGACCGGCTCCGGCAGCGTGCCCTGCCGCACGGCGCGCAGCCATTCCCAGGTGTCGCGCGCCGTCTCGGCGAGCGGCCGGGCCGCGAGGCCCGCGGCGCGCGCACGCGCGTTGGAGAACGTGTAGAAGGCGCGGTGCTCCGGATCGTCGTCCAGCCACAGCGGCAGCTCGGTGAACGGCTCGACCCCGTGCCCGAGCAGCACGCGCTCGGGGACCCACGTCGCCGTCGCGTCGCTTCCGGTGCCCGTGCGACAGGCGTCCACGAGCTCGCCGAACGTCGCCCGCGGGCCGCAGAGGTTGAAGATCCCGGTGGCGGCCGCCGCGACCTGCGCGATCGCGAACTGGGCCAGGTCGCGCGCGTCGACCAGTTGCACCGGTGCCTCGGGCCGATCGGGAGCGAGCACCTCCCCGCCACGGGCCACGCGCTCCACCCACCAGGTGAAGCGGTTGGTCGGGTCGTACGGGCCCGCGACGATGCACGGCCGCAGGATCAGCGTGCGGCCCGGGAGCGCGCGCTCGACCGCGAGCTCACAGGCGACCTTGCGGGTGCCGTAGAGCACGGGAGCCGCGATGTCCTCCTCGCGCTCCGGCACCGCATGGAGCAGGGCCGTCTCGGCGATGGGCCCCCGGGCGCCGGCGATGTCGTAGACCGACGCCGTCGAGACGAAGACGTAGCGCGCCACGCGGTCCGCGAGCAGCTCCGCCGCGGCGCGCGCATGCCGGGGCAGGTAACAGCTGACGTCGATGCACGCGTCCCAATCGCCTTCGCGCAGGGCCGCGAGGTCGCCGGACTCGCGGTCACCCGCGAGGTGCTCGACCCCGTCCCACGGCAGCGGCGTCAGCCCGCGGCTGAAGACCGAGACGACGTGCCCCTGGAGGCGCGCCGCCTCGACGATATGACGGCCGACGAAGCGCGTGCCGCCGAGAACGAGGATCTTCATGGAGCTGAGCGTACGCAACCCGCAGGTTGCGTGATCCGGAGTCAGTTCGAGCGCGAGGCGAGCGCGCTCGCGAAGCGCTCGCGGATGGCCAGGTTCTCGATGCGGTTGAGCGCGTCGGCGTAGAACGCGGTGACGAGCATCTGCTCGGCCTCGCGCCGCTCGAACCCGCGGGCCATGAGGAAGAAGAGCAGCTCCGAATCGACCCGGCTGACCGTCGCCGCGTGCGTGCAGCGCACGTCGTTGGCGAGGATCTGCAGTCCGGGGATCGAGTCGGCGTGCGCGTGCCCGGAGAGCAGCAGGTTGCGGTTCTCCTGGAACGCATCCGTGCCCTGCGCGCCCTTGTCGACCTTGATGATGCCGCGCCAGACCGAGCGCGCGTGATCGCGCAGCGCGCCCTTGTAGGCGAGGTCGCTGGTCGCGTTGGGAGCGGCGTGCTCCTGCGAGGTGTCGAGGTCGAGATGCTGGCGCTCGCCGAGGGCGTAGAGGCCGGTCGCGCGCACCGCCGCGCCCGGGCCGCCGAGGCGCGACTCCTGGCGGGCCTTCCCGAGCTTGCCGCCGAGACCGAGCGAGAACCAGCGCAACGTCGCGTCGCGTGCGATCTCGGCCCGTGCCGCGCTGAAGTGGTACGTCTCGTGGTGCAGTTCCTGGGTCTGCACGAGGTCGACCTCCGCGCCGTCGCCGAGCACGAGCTCGAGCGCGCCGTTGAGGTAGCCGGGCTCGCCAGGAGCCTGTTCCTCGAGCAGCGTCACGCGGGCGTTCGCCTCGACCACTACGAGCGTCCGCCAGATCGTGCGCGCGCCGGCCTCGGGGTTCTCGACCACGAGGCGCAAGGGCAGATGCACGGCCACGCCGGCCGGCACGTGGACGAACGCGCCGCCGCTCCAGGTGGCCGAGTTCTCCGTGATGAAGCGGTCGCGCAGGTCGAGCACGCTGCCGAGGTGCTTGTCGACCAGCGCACCGTGGCTCTCCACGGCGTCGTCGAGCGACGAGAGCACGACGCCGGCGGCACGGGTTTCGTCGTCGAGCCGGACGCTGACGACGTCCTGCCCGCGCTGCACGAGCTCGCCCGCGGTCTCGAGGTCGCCGAGGACGGTCGTCGTCCGAGCCGTCTCGAGGCCGCCGGCGGCGGTCGCGAAACCATCGAAGTCGATGCCCCGCAGCGACGTGTAACGCCAGTTCTCGTCCTTGAGCGTCGGCAGGGGCGTCTGCGCGAGCGCCGCGCGGGCCTCGCCGCGGCGCTCCTCGAGCCATGCCGCCATCAGCCGACCGAGCCTTCCATCTGCAGCTGGATGAGGCG
>CAZYYP010000162.1:0-8083 GCA_964651695.1 uncultured Gaiellales bacterium | reverse complement strand
CAGCCGCGCGACCGTGTGGTCCTTCGAGACGCTGAGCGTGAAGGGCCGGAACGCGTGGCCGCTCTGGATCGCGGCGGTCTCGAAGCTCGCGATCGCCTGGGTGACCGGCGGCGCCGTGACGTCGCGCGCCTCGATGACGACCACGGCCGGCGATGGCGAGCCCGGGAAGGCCGTGTCGATCGCGGTCTTGGCCTGCATGACCGGCAGGCTCTTGGACATGCCGTAGTCGGCCGGTGCGAGGCCGAGCTTGAGGCCGGCGCCCGGGATCGCGAGCGCGACCAGCACGGCGACCGACGCGACGACCGAGATGACCGGATGCGCCAGCACCGGCTTGAGCACGCGCTGGAGGACGGTCGTCTCACCGCGGGCGCTGCGCAGGGCGCTCTGCAGCTTGCGGAACGGCCAGGTGACGAAGGCCCACGCCGCAGCGATGCCGCGACCGGCGAAGCGGAACCCGCGACCCATCGTGTGGGCGCCCGGGACGCGGGCGAGCACGCCGGCCGACTTGGGCGCGAGCAGCGCCGGCAGCACCGTGAGCGAGCCGATGATCGCGGTCGCGACGACCAGGATCGTCGCCAGGGCGATGCCCGAGAACACGCCGTTGCCGGCCAGGAACATGCCGCTCATCGCGACCATCACGGTGAGCCCCGAGACGAGCACGGCCCGGCCCGAGGTGGCGGCTGCGATCTCGATCGCGTCGACCCTGCCGGTGCCACGTTCGCGCTCCTGGCGCTCGCGGGCGATGTAGAAGATCGAGTAGTCGACGCCGACGGCGAGACCGATCAGCAGGATCACCGACTGCGTGACGTTGGTCACGGGCAAGAGCTGGCTCGCGACCGCGGTCAGGCCGAGCGCCGCCATGACCGCGCTCATCGCGAGCGCGACCGGGATGCCGGCGATCAGGAGGCCGCCGAAGGCGATCACGAGGATCAGGAGCGTGATCGGCAGCGAGAGCTGCTCGGCCTTCTGGAAGTCCTTGCCCTGCGTGTCGTCGTAGGCCTTCGAGAAGCTGCCGTCGCCGGCCTCGGCGATCAGGTAGCCCGGGTGCGCCGATTGCGCGGCGACGGTCGCCGCCTCGATCGGCGCGACCTTGCTGCCGACGGTGTTGAACGTGCCCGGGATCTCGAAGGAAACGAGCGCCGAATGGCCATCCTTGGAGATCGTGTTCTGCGCGTACGGGGAGCGCAGCTTGACGACCGACGGCTGGCGATCGAGGCGCCGCATGACATCGGCGACCACGGTGCGGAAGGCCGGGTCGGTCGCGGTCTGCGTCTTCGACTGCACGAGCACCTGCTCGCCGGGCTGGATCTTGAAGCCGGCCTTGTCGAGCGCCCGCGCGGCGACGCCGCTCTCGCCGCTGGCTGATTCGGCCGCGGTGAGCTGCTTGGTGCCGACGGCGCCACCGATCACGATTGCGAGTGCGACGAACACGATCCATCCGGTGATCGCCGTCCAAGGGTGCCGGGCGCTCCAGCGCCCGATCGTCCCTGTGATGCCATTGCTGGCAGACATGCCTGTCTCCTTGAGGAAGAGGGAATTCGAGTGACAGGCCAAGCGTGGACTCCGCGGGAGCGCCGCTCCGTGCGGGCGCCCGGTGTCTGCGGGTGCGGAGAACCCCACCCGGTGCCGAGCGGTTCACCGCTCGCCAGGGTGGAGCTCGGCCCGCGGGGCGGGTCAGTTCGCGCGCAGGAAGGTGAGCACGGCGAGCACGCGGCGGTGATCCTCGACCGCGCTGCCGAGCCCGAGCTTCTCGAAGATGTTCGTGATGTGCTTCTCGATGGCGCGCGGCGTGACGACGAGCGCGTCGGCGATCGCCTGGTTGGAGCGCCCCTCCGCCATCAGGCCGAGCACCTCGCGCTCGCGCGCGCTCAGCACCTCGAGCGGGCTCGACCGGCGCTTGCGCGCGACCAGGAGCCCGACGATCGACGGATCGAGCGCCGAGCCGCCGTTCGCGACGCGCCGCACCGAATCGGCGAACTCGTCGATGTCGGCGATGCGGTCCTTGAGCAGGTAGCCGACGCCCTCGGTGCCCTCCGAGAGGAGCTCCATCGCGTACTCCGGCTCGGCGTGCTGCGAGAGGACGACGACGCCGACGCCCGGATGCGCCTCGCGGATGCGGCGCGCGGCGCGCACGCCCTCGTCGGTGTGCGTCGGCGGCATGCGGATGTCGACGACCGCGACGTCCGGCTTGAAGGTGGCGATCGCGTGCATGAGATCGACGGCGTTCTCGCCCTGCGCGACGACCTCGAAGCCGGCGTCCTCGAGCACGCGCGCGACACCCTCGCGCATGAGAGCCGAGTCGTCGGCGATGGCCACGCGCAGTGCGCTCACCCGGGCGACGGTAGCAGCCGGCTGGGCTGCGGTACGGCTAGCCGCACCCGCCGTGGTGCGGGCGGCCGCCTGCGAGACACGGGCGAGCCCGAGCGAACGCCCCGCGCGGAGTCGCGATCGTTGCCTCGTGAGGGCGATCGGCCCTCCACCCGCCGCCGGCGGGGCCCCTCGATCCAAGGAGCCGCCATGTTCATCCCCGAGCTTGCAGTCGCCCTTCATCGCGAGCGCGTCAGCGAGGGCCTCCGTCGTGCAGCGCAGGCCGGCGCGAAGCCGCCGGACCCGCGCCGCCGCGTCCGCCGCCGCATCCGGCTGAGGCTGCGTATGGCGTGAAGCTCATCACCACCTGAGCCACCCTCTGGCACCGAGCACCACCCTGAGACGGGGCGCCCTCAAGCAGCGCCCCGTCTCGCGTTTCCAGGGAGATGAAAGTCACAGTTGCGTCCCAGTTAACTCTGGGACTGTTCTTACACGGCTCGGTCATCGTGCAGTCATGAAGCAACGACCGGCACCCGAGGACGACCCTCCACCGGATGCCGCCCCCGCGCGTCAGCGGCGGCTCTGGGGCGTCCGGCTCGTCGTTCTCGCGGCCAGCGCCGCAGCGCTCGGCATCTCGCAGGCGCAGCTGACCCGGAGCCAGGCCGCCGGTACGAGCATGGCGCGCATCGCAGCGCGCCAGAACGTGAGCGTCGCGCGCGTGCGCTCCGTCGCACTCGCGGCCGCCGATCCGCTGCTCGACGAGGCGGTGCGCTCGGGCGCGATCAGCGACTCGGACCGCCGTGCCCTGCGCTGGCGCATCCGCGACAGCGGCGTCGTGTAGACGGCGCCCGGGCGGGAACGCTTCGCCGGGAGGTGCGGCAGCCCGCACCGCGGCACACCGGTTGCCGCT
The DNA here is from genome assembly GCA_964651695.1 of uncultured Gaiellales bacterium. Classification (GTDB taxonomy): domain Bacteria; phylum Actinomycetota; class Thermoleophilia; order Gaiellales; family JALYLC01; genus JALYLC01. The sequence continues at coordinate 4,866 of CAZYYP010000162.1, read as the reverse complement.
CCGCGCAACGCCTGGCGTCCGTAGGCCGACCGAGGCTCGCAGCGGGGACGATGACCCGAGACGCCTCCCGAGCCCATGACCCCGATGCCTTCCGCCACCCCAGCCACCAGCGAGCGCCCGACGAGCGTGATGCTCGTCGACGACCACCCGTCGTTCCGGGCCGCCGCGCGCTGGCTGCTCGAGACGGAGGGCTACGTCGTCGTCGCCGAGGCAGCGACGGGCGAGAGCGCGCTCGACCTGGTCGTCGGCGCGGCGCCGGACGTGATCCTGCTCGACGTCGGCCTCCCTGGCATCGACGGCTTTCAGGTCGCCGCCGCGCTGCGCCTGCGCTTCCCCCGCGCGCGCGTCGTGCTCACCTCGAGCCGCGATCTCGTCGATCTCGGGCCCGAGCGCGTGCTCGCCTGCGGCGCCAGCGGCTTCGTCCAGAAGGCCGACCTCTCGCGCGCCACGCTCGCCGCCGCGGCCGCCTAGGGCTTGTCGTTAGGCTCACGCCGACGCCCGCCAAGGAGGCACGCATGGCCGCCACCGCGACCCGCACGCTCAAGAACTTCGTCAACGGCGAGTATGTCGAGCCGGAGTCCGGCCGCTACTCCGATGTCGTGAATCCCGCGACCGGCGAGACCTACGCGCAGGCGCCGGTCTCCAGTGCCGAGGACGTCGACCGCGCCTACAAGGCCGCCTCTGCGGCCTTCGAGGAGTGGCGCGACGCGACGCCCGCCGAGCGGCAGCTCGCGCTGCTGCGCTTCGCCGATGCGATCGAGTCCCGGGCAGATGAGTTCGTCGCCGCCGAGGTCGAGAACACCGGCAAGCCGCGCGCGCTCACGGCCTCGGAGGAGATCCCGCCGATGGTCGACCAGATCCGCTTCTTCGCCGGCGCCGCCCGCGTCCTCGAGGGGCGCTCGGCCGGCGAGTACATGCGCGGCATGACGTCGTTTGTCCGCCGCGAGCCGATCGGCGTCGTCGGGCAGGTCACGCCGTGGAACTACCCGCTCCTGATGGCGACGTGGAAGATCGGCCCTGCGCTCGCCGCCGGCAACTGCATCGTGCTCAAGCCGAGCGACACGACGCCTGCCTCGACGCTGCTGATGGCCGAGGTCGCCTCGGAGTTCTTCCCGCCGGGCGTCTTCAATGTCATCTGCGGCGATCGCGACACCGGCCGCGCGCTCGTGTCGCATCCGACGCCGCAGCTGGTCGCGATCACGGGCTCGGTGCGGGCGGGCATGGAGGTCGCGAGCGCGGCCTCGTCCGACCTCAAGCGCGTGCACCTCGAGCTCGGCGGCAAGGCGCCGGTGATCGTCTTCGACGACGCCGACATCGCGCTGGCAGCCGAGACGATCGCGGTGGGCGGCTACTTCAACGCCGGCCAGGACTGCACCGCGGCGACGCGCGTGATCGCGGCGCCCACGGTCTACGCCGACATCGTCGACGCGCTCGCCGAGCAGGCCAAGGGCACCAAGACGGGCATGCCGGACGACGAGGACATCCTCTTCGGGCCGCTCAACAACACGAATCAGTACGAGCGCGTCGCGGCGATGGTGGACGCGGCTCCGGGCCACGCGCACCTCGCGGCCGGCGGGCACCGCATCGCCGGGCCGGGGTTCTTCTACGAGCCGACCGTGATCTCCGACCTGCGCCAGGACGACGATCTGATCCAGAACGAGATCTTCGGGCCGGTCATCACCGTGCAGCCGTTCAGCGACGAGGACGAGGCCGTGGCGTGGGCCAACGGCGTGCAGTACGGCCTCGCGTCGTCGGTCTGGACGGCGAACCACGGGCGGGCGATGCGCGTGGCGCGCCGGCTCGACTTCGGCTGCGTCTGGATCAACACGCACATCCCGCTCGTCGCCGAGATGCCGCACGGCGGCTTCAAGCACTCCGGCTACGGCAAGGATCTCTCGATGTTCGGCTTCGACGACTACACGCGCATCAAGCACGTGATGACGAACCTCGACGCCTGATCTCCGGGTGACGCCGCCGCGGCTGATCCTCGTCCTCAGCGAGAACTGGACGCTGACGCCCCCGCGCGACCTGCGGGCCCTCGTGCGCATCGCCGTCGAGGCCGAGGCCGCGGGGGTGGACGCGGTCATGCTGAGCGAGCACGTCGTGCTCGGCCCCGCCTCGGGCGCCGGCGGCATCATGGGCAACCCGCGCGACTACGCGGCGCCCGGCAATCAGGATCCCGCGACGCCGTGGCCCGACTCGATCGTGCTCGCCTCCGCGATCGCGGCCTCGACGACCCGCCTCCGCATCGCGCTGGCGGCGGTCATCGCGCCGCTGCGCCATCCGCTCCTGCTCGCGAAGCAGCTCGCGACACTCGACCTCCTCAGCGAGGGCCGCCTCGTCGTGCAGCCGACGGTGAGCTGGCACGAGCAGGAGTACGACGCGCTCGGCGTGCCGTTCCACCGGCGCGGGGCCATCCTCGACGAGCAGCTCGAGGCGATGGCGATCGCCTGGCGCGCCACGCCTGCGGCCTACGAGGGGACGTACTTCCGCTTCTCGGACGTCTACCTGGAGCCCAAGGCGTTCCGGCCCGAGGGGCCTCGGATGTGGCTCGGCGGGCAGTCGCTGCACCCCGCGCTCCTGCGCCGGCTCGTGCGTTACGGCAACGGCTTCCACCCGTTCGGGTCGCCGACGCCCGAGGAGCTCGCGTCGTTGCGCTCGGCGATGGCCGAGGCCGGCCGCGACATCGCCGACCTGGAGATGATCGGCGGCATCCGCGGCACCTTCGCCGACGAGACGAGCACCGCCGACCTCGGCCGGGCGGCCGAGGCGATCCCGGCACAGCTCGCCGCCGGCTACACCTCGATCTGCTTCAAGCCCTCGATGTTCACCGACGACATCGAGCAGGTCGGGCCGCTCTGCCGCGAGCTCGTCGCGCGCGTCGCGGCGCTCTGACGCCTGCGGGGCCCTCAGAGCACGAGCCCCATCACGATCGAGTCCCACAGCTCGCCGCTCGCGCGCCGGTACTGCTTCGCGCGCCGGCCCTCCTCGACGAAGCCGCACCTGCGGTAGAGCGCGATGGCGGCCGTGTTCGCCGGGAAGACCTCGAGGCAGAGTTTGTGCAGCCCGTGCTCGCGCGACCAGTCGATCGCCGCGTCCATGAGGCCCCGCCCGATCCCGTGCCCGCGCCAGGCGGCGTCCACGAGCATGCCGACATCGCCGGTCCCGAAGCGACCCGCATCGACGTTGATCGTCCCGACGATCCGGCCATCGGCTTCGGCGACCATCGCGCTCTCCGCACTGCGCGCGAACCGGGCGGCGCGCTCGTCGACGTCGACCGGTGGCTCGGTTGCGATCCCATCGCGTTCCGCGGCCACCGCGGCGAACAGCCGCGCCATCGCGGGCGCGTCGTCCGGCCGGGCGCCCCTGATCACGAACTCCGCCACCTCGACCGGCGCCGGCGAGGCTCAGCCCGGGCGGGGTACGAGCGCAACGTTCGCGGCCGCCCGCTCCACGGCCGCCCGCTCGTGCTCCTCGAGCGGCCGCGGGCCGGTGCGATGGCCGTCGGGCGCCACCTGCCTGAAGTCGACGTCGCTCGTGTGCCCGCTCATCTGCTCGATCACGGCGAGGCCGCAGTACGGCACGTAGAAGGACGAGTAGCCGCCCTCGTGGCTCATCAGCAGCCGGCCGCCGCAGACCTCGCCCGCGACCTCCATGAGCGTGGCGGTGAGCGCACGGAAGTCGTCGGCGCCGAGGTTCATGCGGCCGAGCGGGTCGTACGCGCTCGCGTCGAAACCGCTCGCGACGACGATCAGCTCGGGCTGGAACGCGCGCAGCGCGGGCACGACGACGCGCTCGAAGGCGTACCCGTAGGCGGAGATGCCGCCCCCGGGCGGGAGCGGGATGTTGAGGTTCGTGCCGCGCCCGTCGCCCTCGCCGACGACGTCGACGCGGCCGCGACCCGGCGGGTAGTGCTCGTCCTGGTGCAGCGAGATCGAGAGCACGCTCGGATCCGAGAGGAAGACCGTCTCGGTGCCATTGCCGTGATGCACGTCCCAGTCGACGACCGCGACCCGCCCGATGCCGCGCACCTGTTGAGCGTGACGCACCGCCACGCCGATGTTGGAGAACACGCAGAACCCCATCGCGCGTTCGGGCTCGGCGTGATGGCCCGGCGGCCGCACGAGCGCGTACGCGTTGCCGACGACGCCGTCGAGCACGGCGTCGGCCGCGACGATCGACCCGCCCGCAGCCAGCAGGGCGATCTCGTCGCCGAAGCGGCCCATCGCCGTGCCGTCGCCCGCATCGCCGCCGGTGGCGGCGATCGCGCGCACGTGCGCGAGGTGCGCGGGCGTGTGGACGCGCAGGATCTCCTCGTCCGTGGCCGGGCGTGCGCGCAGCTGCACGAGCTGCTCCAGCACCCCCGTGATGTCGAGCAGGTTGCGGAACCTGCGCTTGGTCTCGGGGTTCTCGAACGCGCGCTCGGGCTGGGCGTAGGCCTTCGCCGTCGTGGAGCCGATGTCGTTCCAGATGCCCGCGTCGTGCCACGCGTAGCGTTCTTCCCAGAGCCATCCTGTTGCCATGCGGCGACTCTACCGTCCGCGCCGGGTACCGTTCGCCTACCCGTGAACAGGAGCGAACCCGCATGAGCCTGCCCGCACTGCTCGGTGGCGATCCGGTTGCCGACGCCGATACCTACCCGTCGTGGCCGCAATGGGGTGAGCGCGAGCGCGAGGAGCTGCTCGGCACGCTCGAGTCGGGGGCCTGGTGGACGGGCGACGGCGAGCGCGCCTTCCGCTTCGCCAGGGAGTTCGCAGCCTTCCAGGGGGCCGCGGGCGGTCTGCCGTTCATGAACGGCACGGGGACGCTCGAGGCGGCGCTCGTCGCCTGCGGCATCGGCGAGGGCGACGAGGTGATCGTGCCCGG
>CAZYYP010000161.1:0-8138 GCA_964651695.1 uncultured Gaiellales bacterium | reverse complement strand
TCGACGCCGTCAGGCACCGCGCTCATTCTGTTGGAGGTCGTAGGCCTCCGGACGACGGTTTGCGAGCGAGGGGATCTGGGCGCGCACGCGCGCGAGCAAGGCGTGATCGCACTCGGCTGCGACGACGCCCGGCCCGTCGGATGCCTGCGCAACCACCGTGCCCCAGGGATCGATGATCATCGAGCGACCGTATGCGGTGAGTCCCGCAGGCAGCGTGCCGTACTGATTCGCGGCCACGACGAAGCACTGGTTCTCGATCGCGCGGGCGCGCAGCAGCACTTCCCAGTGATCGCGACCGGTGCGCTCGAGGAAGGCGGCCGGCACGGTGATCACGGTCGCGCCGGCCACGCCGTAGGCGCGGTAGAGCTCGGGGAAGCGCAGGTCGTAACAGATCGTCAGCCCGACACGCACGCCGCCCAGCTCGGCGATCACGGGGCCCGTCCCCGGCGCGTCGGTGTCGGACTCGCGCACGCGCTGGCGCTCGAGGTCGACGTCGAACTGGTGGATCTTGCGGTACGCCGCGATCTGGCGGCCGTCGCGATCGAAGGCGACGCTCGTGTTGCGCAGGCGCGTGTCGCCCTCCACGCGCTCTGCGACCGAGCCGGCGACGATCGCCATGCCGAGCTCGCGCGCCCAGCCCGCCACGGCCGTGAGTCGCGGCCCGTCGAGCGGCTGAGCGGCAACGCGCAGCTCGTCGGCGGAGCCGAACGCCTCCCAGCGCTCGGGCAGGAGAGCGATCTCGGCTCCGCCCGCGGCCGCCCGCCGCACGAATGCCTCGGCAGCTGCGAGGTTGTCGTCGGGCGAGGCACCGGCGCGCAGCTGGATGCAGGCAATGCGTGGGTTCACGGCCGCACTCTAGAGTTCCCGGGGATGCGCCGCACCCTCGTCATCGCCGTCCTCGCCCTCGCTGCGGTTGGCGTGCCCCTGGCCGGGGCAACCACGCGCATCGTGCACTTCAAGAGCCCGTCCGGCAATCTCAACTGCATCGCGGGCACCGCGCCGAACGCCTTCGCCGAGTGCCTCGCCAAAGGCGCGACCTGGCCGCACGTGCGCACCAAGCCGAAGGGCTGCGATCTCGACTGGGAGCCGTACAACCTCAGCCTCTCGAGCCGCCGGGTGAACATCGGCGCCTGCCGCGGCGACGTCGGGCCGAGGTGCTTCAACGACTGCACGACGCTGGCCTACGGGAAGTTCGTGGACATCGGCCCGATCCGCTGCCGCTCTGCGGTCAGCGGCATCACGTGCCGCTACGTGCGGGGCACGCTCGCCGGCTTCCGCATCGCCCGTCAGGGCTACGTGGTCTGGCGCTCGTGACGGGCGCCCACCCGGTGCGCGACCGTGCCTTCGCCATCATCCGCGAGCTCGGGCCGGCGTTCGCCGAGCGCGCGGCGGGCTACGACCGCGCGCCCGCCTTCCCGTTCGAGAACTACGCCGACCTGCGCGACGCCGGCATGCTCGGGCTCTGCATCCCCGTGCGTTACGGCGGCATGGGCGCGAGCTTCCAGGACTACATGCACGCCTCCGCCGAGCTCGCGCGCTTCTGCCCGACGACGGCGCTGACCTACAACATGCACAGCCAGACCGTGCTCTGGACGGGCATCCTCGCCGACGATCTCGACATGCCGCCCGAGGTGCGCGAGCGGCACGAGCGCATCCGCAGCGAGCTCTACCGCTGGATCCTCGAGGACGGCGCGATCATGAGCCAGCCGCTCTCGGAAGGCATCGCTCGCGGGGCCACGGCCGGCGTCGCGACCCGCGCGACGCCCGTGCCCGGCGGCTTCGAGATCAACGGGCGCAAGGTGTTCGCGTCGCTCGCCGGCGCCGCCGACGCCTACAACTTCACCTGCCGCGTGGAGGGCGAGGAGGGTCTGCGGTTCCTCTCGGTGCGCTCCGACAACCCGGGCGTCAAGATCGTCGGCGACTGGGACACGCTCGGCATGCGCGGCACCGACTCGCGCACGCTGCTGTTCGAGGACGCCTTCGTGGCCGCCGACGACGAGCTGCTGCCGACGGGGCTCTTCGACCAGCTCGCCGAGCGCTGGCCGCACGTCTACCTGACGCTCACGCCGACCTACATCGGGCTGACGCGCGCGGTCGTCGACTTCGTCCAGGGCTATCTGGGCAGCACGCCCCCGCCCGGCATTCCGGCGCGGCGCGACATCCCCGCCAAGCAGTGGGCGTGGGCGGAGATCCAGATCGCCTACGAGCGCAGCCGCTCGCTCTGGGAGTGCGCGGTCGCCGAGTCCCGCCTCGATCCGTCGCCCGAGCAACTGCGCCGCGCATGGGCCGCGTCGTACACGGCGATGGAGACCGCGCCGGAGGTCGCCGCCCTCGCGATCCGCGCCTGCGGCGGACAGTCGCTGATGCGCAACCTGCCACTCGAGCAGCACTACCGCGACGCGCGCTGCGGCTCGGTGATGCTGCCGTGGAGCGCCGAGGTGTCCCTCGAGCTGCTCGGCCGCTTCGGCCTCTACGAGGAGCGCGACGATCACCGCCTCGTCTGAGCTGCGCGACATCGACGCGCTCCCGGTGGCGTGGCGCGAGGCGGGCGACGGGCCGCTCGTCGTGTTCCTGCACGGACTCGGCACGACCCGCACCGGCTTCGATCCGCAGCTCGTCGCGCTGAGCGACAGCTATCGCTGCGCGGCCTGGGACATGCCCGGCTACGGGCTGTCGCCCGCGCCGGCCTACGCGCTCACGTATCCGCTCCTGGCCGATGCGCTCGCCGGGTTCATCGAGGCCCTCGGGGCGACTGGCGCGCATCTGGCCGGGCTCTCGATGGGCGGTCAGATCGCGCTCCACACCGCGCTCCGCCATCCCAACCGCGTGCACTCGCTGGCCCTGCTGGACTCGAGCCCGGCCTTCGGGATCGACGGCACCGATCCCGAGGCCTGGAAGCGGCTGCGACTCGATGCGCTCGATGCCGGCGAGACGCCCGCGAGCATGGCCGAAGCGGTGCTGCGCTCGATCATGGCGCCGGACGCGAGCCCGGGCGCCGTCGCGGCCGCGGTCTCCTCGATGCAGCGCATCTCCCCGGACGGACTCCGCGCCGCGGTCGAGCTACTGCCGTCCCACGACGTGCGGCCGCGCCTCGGCGAGGTGCGCGCACCCACGCTCGTGCTCGTCGGCGAGCGCGACGAGGAGACCCCGCTCGCCTACTCCGAGGCTCTCGCGGACGGCATCCGCGGGGCGCGCCTGCAGGTCATCCCGGGCGCCGGCCACATCTCGAACCTCGAGGCGCCCGAGGCCGTCACGGCGGCGCTGCGCGCGCACCTCGACGCGGTCGAGGCCGCCGCATGACGGAGTGGCGCTGGATCGACGTGTTCTCGCATCACCTGCGGGCGTGCGCGCTGAGCCAGGGCGAGGTGGTCGCCGTGCTCTCGGAGTCCGCCAGCCGGCCGGAGCTGGTCGAGACGAGCCGGATCGCCGCGCAGATGCTCGGCGGTCGCGTCTACGACGTCGTCGTGCCCACGCCGGCGAACCCCGGGCCGGTCGCGTTGCGCTCGACGGGCGCCTCGGTCGCGCTCGCAGGCAACCGCGGCGCGATCGCCGCGCTCGCGGCCGCCGACCTCGTGATCGACTGCACGGTCGAGGGCCTGCTGCACGCGCCCGAGCTCGGCGAGATCCTCGGCGGCGGCGCGCGCGTGCTCATGATCAGCAACGAGCACCCCGAGAATTTCGAGCGCTATGCCGAGGATCCGACGCTCGGCGCGCGCGTCGCGCACGGCGTCGCGCTGCTCGAGGCTGCGGCCGAGATGCGCGTGACCTCCGCCGCGGGGACCGATCTCACGGCCCGGCTCGCCGGTGCGTTCCGCGCAGGCTCCTCGGGCGCCGCCACCGAGCCCGGCACGATCGCGCACTGGCCGGGCGGCCTCTGCCTCGCCTTTCCCGCCGCCCACTGCGTCGAGGGCGTCGTCGTGCTCGCGCCGGGCGACATCAATCTCACGTTCAAGACCTACGTGCGCGATGCGGTGACGCTGCGCATCGAGGACGACCACGTGGTCGCGATCGACGGCGACGGACTGGACGCCGAGCTCTTCCGCTCGTACCTCGCGGCCTTCGGCGACCGCGAGAGCTACGCCGTCAGCCACGTCGGCTTCGGCATGAACCGCGGCGCGCGCTGGGACTACCTCGAGCTCTACGACAAGGCCGGCATCAACGGCACCGAGGCGCGCGCCTTCGCCGGCAACTTCCTCTTCTCGACGGGCGCCAACGAGAACGCCGGCCGCTACACGGCGGGCCACTTCGACCTGCCGATGCGCGGCTGCACGATCGCGCTCGACGGGCAGGTCGTCGTCGAGCGCGGCTCGTTGCTCGGCGACCTGGCGTGAGGGTGGCTACATCAGCTCGGGCCCGAGCCGCTCGCGCAACAGCGGAAGGACGTCGTCGGGCTGCGGATAGCGCCCGATCATCTGCTTGAAGAAGACGCGCTCGCCATCGACGTCGACGTCGAAGACCCCGCCGGTTCCCGGCACCAGCTCGAGCGAGACGAGAACCGGCGACCAGCCCCCGATGATCCGCGCAGCCAGACCGGCCGCGTTCGGCGTCGCGCCTCAGGGCACGCAGTATTCGATGCGCACGCGGTAGGTCGGTCTCATCGCCACCCCGGCAGTGTGCCAGCCGGCGGGGCGGCGTCCAACGCGCGCGTGGCTACGCCGCGCCGGCGGCTTCGCGCTGAGGCAGCGGGGACCGCAGGTGCAGCGTCTCGGCGAGCTCGCGCGGCCCGTAGGCGAAGACGACGCTGCCGAGCAGGGTGACGGCGAAGATCGTCCGATGCACGGGGTTGGCCGGCGTGAAGGCGGCGAACGGCATGCCCCACATCAGGAGCGGCATCATCCATGCGGCGCCGAGCCGGGGGACGAGGACGGCCAGCGGCACGAGCAGCAGCGCGAGGTAGTGCAGCCAGACGATCGGCGAGAACGCGAACACGGCCAGGGTCGCGAGCAGGAACCCGTGCGCATCGGCGCGCGCGCCGCCCCGCCGCACGGCAAACCACAGCACCGCCGTCACGCAGCACCCGAGCACGTAGGGGATTGCGGAGGCCAGAGCCTCCGGGAGCCCGAGCGCGAGAACGTAGGAGCCGCTCGAGAACCCCTGCCGCTTCTCGATGTCCGTGAGCAGCGACAGCACGTGCGGGTAGTCGGTGAAGCCGTGAAAGCCGATGACCGCCCACGCGGCCAGGCACAGGCCGGTGGCCCAGGCGCTCGCGACGGCAGCGGCCAGGAAGCGGCGCGTGAACAGGAGCCATGCGATCAGCGGCACGAAGATCAGCTTCAGCGCGATCAGGGTGCCGAGGGCGATGCCTCCGCGCCAGGCGTGGTCGCGCCAGCGCCAGGTCGCGGCCAGTCCGAGCATCAGCAGGCACTCGACGGTGCCGTAGGAGAGCGACGTCCCGAGGGCCGGTGCCAGCAGAGCCGCGCCGTAGACGCGCCAGTCGCGCACGCCGACGAGCCGGAGCGCGAGCGCCGCGCACGCGATCGAGAGCCCGACCCAGAGCCACTCCGCGACGGCCGCGGGCAGGAACGTGAACGGGACTCCCAGCAGGAGCGCCGGCGCCGGGTACGTGGCGAACACGCCACGCGAGAACGTGTCGGGCCGGCGACCCGCGTCGACCGCATCGCGCACGCGCTCGAGATACGCGGTGTGGTACGGCGAGACGCCGTGGAGGATGTCGCGCGCGGGGATGACGAAGTTGCCTCTGAAGTCGACGGCCCAGGCCCCGGTCCCCTTGTGGAAGGTCAGGACGAGCGTCAGGCCGACGATGACGAGCGGCAGCACGCCGAAGACGAGCACCTGGGAGACCCGGCGCGCGCCCAGCATCAACCCGTGCACGCGCAGGCCCGGCCGGCTGATTGCGGCGCTCATGCTCGGTGAATCGAGCCGGAAGAGCGAGACGCGCATCCCTCGATCGAGGGAGTCAACGGGCTCGATCGAGGTCACCGGGACCCGGCATTCTCCTACTCGCGTCAGGTTGGTTCGTGGACAGAAGCGGAAAACGTCCGTGCTAAGCTGACGTATACGTCACGTTATGAGGAGTTCGTTACCGGTGAGCGCGGTCGCAGAGCACTTTCGGATCGGAGAGTTGGCACGTCGGGCGGGGGCGACCCCGCGCGCTGTGCGGTACTACGAGGAGCTCGGTCTCCTGCCCGGGAGCGGACGGCCGCGTGGCCAGCACCGCCTCTACGACCGGCACGACGAGGAGCGGCTCAAGGAACTGCTGCGCGTCAAGGAGACGCTCGGGCTGTCGCTCGGCGAGTTGCGCACGTGGTCGGACGCCGAGCTCGCGCGTGCGGGTCTGCGCGAGCGCTGGCACGACGGTGATCCGGACGACGCCGCGCGCACGGGGATCGCGCTCGAGGCGCTCGAGCACATCGAGACGCAGATCGCTCTGGTGGCCGCGCGCCGGGCGGCGCTCGAGGAGATCGAGGACGAGCTGACGGGTGCACGGCGGCGCGTCCGCGACATCCTGCTCGAGCTCGGCGAGGCATCCACGTGAGTACGACGATCGCGCCGCCTCCCGTCCCGGCCGCTCCGCAGGCCGATCCGAAACGCGACCGCTACAAGTGGATCGCGCTCTCGAACACGACGATCGGCATGCTGATCACCACGATCAACTCGTCGATCGTGCTGATCGCGCTGCCCGACATCTTCCGCGGCATCCACCTCGACCCGCTGCTGCCGGGCAATACGAGCTACCTGCTGTGGATGATGATGGGCTTCATGGTCGCGACGGCGGTGCTCGTCGTGACGTTCGGGCGCATCGGCGACATGTTCGGCCGCGTGCGCATGTTCAATCTCGGCCTCGCCGTCTTCACGCTCTGCTCCATCCTGCTCTCGGTGACCTGGATGGACGGCTCGTCGGGCGCGCTCTGGCTGATCGCGATGCGCATCGGGCAGGGCGTCGGCGGCGCGCTCGTGATGGGCAACTCCTCCGCCATCCTGACCGACGCGTTCCCCAGCCAGGAGCGCGGCCTTGCGCTCGGCGTCAACGCCGTCGCGGCCATCGCGGGCTCGTTCATGGGACTCGTGCTGGGCGGTCTGCTCGCGCCGGTGTCGTGGCGCCTCGTGTTCCTCGTATCCGTCCCGTTCGGCGTCTTCGGCACCGTCTGGGCGTACTGGAAGCTGCAGGAGCGCGGCGAGCGCCGGCCTGCGCGCATCGACTGGTGGGGCAACGCCACCTTCGCCGTGGGGCTCATCCTCGTGCTCGTCTCGATCACGTACGGCATCCAGCCCTACGGCGGGCACTCCATGGGCTGGACGAACCCGGTCGTGGTCGGCGAGATGGTCTCGGGGCTCGCCCTGCTGGCGACCTTCGTGGTCATCGAGCTGCGCATCGACGATCCGATGTTCAGCCTCGGCCTGTTCCGCATCCGCGCATTCACGGCCGGCAGCATCGCGACGCTGCTCGCCTCGCTCGGGCGCGGCGGCCTGATGTTCATGCTGATCATCTGGCTGCAGGGCATCTGGCTGCCGCTGCACGGCTACAGCTTCTCCGAGACGCCGCTCTGGGCGGGCATCTACATGCTCCCGCTGACGGTCGGCTTCCTGATCGCCGGCCCGATCTCCGGCCGGCTCTCGGATCGCTTCGGCGCCCGCCCGTTCGCGACCGGTGGCATGCTCGCCGCGGCGGTCGCGTTCCTGCTGCTCGAGCTGCTCCCGGTGAACTTCGCCTACGGGGCGTTCGCGACGCTGCTGCTGCTGATGGGGCTGGCGATGGGCCTGTTCTCCGCTCCCAACCAGATGGGCATCATGAACAGCCTCCCGGCGCACCGCCGCGGCGTCGGCGCGGGTATGGCGGCGACATTCCAGAACTCCGCGATGGTGCTCTCGATCGGCATCTTCTTCTCGCTCATGATCGTGGGCCTGAGCTCCACGTTGCCCGGGGCGATGCACAGCGGGCTGATCGCGCAGGGCGTGCCCGCGGCCGACGCAGTGCGCATCTCCCACCTGCCGGCCGTCGGCGTCCTCTTCGCGTCGTTCCTGGGCTACAACCCCATGCAACACCTGCTCGGGTCGACGCTGCACCAGATCCCGGCACACAACGCGGCCTACCTCACAGGCCCGAGGTTCTTCCCGCACCTGATCGCCCAGCCGTTCGCGAACGGTCTCCATGTGGCGTTCGACTTCGCGATCGCCGC
>CAZYYP010000160.1:0-8199 GCA_964651695.1 uncultured Gaiellales bacterium | reverse complement strand
TCGGCCAGTTCGTGCGAGAGTGCATCGCCGAGCTGCGCAAGGTGCAGTGGCCGACGAGGGTGCAGTTGTGGCAGGCGACCGGAGTCGTGATCATCGTCTGCATCGTCATCGGGGTCTATATCGCCGCCCTCGATGCCGTCCTGTTCCGAGCGTCTCGCTGGCTCATCGACGAGTACGCCGCCCACTGAATGATCGCTGAGAGCAACTGATGTTCCACTGGTATGTCATCAACACGTACTCGGGCCACGAGAACAAGGTCCGCCAGAACCTCCTGCACCGCGTCGACACGATGGGGCAGCAGCAGAAGATCCGGCGGGTCGTCGTGCCGACCGAGCAGGTCGTCGAGACCAAGGACGGCCAGAAGGTGCAGGTCGAGAAGCGCACCCTGCCGGGCTACGTGCTCGTGCACATGGAGCTGGACGACAACTCCTGGCACGTCGTCAAGAACACGCCGGGCGTGACGGGCTTCGTCGGCGCGCAGAAGCCGGTCGCGCTCTCCAAGGGCGAGGTCGACAAGATCCTGCACGTGGCGACGCTCGAGCAGAAGCCGCGCCCGACGGCGGAGTTCTCGCTGGGGGAGACCGTCAAGGTCATCTCCGGCCCGCTCGCCGATTTCGACGGCGAGATCATCGAAGTGAATGCCGAGGCCGGCCGCCTCAAGGTGGCGGTCTCGATCTTCGAGCGCAGCGTCCCGGTGGACCTGACGTTCGATCAGGTCAAGCGACTCGACTGAGTCGCCTGAGCTCAACCGCGCCGCGTACCCGCGCGGCGCCTGTGGGAGCCCGCGCCGCGGGCGCCTGACCACGGAAGGAAGTGGGACATGGCCAAGAAGGTCATGACGACCGTCAAGCTTCAGATCCCCGCCGGGCAGGCGAACCCCGCCCCGCCGGTCGGACCTGCTCTGGGCCAGCACGGCGTCAACATCATGGAGTTCTGCAAGGCGTTCAACGCCGCGACCTCGTCGTCCGTCCCCGGACGGATCACGCCGGTCGAGATCACGATCTTCGAAGATCGCTCGTTCACGTTCATCACGAAGACGCCGCCCGCGGCAGTGCTGATCAAGGAGCAGATCAATCTCGACAAGGGCTCGGGCGAGCCGAACCGCACCAAGGTCGGCAAGCTCACCCAGGCGCAACTGCGCGAGATCGCCGAGACGAAGATGCCCGACCTCAACGCGAACGACGTCGAGGCGGCCATGAACATCATCGCGGGCACCGCCCGCTCGATGGGCGTGGAGGTGGAGGCCTGATGGCCGGCAAGAAGCTCAAGGCCGCCAAGGCCCAGGTCGACCGGCTGCGGCTCTACCAGCCGCTCGACGCCGTCCGCCTGCTCAAGTCGTTCGAGACGGCGACGTTCGACGAGGCCGTCGAGGCGCACTTCCGCCTCGGCCTCAACGTCCGCCACGCGGACCAGCAGCTGCGCGGATCGCTGATGCTGCCGCACGGCACGGGCCGTACCAAGACGGTGGCGGTGTTCGCCCAGGGCGAGCATGCGCGTGCGGCGGAGGAGGCAGGTGCCGACTACGTCGGCGCCGACGACCTCGCCACCCGCGTGCAGGAGGGCTGGACCGACTTCGACGTCGCGCTCGCGACGCCCGACATGATGGCCGTCGTCGGCCGCCTCGGCCGCGTGCTCGGCCCGCAGGGCAAGATGCCCAACCCGCGCAGCGGCACGATCACGTTCGACATCGCCAAGGCGGTCGAGGAGATCAAGGCCGGCAAGATCGAGTACCGCACGGAGAACCGCGCCGGGCTCGTGCACGTGGTGATCGGACGCAAGTCGTTCGAGGTCGAGCAGCTCGTCGAGAACTACGCGGTGGTGCTGGAGGAGATCCTGCGCGTGAAGCCGGCCTCGGCCAAGGGCCGCTACATCTTCTCGATCGCGCTCGCCTCGACGATGGGCCCGGGCATCAAGGTCGATCCGAGCCGCACGCGCGACCTGCTCGAGGAGCGCGACCAGGAGACCGCGGCAGTCTGATCCGCGTCGCAGTGCGACGCCGGGGCGAGTACCCGGCTAGCCTGCGGCGACAACGCCCCACGCCGTAGACCGCCGGCAGCCCTCAGGGGCGGAAGCCCGGCCGAGGTGGAGAGCACGTTGCGGAGCACCCTCCGCTCGTCGCCGTCCGCCGCTGCACCGGTGGGCACGAGACGAGCGAGAGGAGGTGGAGAAATGCTCAAGCAACGCAAGGAGGAGATCGTCAGCTCGCTGACCGAGGAACTCGGTGGCGTGAGCCAGATGATCATCGCCGATCCGACCGGCCTGACCGTGGCCGAGATGGCGGACCTGCGCAACAGGCTGCGCCCGAGCGGCGCCGAGTTCCGCGTCGCCAAGAACACGCTCGCGCGCATCGCTGCGCGTGCGGCCGGCCGTGAGGAACTGGTCGCGCTGCTCGTCGGCCCGACGGCCATCACGCTCGTCCCCGGCGACCCCGCTGCCGCAGCCAAGACGCTGTCCGACTTCGGTCGCACGTCGCGCAAGCTCGCGTTGCGCGGCGCGTACCTGGACGGCGAGGCGATCGGCCCCGAGAGCGTCAAGCAGCTCGCGACGCTGCCCTCGCGCGAACAGCTGCTTACCAGCCTGGTCGGCAGCATGATGTCGCCGGTCAGCGGGCTCGCGAACGTGCTGGCGCAGCTGCCGCGCAGCCTGGTCGTCGCACTCGATCAGGTCCGGATCCAGAAGGAAGCGGCGTAGTCCGCCCGACTCAGATGAATCGCGGCCCGGATGGCGCCGCTCGTGAAAGGAACCGACGATGGCGACGATGACCGTCGAGAAGTGGATCGAAGAGATCAAGGGCATGAGCGTCCTCGACCTCTCCAACCTGGTGAAGGCGCTCGAGGAGGAGTTCGGCGTTTCTGCCGCAGCCGCTCCCGCGGCCGCCGCAGCCCCGGCCGCCGGTGGCGGCGAGGCCGCGGCCGAGGCCGAGCAGACCGAGTTCGACGTCGTGCTCACGGCGCCCGGCGCCTCCAAGATCCAGGTGATCAAGGTGGTCAAGGCATCGACCGGTCTCGGCCTCAAGGAGGCCAAGGATCTCGTCGACGCCGCACCGGGCCCGATCAAGTCCGGCGTCCCGCGCGACGAGGCCGACAAGCTCAAGGCCGAGCTCGAAGAGGCCGGGGCGACCGTCGAGGTCAAGTAGCGCACTGCACGATTGGGGTCTGACCCCGATCGTGCGTCAGACCCCGATCGTGCAGGTCAGCAACCGTGCAGGCGAATTCCGCCGCACGCCCTGTGACCTGCACGATTGGGGTCTGACCCCGATCGTGCAGGTGCCTCTCGCGAGTCGATGACGCGCCCGCCGCACCCCTCGCTCGCAGCCGCCAAGGCGCGGCTCGACCCGCTCGGCCTCTACCCCCGACCGGTGCGGATCGCAGGGGTGCGCCTCGTGGCTGCGCCGTGGCTCTTCCGGCTGCCGTGGCTCCGCCGCTTCGACGGCTACGCGACGCACCGCGTCATCCTCGTGCGCGCACGCGTGCTGATCGACGATGGCGACCTCGTCGCGCACGAGCTCTGCCACGTCTGGCAGATGCAGCACCGGCCGCTGCGCATGCCGCTCTCGTACCTGCGCGGCTATGCGGGCAACCGCTTTGAGCTCGAGGCGCGGGGCGCCGTCGCGCGAACCAGGGCTACGGCTTCTTGCTGCCCTTCGCGACGCTCGCCGTGTCCTTGATGAGGAGCGGCGACAGCAGGTAGACGGGCGTCGGCGGGCTGTCGCTGGTGGACGTAACCTCGTAGTGGAAGATCAGCGGATCCGTGGCCGCGGCGATCTTCGTCGCCTCCTCGAGGTTGCCCGGCTTGGCCGGATCGAACGGCACGAGCCCGTCGGCGAGCGACTTCGGATCCTTGTTCTCCGCGCGCGTGAGCACGAGGATGCGCGCCTTCTGGCCAGTCTGCACGACGGGCAGCAGCACGGCGACGTTCTGCACCTCGGGCACGTAGTGGAAGGTCGTCAGCGCCAGCTCGTAGGCCATGCGCCGGGTGATCGCGCCCGACATGTTGGGCGTCAGCTTCTTGTTGGACGTGAACGCGCAGTTGCCCGCCTTCGTGTTGGCGCAGATCTGGTACTCGACCGAGGCGCCGTCGAAGAACTTGTAGCCGCCCGTGGACTTGGCGTCCGGCTTGACGAGCACCGCCGCGTCGCTGCCGACCGAGAGCGGTCCGCCGCGCACCGTCGCGTAGTCCTTGCCCTTGGCGTCCGCGTAGGCGCCCTCCACGTGCACGGCGATCTCGCGCACGGCGGATTCGGGCGTCGTCGTGAGCGGCACGAAAGCCGACCACGGCTTCGGCTTCACGATCGTGCGCGTCATCAGGTGAATGCCGGTCGCGGCACCGATCGCAAGCAGAACGGCAAGGCCGGAATAGAACACGGCGAACCGCCGCCGGTGCACCTTGGGCGCCGACGGAGCGGGGGTGGGCGCTGCCACCTCGCTGGTCACAGGCGCGGCCACGTGCTCTCCTCGAGGTAGTCGACGACCGCGGGCTTCATGTGGAGCGAGTCGAGCAGCTCGGTGACCTCGTCGCCGTTCAGCTCGCGGCGCTCGACGAGCTCGTCGGCGACGCGCGAGATCGCCTCGCGGTTCTGCTCGGCGAACTTGTACGCCACCAGGTAGGCGTGGCCGACGAGACGCTCGGCGAGCGCCTGCTTCTCGCGGCCGCGGAGCGCCGCTGCGTAGTGGTCGCTCAGCGAGGCGACGGCGAGGAGCTTGCCGCCGGTCTCCTGGAGGTACTCGTCGAGCTGCTTGCGCGCGGCGTTCTCCTCGCTGCGCGTCATGGTCTTCGGCATCGCCACGCGCTCGGGGCCCATGCCGGAGTGGCCGACCATGATGGCCGCCTGCATCGCGACGCTCATCATGTCGCCGCCCACGCCGTTGGTGTTCTCGCCGTAGAAGACGTGCTCGGCCGCGAGCGCCCCCATCGACACGAGCATGTCCTTGAACAGCTCGGACTGGAAGTAGACGAAGCGGTCGTCCTTCTCGCGCGTCATCAAGTGACCGCCGGAGCCGTTGGAACGCGGCCGGACCGTGAGCCGCGCCGCCTCGTGCGTATCCGCCTGGTAGGCGTGGCCGATCGTGGCGTGGCCCGCCTCGTGCACCGCGATCTGGCGCAGCTCGCTGGGGGTGTACTCGAAGTCGACGACCGTGCCGACCTCGACCGTCGCCATCGCGGTGAGGATGTCGGTGCGGTCGAAGGCCTGGCGCCCGTCGTGGTGCGCCGCCATCAGCGCGATCGAGCAGACCTGCTCGATCATCGCCGGCGAGTAGCCGCCCGTCATGCGGGCGAGCTCGTCGCGCAGCTTCTCGGAGTCGAGGTCGGGCGTGTGCGAGACCTTGGCCAGGTAGAAGTCGAGCACGTCGAGGCGGTCGACCTTGTTCGGGATCCGGAACTGCACCTGGCGTCCCATGCGGCCCGCGCGCGTGAGCGCCGGGTCGAGCACCGAGAGCGGCACGTTCGTCGCGCCGATGAAGAACACCTGGTCGTTGCGCGGCTTGGGCCGCGGCAGGCGCAGGCGGAACCTCCAGATGCGCTGCGGCAGGACGTAGGAGGCGTCGGCCAGGGTGTTGACGAGGCGCGTCGACATGCGCTTCAGGAACGGCGGATTGTCGACGCCGTCCATCACGACCAGCAGCTGGTTGAGGGCGCCGCTGCCCTGCCCGCCGCCGAACATGCCGGGCACGACGGCCCTGGCGATGGTGCCGAACGGGCCGCGCCGCTGCACGGGACGGTCGGGATCGGTCATCATCGCGCCCACGTGGTCGCGCCATGCGCGCGTCTCGACGATGACGTCGCCCGAGCCGGTGCGCGCGCCGCCCGGACCGAACATCGGATGCAGTGCGTCCTGCATGGGCTCGGCGGCGGCGCCGAGGGCGGCGCGCCGCATGCCGACGGCGTCGATCTCGTCGATGAAGACGATGCAGTGGCCGCCCCACTTGCGCGCGAGCTTCTTGGCCTTGTGGCCCATCCACTGCACGGCGACGACGTCCATGCCGATGAAGGTCTGGGCGAAGCCGGAGCCCGGCACGGCCATGAAGGGCGCGTTGAAGCCCGTGGCGATGGCCTTCGCGAGCATGGTCTTGCCGGTGCCGGGCGGCCCGATGAAGAGCAGCCCGCGCTCGGGCTTGCCGCCCGATTGCTTGAACTGGTCGCTCGCCTGCCACAGCTCGATGATCCTGCGCACCTCGTCCTTGACGTCGGCCTGCCCGCGGACGTGGTCGATCTCGACGCCCCAGCTGGCATCCCCGGGCTCGTAGGACTTCATCTGCCGGACGGCCATCAGGACCATCGGCACGATGAAGATCGCGCCGATGAGGAGGTTGATCATCAGGATGAAGATCAGCTGCGCGCGGTTGGCTGCGGTCTGCCCGTTCCAGAAGCTCGTGAAGGTGCCGACGCGGTGGAGGCCCCAGACGATGCTGTTGACGAAGTTCGCCGAATTGCCGCGCAGCACGTCCAGGATGTACGGGAAGACGCCGAAGATCGTCAGGTAGCCGATCGAGAGGCGCCACATGAAGCGCCAGAAGGCGATGCGCCGGCGGAGGGACGTGTCCTCGTTGAGGAACGACTTGTCGGCGCCGAAGAGGCTCGGCCACGGGATGAAGCGGTGGGCGATCAGGTCGAAGGTGCCGCGCGCGGCCGCGAGGGTGCCCCACGTGGCGAGGCCCGCGTGCAGCTGCGAGAGGCCGGCGTTGTCGCGGTAGAAGAGCCACACCGCCGGGATGGCGGCGACGGCGACGATGTTCGCGATCAGGTTGAAGGTGCGCCACTGCCGGGCAAGCCCGACGCCGGCGCCGCGCGCGACGAAGCCGCCCGTATGCCGGGCGGGAACCGCGCCCGCCGGAGCGGCGATGACTGCCTCGGAGATGTTCGCCCGCTGTTCGGGAGGACGCTCGGCAGGTGTGGGTGGCTGCTCCATCGACTGCTCCATCGGGAAAGACGGCCGCGCGGGCGCGACCGGGAGATTCGGGACGTCTCGCAGAATTCTAGCTGCGTACCCGCAACTCCTCGAAGCCCCGGGCATGAACGCTGCGTTAAGGGCAGTACGTGCGAGCGCCCCGCCCGGTTCGGCCGGTTCTGCACCGCCGGGCCCGGGTTCTCCCCCTATCCAGGCGGGTTATCCCCAGCTCAGCTTGCACGCCGACGCACAAGGTGGTACCGTCGCGGCCCTCAGGACAGCCCCGCCTCGCCCGGTCGCACACCTCTGGGTTGCGTTCCGGCCTCGCGCGTTGCTATGCTGCACGTTCGCGCCGCGCATCTGCATGCCTGCAGTCGCGCGTGCGTGCGTCGCCGTCCGCTTTCGATCCCTGTGAGGAGGGATTGCCGTCGTGGCAGCCATTGCCCCGTCCCGTGCACCGCGGCAACGTCGATCGTACGCCCGTCTGCGACGGGTGATCGACGTCCCGAACCTGATCGACATCCAAGTCGCCTCCTTCCGGCGCTTCATGGAGGAGGGGCTGCGGGAGGTCATCGATGACATCTCGCCGATCGAGGATTACACGGGCACGCTGGCCGTCGAGTTCGGCGAGTACGCGTTCGACCCCCCGCCCGTCTCCATCAGGGAATGCAGGGAGAAGGATCTCACGTACTCGGCGCCGCTCTCGGTGACCGTCCGCTTCATCAACAAGTCCACCGGCGAGATCCGCGAGCAGCGGGTCTTCATGGGCGACTTCCCGCTCATGACCGAGTGGGGCACCTTCATCATCAACGGCACCGAGCGCGTCGTCGTGACGCAGCTCGTCCGGTCGCCGGGCGCGTACATCCTCGAGCCCAAGGACGCTGCCAAGCAGCTGTTCACGGCCAACCTGATGCCGTCGCGCGGATCGTGGCTCGAGCTCGAGATCGACAAGAAGGGCCTCGTCACGGTCCGGATCGATCGCAAGCGCAAGCTGCCGATCACAACCCTCCTGCGCGCGCTCCCGCACGAGGACCCGACGACCGGCTACGTCATGGACACGACGTCCAACGAGGCCATCGTCGATCTCTTCCGCGATCCGAAGACCAAGGACGAGAACCTCTACATCAACTACACGCTCGAGAAGGACATCACGACGCGCGCCGACGAGGCGCTCATCGAGGTGTTCAAGAAGCAGCGCCCCGGCGAGCCGCCCACGCTCGACAACGCGCGCGCCCTCCTGCGCTCGCTCTTCTTCGATCCCAAGCGCTACGACCTCACGAAGGTCGGCCGCTACAAGCTCAACCTGCGCCTGC
>CAZYYP010000159.1:0-8214 GCA_964651695.1 uncultured Gaiellales bacterium | reverse complement strand
ACGAGGCGACGGTCATCCCGCTCTACTACGACTTCCTCAACTACCACCCGGTCGGGATCAACCTCGCGGGGTCCTACTGGGCGCTCATCCTGCCGCAGATCGGCCAGTCGGTGACCCTCGGCACGTTCTGGATGCGCGCGTTCTTCCTGAGCACGCCGAAAGCGCTCGTCGAGGCCGGACGTATCGACGGCGCGGGCTCGTTCCGCGTCCTCCGCAGCATCCTGCTGCCACAGGCGCGGCCGGCGCTGCTGACGCTCTGCGTGCTGGTCTTCATCTACACGTGGAACGAGTTCCTGCTCGCCCTCGTGATGCTGGCGGGCTCGAGCAACACGACGGCGCCGCTCGGCCTGGCCTTCTTCGCCGGCGTCTCTCGCGCGGGCGACCCGACGAAGGTCGCCGCCGCCTCGGTGCTCGTGGCCGCGCCGATCGTGCTCGTCTACCTCTTCCTGCAGCGGCACTTCATCCGCGGCGTGCTCGCCGGCGCGATCAAGGAGTAGGCGGCTCGAGAGGACGGGCGTCGCGGTCGGCGAGCACGACGACCTCGCCCGGCGCGTCCTGCAGCCAGGAGGCGGGAACGTCCACCGTCGGCGTCTCGTCCAGCGTGCGGCCGAGGATCCCGCGCTTGTGCGGGCCCGAGACGACGAGCAGGATCTGGCGTGCCGCGAGCATCGTCGCCATCCCGCAGGTCAGCGCCAGGCGCGGGACATCGTCCTCGCCGCCCCAGTAGCGCGCGTTGCTCACGATGCTCTCGGGCGTCAGCGGCACCAGGCGGGTGGGCGCGTCGCGCTCGACCGGCGGCTCGTTGAAGCCGAGGTGACCGTTCGGCCCGAGACCGAGGACCGCGAGCTCGAATCCGCCCGCAGCGGCCACTGCGGCGTCGTACGCACGGCACGCCGCGTCCGGCGGCAGCGTGGCGTCGAGGCGGATCGTGCGCTCCGGCGGCACGTCCAGCGGCTCGAGGAAGGAGCGCAGCATCCAGCCGTAGAGCGAGCGGCGGTCATCGTGCGCGATCCCGGCATACTCGTCGAGTTGCGCGACGCGCAGCTGCGAGGTGTCGAGCTCGCCGCTCGCACACCGCTCGGCGAGCACACGGTAGGCGCCCATCGGCGTATCGCCGGTCGCGAGCAGCAGCAGCGCATCGGGCTTGCGCAGCACGGTCGCGGCAATCGCGTCGGCCGCCGCGACGCTGAGCGCCGCGTAGTCGCCGCTGACGACGGTGCGGATCACGGGCGCGCCGCGCGCGCCGGGCGATCGCAGGTCAACGGTCGTAGCCGGGATTGACGCGATCGAGCTCGCGTCGCACCGCGGCGAACAACTCGGGCTGACCGCCCGCCGAGCGGAACTGCGCCGCGGTGTGCCGCGCGACCTCTTCGGGTACCTGGAGCACCCGCGAGCCGGTCGACTGCGCCAGCACCTGCACCTCGCACGCGCGCTCGAGGAAGTAGAGCTGGTGCCACGCGTCGGCGACCGATTCGCCCACGACGAGCACGCCGTGGTTGTCCATGAGGATCACCGAGATGCCGTCGGCAAGGGCGGTCGCGATGCGGGCGCCCTCCTCCTCGGCATCGGCCAGGCCGCCGTAGGCGAGACGTGCGATACGGCCGTGGAAGTACATCGCGTTCTGACTCGCGCGCGTGTCCAGCCCGCGCTCGGTCATCGAGAGCGCCGTGGCGTAGGGCATGTGCGTGTGCAGCACGCAGGCGGCATCGGGCCGCGCGCGATGCGCGCCGAGGTGGATCGTGAAGGCCGTCGTGTCGAGCGCGCCCTCGCCCGCCAGCCGATCGCCGCCGAGCCCGATGGTGAGCAGGTCGCCGGCGCGCAACTCGGACCAGTGCGGGCCGTACGGATTGAGCAGGAACGCGTCCGGCCGGCCCGGGACGACGAGGCTGAAGTGGTTGTCGATGCCCTCGTTGAAGCCGTAGAGGGCGGCGGCGCGCAGAGCGGCCGCGAGCTCGACGCGCGCGAGGCGCACGCCGGCTGCGTCGGGAGCGATGTCGAGCGATGCGGACACGGCATCATCGTACGCGGTCCGGCCGACGCCCCAGCGCACCCATGGCCGCTGCTCGAGGAGGACGGCGTGGCCCGCGCGCGCCCCCGTTAGACTCGGCGGCCTGCCCACCGACGCCCTCAGCAGCGGGTCCGTACGCGACGCGGTCGTGATCGGCGGCGGCATCGCCGGCCTCGCGGCGGCGTGGGATCTGCGCAACCGCGACATCACCGTGCTCGAGGGCACGAGCCGCCTCGGCGGCCGGATCCGCAGCGAGCCGCGCGACCCGTACTGGCTCAACCTCGGCGCGCACGTCTTCAGCGGCCCGGGGTCGGCGACCGGGCGTCTCGTCGCCGACGTCGGCGTGGAGTCGCTCCCGGTGCCCGGGCACCTCGTCGCGCTCGAGCTCAACGGGCGCCTGCTGGTCGGCGGGCGGCCGGAGCTGTACCCGCTGCGTCTGCCACTGCGCCCCGCCGAACGGATCGCCCTGACCCGCGCAGGCGCGCGCCTGCGCATCGCGGTGGCGCGCTACGAGCGCGTCGCGAAGGCCCGGCCCGGCGAGTCTCCGGCCGACACGCGCCGGCGGCTGCTCGCGCACGCCGACGACCAGACGTTCTCGCAGTGGCTGGGGCCACTCCCGGGTGACGCCGACCTCATGTTCCGGGCGACGGTCACGCGCTCGACGGCCGAGCCCGAGGAGATCACCGCAGGCGCGGGCACCGGCTACTTCGCGCTCGTCTGGAGCTCGGGCGGGGGTCTCTCGCGCAACATCGTGGGAGGCGCGGGCGCGCTCGTCGACGGCATCGCGGCCGAGCTCGCAGGGAGGATCGTGCACGGCGCCGAGGTGCAGGAGGTGGCGCTCGAGGGCGGCCTCGTGCGCGTGCGCTACCGCGAGGGCGGTGCCGACCGCGAGCTCCGCGCGCGCCACGCGATCGTCGCGACCAAGGCGTTCGACGCTGCGCGCCTTCTGCGCGATCTCCCCGACGACACGCGCAGCTCGCTGAACGCCATCCCGTACGGCGCGACCGTGGTCATGGCGATGCTGACCGACGAGACGCGCCCGATGCCATGGGACGACCTCTACGCGCTCGCCACGCCCAAGCGCTCGTTCAACATGCTCTTCAACACCGTCAACGTGCTGCGCCCGCGCAGCCCCGTGAGGGAGCCCGGCGGGAGTCTCATGGTCTACCGCTCCGGGCATGCGGCGCTGACCATGATCGACCAGCCCGACGCAGTCGTGGAGCAGGCGTTCCTCGACGACCTCTATGCGATCTACCCCGAGGCGCGCGGGATCGTGTCCGAGACGATCCTGCTCAAGCTGCCGCGGATGCTGCCGTACGCGGCGCCCGGCCGATCCGCGCTGCAGCCGGCGCTCGAGCGCTCGCTCGGGCGCATCCACCTCGCCGGCGACTACCTCGGCGGCGTCTACACCGACACCGCGATCTCGAGTGGCC
This sequence comes from uncultured Gaiellales bacterium, assembly GCA_964651695.1. Taxonomy (GTDB): domain Bacteria; phylum Actinomycetota; class Thermoleophilia; order Gaiellales; family JALYLC01; genus JALYLC01. The sequence goes on along the minus strand of CAZYYP010000159.1, from coordinate 4,773 downwards.
AGGAGGCGGCGCTCGCGGTGCGGACGGCGCTGCAGACCGACGGGCCCGATGCCTGAGCGCAGCCGCTTCCGCAACGTCGTCAACGCGATCGACGTCCCCTACCAGGACTACTCGGACGAGAGCGGCCGTTTCGGCGCCGGCTCACGGGAGATCGGCGAGGCCGCCGGGGCGCGCGAGCTCGGATACAACCTGACCCTCGTCAAGCCAGGCGCACGCTCGAATCCGTTCCACTTCCACCATGCCGAGGAGGAGGCGTTCTACGTCCTCGAGGGTCACGGGATCCTGCGCCAGGGCGAGGCGGGCGGCGACGAGGAGATGATCGAGATCCGCGCCGGCGACGTCATCGCCTTCCCGGCGGGCACCGGCATCGCGCACCAGTTCGTCAACGACTCCGACGGCCCGTTCGTCTACCTCGCGATCAGCACGAAGGCACGCCTGGACGTTGCGGAGTACCCCGATTCCGACAAGGTCAACGTGCGCTCGACGCGCTTGATCGTGCGCCGCAGCCCCCGCCTCGACTACCTCGACGGTGAGGTCTGAGGCCCGGCATCAGAGCGGGTAGGGCAGCGACGGCAGCCAGCGCTGCCAGACCGCCTCGAGGCCGGCCTGCTCGATGCCGTCGTCGAGCATGCGCTTGAGCTCGAGGTCGCCGCGTCGCAGAGCGCATCCCCAGCGGTTGCGGGTCGGGGCGGTGAAGGCGACGCGGATGCCGGGCCAGGTGCGCTCGCTGCCGATGAAGGTGACGTCGTCGTCGACCACCGCGTCCACCGCGCCGGCCTCGAGCGCGCGCAGCATGTCGCCGAAGACGTCGTCGGTGACGCCGTCGAACGGCACGCACTCGACGCCGGGGAACGTCTCTGCGAGCGCCATGTTGGTGCTGCCCGCGATGGCTCCGACGCGCTTGCCGCGCAGGTCGGCCGGTTCCGCCACGCCGTCGCCGGCGCGGACGACGACGGACTCGTCGAAGACCGCGTACGGCCGCGTGTACGCAAACCGCAGCTCGCGCTCGGGCGTGATCGCCGATCCGCACCAGATGCCGTCGCACTCGCCGTCGGCGAGTGCGCGTGCGAAGTCGGCCCACTGGCGGAAGATCCAGCGCAGCTCGAGTCCGAGCGCCGCGGCGACGGCCGCCGCTGCAGCCGGCTCGTAGCCGTGGCGCTCACCGCCGGCCTCCGTCCAGAAGAGCGGCGGGGCCGCCATGTCGGAGCAGCAGAGCGTGAGCGCACCGGGCGCCACCGGTGTCACCCTAGGCCGCCGCGGTGAAGTGGCTCTCGATGAAGGGCGTGCGGTGCCCGTCCTCGCGCCACATGATCGGGAAGTATGCCTCGTCCAGCTCGAGCTCGCCGGGGCGCATGTAGCGCGAATACAGCGGGTGGCGGATCGTCGGATGCCAGGTCGTCCCGGTCGTGACCATGTGGCTGATGATCGCCCGGCGGTCGGCATCGGGCCGCTCGTTGGGCGGCGAGCCGTGGAAGCAGAGGCCGTGGTGAAACGCGGCGCCCCCGGGCGGCACCTCGATCGGCACCATGTCGGGCTCGACACCCTCCGGGCGCACCTCATGCATCCACGCCAGCCAGTCCTCGGGCGCGTGGAACGTGTCGCCCGTCGGCAGCTGCCCCCAGAGGTGCGAGCCGCGCGCGTAGTAGATGGTGCCGGTGTCGGCCGCGGTCTCGTCGAGCGCCATCCAGCAGGACGTCATGTTCGGCGGCTCGAGGAATGGCACGTAGGCCGCGTCCTGGTGCGCGAGCAGCGCCTTGCCCGACGGGGGCTTCCAGATCATGTTGTCCTGGAGCAGCCGCATCCCCGGCTCACCCGCCAGCTTGGCGGCGAAGCGCCCGTTGCGCTCGGCCAGCGTGACGTGCGCGAGCCAGCGGTCGGCCTTCCAGACGTTGCACAACTGCCGGGTGCGATCGGGCGGCGTGACGCCCGGGGTGTAGTTGACCTCGTCGGGCGCGAGACCCGTCTCCCACTCGTGCTCGAAGCACGCGTGGAAGCGCTCGCGCGTGCGCTCGACCTCGTCGTCGGAGAGCCACCCCTCGACGATCAGGAAGCCATCGCGCTGGTACTGCTGGATCTGTTCCGCCGTCGGGTCCGTCTGCGTCATGCGTAAAGTTCTATCATCTAGAGGTAATGGTGTTCAAGTGACCATCAACGCGCGCGACATCGCACTCGCGCCGCTCCAGGCGGAGGGCGCCGTCGAGCAGATCGTGCGCCGGCTGGGCGAGGCGATCGGCGCCGGCGTGCTCGCTCCGGGCGAGCGGCTGCCGAGCGAGCTCGAGCTCGCGGCCCAGCTCGGCGTGGCGCCGATGACGCTCCGCCAGGCGCTCCAGATCCTGCGCGAGGCGGGATTCGTCGAGACGCGGCGCGGGCGCACCGGCGGCTCGTTCGTCCGCGACGATCCGCCGGGCGCCCTTGTCGGGGACGGTGAGCTGCCGACGCGCGGCGGGCTGCGCGAGCTGACCGACTGGCGGCGCGCGATCTCGGGCGAGGCTGCCGCGCTCGCGGCCGAGCGCGCCGAGCCGGAGCAGCGCGCGGCGATCGCGGAGGCGGCCGCGACGGCCGAGCGCGCAGTCGGCACGTTCTCCGCCTTCCGGCTCGCCGACGCGCGCTTCCACATCGCGATCGCCGAGGCCTCGGGCTCGCGGCGCCTGATCGCGGCCGAGACGCAGATCCAGGTCGAGATCGCCGAGATGCTGCGCTTCGTCCCGGGGCCGCGACTGGCCCGCGCGGTCTCGGGCGCGAGCCATGACCCCATCGTGGCGGCGCTCACCGAGCGCGACGCCGCGGCCGCGCAGGCCGCGATGACGCGCCACGCCGAGGGCACGTACGACTGGATCGTCGGGCTTCGCCTCGGCCTCCGTCCCTGACGGATTACCCTGCCCGCATGGCGGCGGAGGCAGGTGGCTTGCGGAAGCTCGGAGGCGTCTTCGACGGCGTCGCGGAGGCCTACGACGCGGCCCGGCCGAGTTATCCGCCGGAGCTCGTCGACGCGGCAATCGCGGTGGGCGGGCTCGACGCCGACGCGCGGATCCTCGAGATCGGATGCGGCACCGGCAAGCTCACCGAACTGCTCGTCGAGCGCGGCCTCCGCATTCACGCGGTCGAGCCCGGCGCCAACCTCGTCGAGGCGGCCCGGCGGCGGATCGGCGAGAGCGCCGCGGTCGAGTTCGAGATCGCGACGTTCGAGGACGCCGGGGTCACAGACGGCAGCTATGACGCGGTCTTCTCGGCAACCGCGTTCCACTGGGTCGATCCGGCGGTCGGATGGCCGAAGGTCGCGCGCGCGCTTGCGCCCGGCCGGCTCTTCGCCCTGCTCACGCACGTCGCCGTCGAGGACAGCGACGAACGCGCACTGGCCATGGAACGCGAGCTGATCGCAGTCCTCGGCCGCTACGCGCCTGAGATCGCCGAGGGCTGGAAGCTGCCTCTGCCGCTCGCCGAGGTGACGGCCGGAGCGCGCGAGCGCAGCGGCAACGTCTCGGACGCCTGGGACTGGATCATGAGCTTCGGCCGGCACGATCTCGCCCGCGCGGAGGCGGCCGGGCTGTTCGCCGACGTGCGCATCGAGTGGCACGCGCAGCACCGCGAGCAGACCGCCGGCGAGGTGCTCGCGCAGTGGCGCACGACCTCGCTCTACTTCATGCTCGAGGAGGACCGGCGACAGCCGTTCGAGGACGACTTCCGGGCACTCATCGAGCGCCATGGCGGCACGTTCCCGTTCACCGATTGCACGTTCCTGCTCACCGCACGCAGTGCGGTCGCGCCCCGCCGCGGCTGAGCCGCCTGCCGCCAAAGAAGCCCAAGTCGCGGACACTGCAGGTGTGGCAGAGCGCTCCGACATCCGTAACGTCGCGATCATCGCGCACGTCGACCATGGCAAGACGACGCTGGTCGACGCGATGCTGTGGCAGTCCGGCGCCTTCCGCGAGAACCAGGACGTGCAGGACCGCGTCATGGATTCGGGCGACCTCGAGCGCGAGAAGGGCATCACGATTCTCGCCAAGAACACCGCGGTCCGGCACGGCGGGACGAAGATCAACATCATCGACACGCCCGGCCACGCCGACTTCGGCGGCGAGGTCGAGCGCGGGCTGACGATGGTCGACGGCGTGCTGCTGCTGGTCGACGCGAGCGAGGGGCCCCTGCCCCAGACCCGCTTCGTTCTGCGCAAGGCGCTGGAGCGCGAGCTGCCCGTGATCCTCGTCGTCAACAAGATCGACCGGCCGGACGCGCGCATCGCCGAGGTCGTCGACGAGGTGTACGCGCTCTTCCTCGACCTCGACGCGAACGAGACGCAGATCGAGTTCCCGATCGTCTACTGCAACGCGCGCGCGGGCCAGGCCACGCTCGACCCCGAGCATCCGGGCGAGGATCTCGAGGTGCTCTTCGACACGCTCTTCGCGACCGTGCCTGCGCCGCAGTACGAGGAAGGCCATCCGCTGCAGGCGCTCGTGACCAATCTCGATGCCTCGCCGTACCTCGGCCGCCTCGCGCTCTGCCGCGTCCGCAACGGCGTGATCAAGCGCGGCGCCACGGTCATGCGCTGTCGCGTCGACGGCACGACCGAGCGCGTCAAGATCACCGACCTCACGGTCACCGAGGCGCTCACGCGCGTGGCCGTCGACGAGGCGGGCCCGGGCGAGATCATCGCCATCGCCGGTATCGACGACGTCCATATCGGCGAGACGCTCGCCGATCCCGACGACGTGCGGCCGCTCCCCGTGATCAGCGTCGACGAGCCGAGCCTCTCGATGCTGATCGGCATCAACACCG
>CAZYYP010000158.1:0-8254 GCA_964651695.1 uncultured Gaiellales bacterium | reverse complement strand
AGTAGTTGATCTTCACGCCCAGCACCTGGCTCACCGTCTTGATCGCGAGCGGCGCGCCGCCATTTGCATAGGCCGCGTTGATCTTGCTCATCCCGATGCCGTCGATGTGCACGTAGAGGTCGCGGGGCAAGGACAACAGCGAGAGCAGCTTCGTGCGGGGATCGACCCGCATCAGCATGAGCGTGTCCGAGTTGCCGCGCGCGGTGCCGCCGCCGTAGCGCTTGTCGTATCCCAGTACGAGCGCCACCGCAGGCTGGCTCGCCGCGTCGACGACCGGCGCGAGCTGGGTGTCGGCCGCCTGCAGGTTCGGGTCGTGCGTCGTCGTGATCCGGTCGAGGCGGTTCCAGACGTAGTAGGCGACGGCGCCGCCGATCGTGACGCCGCTCATGAGCACCACCGCGAGCGTCCAGCGCAGGATGCGCCAGAACGACCAGCGCTTGCGCGGACGCCGCGCCGTGTACACGTTGATCGGCGCCGGTGCGCTCGAGTAACCGCCCAATTCCGTTTCAGCGCTCACATGCACCCTTCTCGGCAACCACCCGCGAGCACGACCGCGCACGGCAGCCGGGAGCTCTGGGAGATGGTCTCGCAACGCCGGGCGCCGTCTGAGGTGACGCGCGGCTGGCAACAGCTTAGATGGAGTCGGAGTCATTCCCTTTCGGGAACGCGTGCGCAAGACCTCCGGCGCGGTGACGACCCGTGCGGCGCGCGTGGTCGCCGAGGCGGCGATCTGTGCAACTGTCCGTCGGTGTCGGACGTCGCGCTCGCCTCTCTCGCCGCCCTCGGCTCGGCTGCCCTGTACACCTCGGCGATCACGCTCCAGGCGCTCGAGGCCCGCAGCGCGCCCGCGGCGCTGGAGTTGCGCCCCGCGCTGTTCGGGTTCCTGGTCCGGCGGCCGCGCTGGGTGGTCGGCACGACGCTCGGGCTGCTCGGCTGGCCGCTCCAGGCGCTCGCGCTGGCCTTCGGACCGCTGGCGCTCGTACAGCCGATCCAGGCGCTCTCGGTCGTCGGCCTCCTGGCGGCCGGCCACCGCATCCTCGGGGAACCCATCGGCCTGCGCAGCCTCGTCGCGGTGGCGGCGATCGCCGGCGGCATTGTCCTGCTCGCCCTCGAGGCGCCGACCGGGACCTCGGACGTGAGCGGGGCGCTCCCCGTCGCGACGCTCGCGGGACTCGGCGTGTGCTCGCTCGTCCCCTTCGCGCGTGCGCGCGGCGGCGGGCGCTCGGCGGCGCCGCTCGCATTCGCGGCCGGTGCGGCCTACACGGCGATCGCGCTGTCGACGACGCTCCTGGACAGCGCGCTCGGGCGGAGCGCCTGGCTGGTGGCGATCGTCTGGCTCGCGGTCATCGGCGCCGCTGCCGCTGTCGGCGGACTCACCGAGATGAGCGCATTCCGCCTCGCGGCCGCGACCGTGGTGGCACCGATCATCTTCAGCGTCGAGACCGTCGCGCCGGCGCTGCTCGCGCCGCTCGTCGGCGAGCATCTCGGAACCGGCGCGCAATCCCTCGCGATCGACCTCGCCGGACTGGCGCTCGTCGGCGCCGGCGTGGCGCTGCTCGCGCGCTCGCGCTCCGTGGCCCGCCTCATGGCCGCCGGCGCGTGAGCTCAGGCGGTCGTCGCCACCGCCGCGCCGCCCGGGACGGGCGCCGGCGACCAGATGCGGAACCCGCCGGCGAAGGCGTTGGCGTTGTCACCGAGCTTCACCTTCGGCGGCACCGTCCCGAGCTTGGTGGAGTTGCCACCGCCGATCACGATCGAGTCGGGCTCGAGTGCGGCATCCAGCCGCTCGACCGCTTCGGCGACGAGCGCCCGCCAGCGCTTGTTGCCGCGCTTCCTCCGGCCCTCATCGCCGAGGTAGTCCTCGAACGTGCGCTTCTTGAACGGGAGGTGCCCGATCTCCATCGGCTCGATGATCCCGCCGGCGATCAGCGCCGTCCCGAGCCCCGTGCCGAGACCGAGGAAGAGCATCGTGCCACCGTCGTAACTCCCGAGCGCCTGCATGGCGGCGTCGTTCATCACCTTGGTGGGTGCGCCGAACGCCCGCTCGAAGTCGAAGCCGACCCAGCCCTTGCCGAGATTGAACGGATCGGAGACGACGCGGCCGCCGTGCACGGGAGCCGGCACGCCCACCGTCACGACGTCCCAGTGCCACCCGCCGGCAGCTTTGAGCGCGGCCGCCGTCATCTCCTCCGGCGTCAGCGTCGGGCCGGACAGCTCACGGCGGCTCTCGGTCTCCCCGCTCACCAGGACCTTGACGTGCGACCCGCCCACATCGACTGCGAGCACAGCCCGTTCACCGCTCATTGCGTCCCCTGACGCTCGGGATCCCCCAGGTGCTCGCACCTTAGTTGCGACCGGGTGGCAGAGTGCACGGCATGGCCAAGCGGAACGCCGACGTGTTCGTCGCCTTCGGGATCACCGGGGACCTCGCCAAGGAGATGACGTTCCTCTCGCTCTACCGCCTCGAGAGCCGCGGCATCCTCGACTGCCCGATCGTCGGCGTCGCCGCGGACGACTGGACGATCGCCCAGCTCCGCCGGCGGATGCGGGACTCGATCAAGGCGCGCCTGGGCACGATCGACCGGGCGACGTTCGACCGCCTTGCGGCACGGCTCTCGTACGTGCAGGGCGACTTCGCGGATCCGGCGACCTACGAGCGGGTCGCGAAGGCGATCGGGAACGCCCGCTCACCGGTCTTCTATCTCGAGATCCCCCCGTCGCTCTTCGCGACGGTCGTCGGCGGTCTCGCAGGCGCCGGACTGACCCGGGGGGCGCGCGTCGTGATCGAGAAGCCCTTCGGGCGCGACCTCGCCTCGGCCAGGGCGCTCGCCGCCGAGCTCCACCGCTCGATCGGCGAGGATCAGATCTTCCGCGTCGACCACTTTCTCGGCAAGCTCGGCGTGGGAGAGTTCCTCTATCTCCGTCACGCGAACGCGATGCTCGCCCCCGTCTGGGGCCGCGACCACGTCGCGAGCGTGCAGATCACGATGGCGGAGAGCTTCGGGGTCGAGGATCGAGGCCGCTTCTACGACGCCGTCGGCGCGCTCCGCGACGTCGTCGTCAACCACCTCCTGCAACTCCTCGCAGCCGCTGCGATGGAGGCACCGGGCACGGGCGAGACGCTCGACGATGCCCGTCACCGCCTGCTGAAGTCGATTGCCGGCGCCGATCCCTCGCGCTTTGTCCGCGGCCAGTACACGGGCTACCGCGCCACACCCGGTGTCGCGGCGCGCTCGACGACCGAGACCTACGCGGCCCTCGAGCTACGGATCGACAACGCGCGCTGGAACGGCGTGCCGTTCTTCATCCGCACGGGCAAGCACCTGCCGGTCACCGAGACGGAGCTCCGCCTGATCTTCCGCGACGCCGATCCCGTCAGCTTCCTCGGCGTCCACCGGCAGCCGCTCGCGAACGAATTCGTGCTCCGGATCGATCCCGAGACGGGCCTGCGCATCGTGCTCGAAGCACACCGCGCCGACGCAGCGGGCCCGGAGCCGATCACGCTCGCGATGGACTTCGCCGACCAGGGCGGCGCGGGGCCGACGCCGTACGAGACGCTCTTCGAGGCCGCGCTGCGCGGCGATCAGTCGCCGTTCACGCGCCAGGAGACGGTCGAGGAGGCCTGGCGCATCGTGCAGCCGCTGCTCGACGCCAACCGCCGGATCCACAGCTACCGGCGGGGCAGCTGGGGGCCGAAGGAGGCCGACGGGCTGCTTGGCCCAGGGCAGCACTGGCGCCGGCCCTGGATGCCGTGACGCGCGCGCCGGCCCCGTAACGATCCCGGGACGGTGCCGGCGCTACCGTTGCGATGCGCCGTGAGCCTGGTCCCGATCGAAGGTCTGGATGCCCCGGCGGGCCGCGCCTGGCGCGCAGCGCCCGCCCTGGCCGCATGCCTCGGCGCCCTGGTGCTCGTGCTGATGGCGGCCTCGGTGCCGCTCGCCCGGCTGGCGCATCAGAGCCTGGTCGGCAATGCCGCCGGCGTGCCCCTCATCGTGGCGTGCGGCGTCGTCGGCGTCGTGGTCGCGCGGCGCAAGCCACGGCACCTCATGGGCTGGATCCTGCTCGGGATCGGGATCGGCTTCCTCCTCAACACCGACGCCTCGGACTACCTGATCGCCGACTACCGGCTGCACGGCGGAAGCTGGCCGCTGGGCTCCGCCGTCGTGCTGCTGCAGCCGGCGTGGGCGCCGGCGGTCGTGCTCTGCGGCCTCGCGATCCAGCTCTTCCCCGACGGGCGCCTGCCGCCCAACCGCCTGCGCTGGGTCGCCCTGCTGGTCGCCGGCATCGGCGTGCTCTGGATCGCGGGGGCCTACGCGATCGCGGCGAGGGCGGTCATCGAGCATGCCGTGATCGTCGACTCCACGGGCAACCTTCGCGAGTTCAACAATCCGACCGGATCGCTCGCGTGGTGGGGCGATGCGCAAACCGTGTTCTTCCCCCTGCTCTTCGGGAGCTGGATCCTCTGGCTCGCCTGGCAGGCCCACCGCTACCGCCACTCGAGCGGCGAGCGGCGTCTGCAGCTGAAGTGGCTCCTCAGCGGCGCGGCGAGCTTCACGATCTCGCTGCCGCTCCTGTTCGTCTCCGGCGACGGGTCGACCCCGCTCGAGAAGGCCCTCGGCGCGCTCGCGCTGTGCGGACTCGCGGCACTGCCCGTCAGCATCGGCGTGGGGATCCTCAAGTTCCGTCTCTACGAGATCGACCGGCTGATCAGCCGCACGATCTCCTACGCCACGCTCACGGCAACGCTCGTCGGCGCCTTCGCCGGGATCGTCACCCTGACGACGCGCGTCCTGCCGTTCTCCTCACCGGTCGCAGTCGCCGCCTCGACCCTCGCCGGCGCGGCGGTCTTCAACCCGCTTCGCCTGCGCGTCCAGCACCTCGTCGACCGCCGCTTCAACCGCGCCCGCTACGACGCGGAGGAGACCATTGCCGCGTTCGCCGCGCGCCTCCAGGTCGCGGTCGACCTCGACACGGTCCGCGACGACCTGCTCACCGCCGCCCGCACGTTGCAGCCCGCCCATGCGTCGGTCTGGATCAGGGGTTCCGACTGACGGGCCGAACCGCGGCGATCACCACTCCACGAGCATCCAGACCGCGGGCTGCATCTCACCCGTGTCGCCGCCGATCTCGGCGAACGCCGCCGCCGCCTGTTTGAGATGCGCCATCGCGTCCTCCGAGCGACCTGCCCGATGGAGGAGGTCGGCGAGATTGTTGTGGAGCGCGGCCTCGCGGTGGCGATCCCCCTGGCGGCCGCAGAGCGCGAGCGCGCGCTCGGTGAGCTCGAGCGCACGTTCGCCATCGCCGGCACGCGCACACGCGAGCGCGAGGTTGTTGAGCGCCGCGACCGCGACGCTCGGATCGGGCAGCGCCTCCGCGAGCACGAGGCTCCGCTCGAGATGCCCCCGGTCGTCCAGGAGCATCCCCACGATGTTGTGCGCCTGTGCCAGCGCCTCCGGATCGCGCGAGCGCTCGGCGAGCTGAAGGGCGTGCTCGGCCAGGGCGAGCGCCTCGACCGCCGCGCCACGGTGGTGGGCGGCGAGGCTCCGATCGGCGGACACGCGCGCCTGCTCGCCGCCGAGCTCGATGGCCGCCTGGAAGTGACGCTCGGCGAGATCCCACTGGCCGCGCCGGTCGTAGACGCGGCCGATCTTGTGCTCCACGCCCGCGAGCCGGCCGCCGGCACCGAGCGCCGCCGAGGCCTCGTAGGCGGCCAGCGCCGCACGGTATTCGCCTCGCAGCGTGTGGACGTCGCCGCTCAGCTCGTGCAGCACGGCCGGCTCGGGGTGGTCGTGCGCGAGCGCGGAGGCGTAGTGCTCGAGCGCCTCGGCATAGGCGTAGAGCGAGTGGGCCCGCTCGCCCGCGGCGATGTACGCGGTCGCCGCCGCAACCGCCTGCCCGGCGTCGCGATAGTGACCGGCGATCAGGGCCGGATCGGCCGACCGCCGCTCCAGGGCCTCAGCCGCGCGGCGATGGAGCAGCCGGCGCCGGGCGAGACTCGTCTCCTCGAGCGCGAGCCGGCGCAGCTGCTCGTGGCTGAAGTCGTAGCCCTCGGCGTGCTCGACGATCAGACCGCGCGCGCACAGCTCCTCGAGGCCGGCAACTGCCTCGTCGTCGCTCCGGCCGCTGGTCTCGCGCAGGACGTCGAAGTCGAAGGTGCGCCCGATCACGGCGGCGGCGGCGATCAGCTGCCCTGCTCCCTCGCCGACCGAGCCGAGGCGGTTGAGCAGGAGGTCGCGGACTCCGACCGGCAGGCCGGCCTCGCTGTGGTCGTCCTGGAGCGCGGCCAGGTACTCGACGACGAAGAGCGGGAGGCCCTCGCTGTCGAGGAACAGCCGATCCGCCAGACCGGGGGCGGCGCCGGCCGCCTCGGCGAGCTGCGCGACATCGGCGCGGCCGAGGCGCTCGAGCTCGAGGCGCTGAGCGCCGGCCGGCCAGAGGGCCGCCGGCGATGCGCCGGGCCGCGCGAGCTCGGCCGGGCGCCAGGCGGCGACGATCTGGAGCGGCCGGCCGGCCAGGCGGTTCGCGACGTAGGCCAGGACGTCGAGCGAGGCCTGGTCGGCCCAGTGCAGGTCGTCGGCGAAGAGCACGCCCGGAGCGGGACCTGCGAACAGCGCGACGAGGGTCTGCGCGAGACCCTCGTAGAAGCGCTGACGCGCGCCCGGCCCGCCGCTGCGCTGCGCGGCGCGGCCGTCGGCCAGCTCGGGGACGAGCTGCGCCGCCTCGGCGCGCGCGTGCGCGTCGAGCTCGGAGAGGTCGTCGCCATCGCGCTCGGCGAGCGCGGCGCGGATCGCGTCGGCGATCAGCCCGTAGGGCAACGCCGCCGCACCCGGGTACGGCCGCACCGCGACCGCGATCGCCCCGAGCGAGCGAGCGTGCGCCACGTGATCCTCGCCGAGCCGCGTCTTGCCGATGCCGGCCTCGCCCTCCAGGGCCACCAGGCGACCGTCGTCGGTGCAGGCCGCGTACGACGCCGAGAGCTGCGCCCATTCGCGGTCGCGCCCGACCAGGAGGCGCGGCGGCAACGGCCGCAGCAGCGCGAGCGGCGGCTCGGCGGCGGCCAGACGACCCTCGTTGACCGCCTGGTAGAGCTCGGTCGTCTCCGGCAACGGCCGCACGCCGAGCTCGCGGTCGAGCAGGCGCACGCACTCCCGGTACTGCCGGAGCGCCTCCGCGCGCTTCCCGACGGCTGCCAGCAGCTCGATCAGGCGGCGGTGCGCGGGCTCGTCGAGCGGATCGAGCAGCAGGCGCCTGCGCGCGTGCGGGATCGCCTCGTCGTACCTCCCGGTGGCAGCGAGTGCCGCCGCCAGGCGCGCGAGCGCCGCCGCGAGCTCGCGCTGCAGAACGCCCGCGGCCGACTGCTGCCAGTTGTCGAATGCCACGCTGTCGCGCAGGCCGAACCCGGCCAGCAGCTCGTCGCGATGGAGCCCGACCGCGGCGGTGAGCGCGGCGATCTCGCCGCTGTCGCCGACGGGTACCGCGGCGAGCTCCCGGAAGCGCCGCACGTCGATCTCCGCACCCGCTGCCGCCAGCGACACCGCCGAGCGCTCGACGCACAGCCAGTCGCCGCCGAGACCGGTCTTGAGGGCCGACAGCGTGCGCCGCAGCGCGGCTCGGGCGCGCTCGTCGCCGGCGTCGCTCCAGAGCAGCGCGGTCAGGTGGTCGCGCCCGTGCGCGTGGCCCGTCACTGCGAGATAGGCGAGCAGCGCAATCGCCTTGCGCGTGTCGACGCGCAACGGCTCGCCGTCGATCTCTATGCGCGGGGCTCCCAGAAGCGCGATAGTCAGCGTCACACCCGAAAGCTTCTCACACAAACGCAACGGCAGAGTGGCGCTCGGCGGTTCTCGTAACGTTTCCGTCACGCAGGATCGCGGAGTGAGCCGGCAACGCCGTAACGATCCCGGAACGCACGCCCGGTACAAAGGAGTCGCAATGGCGACCTTCGTCCACAGCCTTCGCCGCGTCGTCCGCCGCTCCGAGACCGACGAGCGGCCGGACGTCGCCGAACGCGTGGAGGTGCCCGCGGCGCTCGCCGGCCAGCCGCCGCTCGAGATCGCTCCCAACGATCCGATCATCGCCTACTTCCAGAGCGCGCGCGGGGCGGTCGCCATCGACGGGCTCGAGCTCGACTCGCCGGCGCTCGCCGCGCTCCGCGCAGCAGGGGTGAAGCTCGTCGTCCCGCTCGTCACGCAGGGCGAGCTGATCGGCCTGCTCAACCTCGGCTCGCGGCTCTCGGACCAGGAGTACTCGGGCGACG
>CAZYYP010000157.1:0-8327 GCA_964651695.1 uncultured Gaiellales bacterium | reverse complement strand
GCCTCGCGGATGTGGTACCCGCTGATCGAGACCGGGTGCCAGCGCGGCATCTCGTCGCAGCACCACTCGATCATGTCCACGACGAGCTGCACGGACGGCTCGGGCGGGAAGATCCACTCTTTCTGGGCGATGAACTCCTTGAGGATGTCGGTCTGGATCGTGCCGCCGAGCGCCGTGAGCGGGATGCCGCGCCGCCGTGCCATGCAGGCGTACATCGCGAGCACCATCGCGGCCGGCGCGTTGACGGTCATCGAGACCGTCACCTCGTCCAGCGGGATGCCGTCGAAGAGGTCCTCCATGTCGGCCAGCGTGTCGATCGCCACGCCCTCGCGCCCGACCTCGCCGAGTGCGCGGGCGGCGTCGGAGTCGTAGCCCATGAGCGTCGGCATGTCGAAGGCGGTCGAGAGGCCCGTCTGACCCTGCTCGAGCAGATAGCGGAAGCGCCCGTTCGTCTCGTCCGCCGTGCCGAAGCCCGCGAACATCCGCATCGTCCACAGCCGGCCGCGGTGCATCGAGCCGTAGGGCCCGCGGGTGTAGGGATAGGTGCCCGGGTCGCCGAGCGCCGCGTCGTAGTCGAGCGGCGTCGTGTCGGGCGAGTAGAGCGGGTCGACCGGGATCCCGGAGAGCGTCTCGTGCAGGGCCTCGCGCTCGTGCGGTGCCATCAGTCCCGCTCGCCTCCGGGCACCCAGAGCACCTCGCCGCCCGGCGGATTCGCCGCGCGGGCGAGCAGGAAGAGCAGGTCGGACAGGCGGTTGAGGTACTGCAGCGCCGTCGCTCCGACCGGCTCGGCAGCAGCGAGGGCGACGGCCTCGCGCTCCGCGCGCCGGCAGACGGTGCGCGCGAGGTGCAGCAGCGCCGCGGCGGGCGATCCGCCCGCGAGCACGAACGACGTCAGCGACGGCAGCGTGTCGTTGACCTCGTCGCAGCGCGCCTCGAGCCAGGCGACCTGATCGGGCGTCACGCGGAGGCGCGTGCGCTCGCGCGTCGACTGGCGATCGTCGCGCTCCTCCTCGGGCACGCAGAGATCGGCGCCGAGGTCGAAGAGATCGTTCTGGATGCGCCCGAGCCACGCGTCCATGCCGTCGGGCAGCGGATGCGTGCGAGCCAGCCCGAGCACCGCACCGAGCTCGTCGACGCTGCCATAGGCCGCAATACGGAGGGCGGCCTTCGAGACGCGGCGGCCGTCGCCGAGGCTCGTCTCGCCGGCATCGCCGCCGCGCGTGTAGATGCGGTCGAGCCGCACGACAGGGTCGGTCACGAACCTAGCCTACGCGAACCACCTGCGTGCTCACGCGGCCGGGCCACTGCCGCCGGTCACTCCCCCGGTCGCACCGGGTGCGCCACCAGCCCGCGCGGCCGGGCGGGCTGGCGCTGCGCCACGGCGACGCCCCCGATCACGAGCGCGCCGCCCAGGATCAGCCACCCGGTGACCTTCTCGCCGAGCGCGAGCGCGCCGATCGCGACGGCCAGCGGAGGCACGCAGTAGAGGTAGGACATCGCGCGCGATGGCTCCAGGCCCCGCAACGCAATGCTCCACGCCACGTAGCCGCCGAGCGTGGCGCCGAGGCCGAGGGCGACGAGTGCGAGCCAGCTGCCGGCATCGAGCGCCCCGAAGCGATCGAATGCGCCGGTGTTCTCGAACGGCAGGAACATCAGCGATCCGGCGAACCCGCCGGCGGCGGTCAGCGCCGGCAGGTCGAAGCGGCCGAGCAGCGGCTTGTAGAGCACGTTGTAGAGCGCGAACGAAAGCGGTGCCGCGAGCACGAAGAGGGGCCCCCGCAGTCCGTGCAGCGAGAACTCGGCGCCGGAGCCGAGCACCACCACCACGACGACGCCGGCGAAGGCCAGTGCGATGCCCGCCAGGCGACGGGGCGCGTAGCGCTCGAGGCCGACGGCGAGCGACAGGGCGAGCGTCGACGCCGGGCCGAGCGCGACGATCAGCGCGGCGACGCCGGATGACGTCGAGCGCTCGCCCTCGTTGAGCGCGAGGTGGTAGAGGGTCACGCCGGCGGCCGAGGCGACGAGGATGCGCAGTCCATCGCCGGGGCGCAGACCCGGCAGCCCGCCCGCGCGCCAGAGCAGGAAGGCGAAGCCCGGCCAGGCGACGGCGTAGCGGCCGAAGGCCACGTCGGGAGCGGCCAGTCCCGCGTCCACCAGGTGCTTGATGAGCGCGAAGGAGCTGCACCACAACGCGACCGTGGCGAGCGCTCCGACCTGGCCGCGACGGCTAGCGGTAGTCGTGGAACCCGCGGCCGGCCTTGCGGCCGAGCCGTCCCGCCTCGACGTACTGACGCCACAGCGGGCACGGCCGGAACTTCGGATCGCCGAAGCCGTCGTGGAGGACCTCGAGGATCGCCAGGCACGTGTCGAGCCCGATCAGGTCGGCGAGCGCGAGCGGGCCCAGCGGGTGGTTCATGCCGAGGCGCATCACGGTGTCGATCGCCTCGGCGTCGCCGACGCCCTCGTAGAGGCAGAAGGCCGCCTCGTTGAGCATCGGCAGCAACATGCGGTTGGCCAGGAAGCCGGGCACGTCGCGCGCCTCCGCGACCGTCTTGCCCATCGCCTCGGCGGTGCCCCGCACGAGCGCGACGGTCTCGTCGCTCGTCTCGAGGCCGCGGATGAGCTCGACGAGCGGCATCAGCGCCGGCGGGTTCATGAAGTGCATGCCGCAGACCTGCGCGGGCCGCCCGGTCGCGGCCGCCAGGCGGCCGATCGGGATCGAGGAGGTGTTGGACGCGAGCACCGCGCGTGGGCCGAGCGCACCGTCGAGCTGCCGGAAGATCGCGAGCTTGAGCTCGACGTCCTCGCTGGCGGCCTCGATCGCGAGCTCCGCATCGGCCGCGCCCGAGAGGTCCGTCGCGGTCGAGATGCGCGCGAGCACGGCATCGGGGTCGCCGCACTGGCCCTTCGCTGCGAGCTTGGCGAGCGAGCCGCCGATGCCGGTGAGCGCGCGTGCGAGCTGCTCCTCCCCCACGTCCACGAGGGTCACGCGCATGCCCGCCGCGGCGGCGACCTGCGCGATGCCGGCGCCCATCTGGCCCGCGCCGACGACCACGACCCGCTCGGTCACGGTGCGCCGACCTCGATCACGATGGCATCGCCCTGCCCGCCGCCCGAGCAGATCGCGGCGAGCCCGCGACCGCCTCCGCGGCGACGCAGCTCGTGCACGAGCACGCCGACGAGGCGCGCGCCCGACGCACCGACCGGATGCCCGAGCGCCACCGCCCCGCCGTTGACGTTGACGCGCTCCGAGTCGACGCCGAGATCGCGCGACGACTGCACGGCCACCGAGGCGAAGGCCTCGTTGATCTCGATGATGTCCATGTCCGCCGCGGTCAGCCCGGCGCGTGCGAGCGCGATCTGCGCCGCTGCGGCCGGCACGCGCGCGAGCGAGTCGTGGCGGTTGGCAGTGCAGCCCGTGGCGAGGATGCGGGCCAGCGGCTCGAGGTGACGCTCCCGCGCGTAGCCCGCGTCGGCGACGACGAGCATCGCCGCGCCGTCGTTGACGCCGGGCGAATTGCCCGCGGTGTGCGTGGGGTGCTCGGGGTCGAGCGGTGCGAGTCCGGCGAGGCGCTCGAGTGTCGAGTCGCGCCGCGGCGCCTCGTCGGCAGCGACGAGCGTCGGCCCGCCGCGCCCGGGCACCTCCACGGCGACGATCTCCTCGGCCATGCGGCCGGAGTCGATCGCGGCGATCGCGCGCTGGTGCGAGCGCAGCGCCCACTCGTCCAGATCGGCGCGCTCGAGCTTCAGCTCGTCGGCGACGGCGCTCGCCTGCTCGTACATGAGCCTGCCGCTCCAGGGGTCGCGCAGGCCGTCGTGGACGTTGGCGTCGAGCAGCTCGCCGTCGCCGAAGCGATAGCCCGAGCGCGCCTTCATGAGCAGGTACGGCGCGTTCGACATCGACTCCATGCCGCCCGCCAGCAGCAGGCGCCGGTCGCCGGCGCGCACCATCAGGTCGGCGAGCGCAACCGCGCGCATGCCCGAGGCGCAGACCTTGTTGATCGTGTCGGAGCCGACTCCCTCGGGCACGCCGACCGCGAGCGTGACCTGCCGCGACGGGATGTGGCCGGCGCCGGCCTGCACGACCTGGCCGATCACGGCGTAGTCGATGTCGCCCGGCTCGACCTCGGCGCGCTGGAGCGCCGCCGAGGCGGCGACGGTGCCGAGCTGGACTGCGGTGCGCGGCGCGAGCGCGCCCCCGAGGCGGCCGAAGGGCGTGCGCGCGGCGGAGAGGATCACGGTGTGAGACATCGGGAGCCAGGCTATCGCGTGACGCAGGGACAGGGACGCGGCCGACTGATAGCCTGCGCCACCGATGCAATTCGCCTTCAATGGCACGGTGCCCGACGTGCTGGAATCCTTCGCAAACGGGCTACGCGGCGCTCTCCTGGAGCGTGGTTACGAGGAGTTGGAAGACGGCAAGAAAGCCCGTCTCGTCATCAACTTCATCGACCGCGCCGACGCGCGCCCGTTCCGCCGTGTCGCCAAGTCGACGTTCGTCGCGTCCGTCTGGGCCGAGAGCGACATCCCCGAGGATTTCCTCGCGCACGCCTACCCGGTGCTCGTGCGGGCGCTCTCGAACCTCGCCGTCTGCGTCGTCCCCGGACGCGAGGCGCGCTTCCTGACGCCCGAGCAGGGCAACTACGCGGTGCTGCACGAGGGCGACGACGACACGTTCCTGCACGCCGTGGCCGCCCGGCTGGCGCCGCTCGCCGAGTCGACGCTCGTCGTCGACAACATCTTCACGCCCGACCTCGAGCCCGAGCTCTGGGGCGGCGACGAGCAGACCGCCGCGCTGCGGCGCGCCGGCGAGCGCCTCGACGCGCTCGACCTGCTGCCGGCCCCCTTCCCGATCGAGAAGATCCTGCCTCCGCGCGACCTGCGCCACGTGATGCGGCTCTACTCGCTGGGCGGCCTGTCGTACGGCAACCTCTCGGCGCGCAAGGACGACAAGCGCTTCTGGATGAGCGCGTCGGGCGTCGACAAGTCGAAGCTGATCGACATCGGCCGCGACGTGATGCTGGTGACCGGCTACGACGTCGAGGCGCGCGCGATGACGATCTCGATCCCGCCGGGCATCGAGCCCCGGCGCGTGTCGGTCGATGCGATCGAGCACTGGATGATCTACCGCGAGCACCCGGAGGTCGGCGCGATCCTGCACGTCCACGCGTGGGTCGACGGCGTCGACGCGACGACCGTGAACTTCCCGTGCGGCACCGCCGAGCTGGCCGAGTCCGTGGCCGAGCTGGTGCGCGAGGCGCCCGACCCGGCGCACGCCATCATCGGCCTCAAGAACCACGGGCTCACGATCACCGGTTCCGATCTGGACGAGATCTTCGAGCGCGTCGAGCCGCACATCCAGCGGCACGTCCCGATGTCCTAGCGGCTCGCGTGGCGGGCCTTCAGGCCCCGGTCGCGCAGATACTTCACGGTCGCCTCCATCGCCTCGTGCACCGGGCGCGGCCGGAAGCCGAGCTCGTCCATCGCCCGGGCCGGCGTGAAGAACCACCAGTGGCACGCGGCCTCGATCTCCTCGACGCTCAGCGGCACCGGCAGCCGGAGCACACGGCCGATCCGCGTACCGGCGATGAGGAGTGCCGGCGGCAGCTCGAACGTGCGCCGGTGCTTGCCGTCGACCTCGCCCGCAAGGGCGAAGAACTCGCGGTGGCTGAGGTTGCCGTCCTCGCTCGTGAGGATGTAGCGCCGCCCGCTCACGCCGCGGCGCTCCGCTGCCAGAAGACCGTCCGCCACGTCGCGCACGTCGACGGACGAGACCCCGCCGGCGACCGTCGTGCGCAGGCGGCCGCGCAGGTACTCCTCGACCACGAAGGTGTTGATGCGATTGACATCGCCGGCGCCGAGCAGGAAGCCGGGACAGACCGTGACGACGTCCTGTCCGTCGGCGACGGCGCGCGCCACCACCTCCTCGCCCAGCCGCTTGCTGCGGGCGTAGAGGTTCTTCCACGCGCCCTCCGGGAAGGGCGAGCCCTCGTTCTGCGGGCGCGCCGGGTCGTCGGTGTAGCCGACGGCAGCGACGCTGGAGACCTGTATGACGCGCCCGCTCCCGGCCTGCCGCGCCGCCGCCAGCAGGTTCGCCAGGCCGTCGACGTTGACCGCCTGCAGGCGGGCCTCGTCCTTCGCGTCGTAGGACAGCACGCCCGCGAGGTTGAACACCACCTCGGCGCCCGCGCAGGCGGCGGTCAGCGTCTCGGGCTGCGTCACGTCGCCCGTCACGCGCTCGACCGTCAGGCCCGCGAAGGCGTCGCTCGGACGACGCTCGAGCACGCGTACCGCGCGACCCTCCTCGAGCAGGCGCGCGACGAGGGCGCGCCCCATGAATCCGGTGGCGCCGGTGACGAGGACGGGACTCATGGCGGCGGAGCCTAGCCGGTCTCGGCGCGGATTTGACATCCAGGGCCGCGGAGCAGACACTACGGCCGATGCCGCCCGTCGCCCGCAGCGCTTCCGAGACCCCGCTCTGGGGTTGGTGGCGCTGGTCCCGGCGCCCGGGCGCTCACGTCTAGCCGCGGTACCTGTCCGCGCACGACGTCCCGCCCGAGCCTCTCCTGGAGGTTCGTCGCGTTGCTCCCATGACCAGTCAGCCCTTCACCCCGACCATCCCCCCGCCCGCCGGCAGCCGCCGGGCGCGGCCCACGGTGCGCGAGTTGCCCGCCGACCTGCTCACGCCCGTGGCGGCGTTCCTGCGCGTGCGCCACCGCGGGCCCGGGTTTCTGCTCGAGTCGGTCGAGCGCGGCCAGCAGGTCGGGCGCTACTCGTTCATGGCGGCCGGCTGCGAGCCGATCGAGCTCGACGCGGCGAGCGGCTTCGAGCCCCTGCGTGCGGCCCTGGCGCGCCACGGCGACGCCGACCTCTCGGGCCTGCCGCCGTTCTGCGGCGGCGTCGTCGGCTGCCTGGCCTACGACGCGGCCTGCTCATTCGAGCCGAGCGTGCCACTGCCGCCGGCACGCGAGGGCGACGACGACGCGCTCGGGCGCTTCCTCTTCGCACCGGTCGTCGTCGCCTTCGACCACGTCCGACAGACGCTGCAGGTCGTCGCGCAGCCCGGGTACGGCCGCGCCGCCGACGAGCTCTGCGCCGACCTGCTCGGCCCGCTGCCCGAGGGCGTCGGGCCGGTGCCGGCCCTGAGCGGAGCGGGCCAGAGCTATCCCGAGCGCACGCCGGCCGACTACGAGGCGATGGTGCGCGCCGCGCAGGTGCACATCGAACGCGGTGACGTGTTCCAGATGGTGCCGTCGCAGCTGATCGCGCGACCGACGGCTGCAAGCGCGTTCTCGCTCTACCGCGCGCTGCGCGCCGTCAACCCGTCGCCGTACATGGTCTTCTGCGACCTCGGCGACCGCCAGATCGTGTCCGCGTCGCCCGAGACCCACGTCTCGCTCTCGCGCGCGGGCGTCGCGACGCTCAAGCCCATCGCGGGCACCCGCCGGCGCGACGCCGACGGCGCGGCCGACGATGCCCTCGCACGCGAGCTCGAGGCCGACGAGAAGGAGCGCGCCGAGCACCTGATGCTCGTCGACCTCGCGCGCAACGACCTCGGTCGCGTGTGCCGGCCCGGCACGGTCGCGGTCTCCAAGCTGCTCGAGGTGGAGCGCTACTCGCACGTCATGCATCTCGTGTCGCAGGTCGACGGCCGCCTGCGCGCGGGCGAGGATGCGCTCTCGCTGCTGCAGGCGACGTTCCCCGCGGGCACCGTCAGCGGGGCGCCGAAGGTACGCGCGATGCAGCTGATCTCGATGATCGAGGGCACGCGCCGCGGCGTCTACGCCGGCGCGCTCGGCTATGTCGGCTTCGACGGCTCGCTCGACACCTGCATCGCCCTGCGCACGATCGTGATGCGCGACGGCGTGGCGCTGCTGCAGGCCGGGGCGGGCATCGTGGCCGACTCCGACCCGGCCAGCGAGCACGTCGAGTGCATGAACAAGCTGGCGGCGCTCTCGGCCGCGATCGACCTCGCCGAGACCGGGAGCTACGGGCGGTGACCTCCATCGCACCGCCCCGGCCCGCCGAGGGCGCCCCCCGCGTCCTGCTGATCGACAACTACGACTCGTTCACCTACAACCTGGCGCACCTGCTGTGCGAGGCGGGCGCCTTCGTCGACGTGCGCCGGCACGACGCCGTGACGCCGGACGAGGCCGAGAGCCTGGCCCCCACGCACCTCGTGGTCTCCCCCGGCCCCGGCCGGCCCTCCGAGGCGGGCGTCTCGGCGCCGATGATCGAGCGCTTCGCCGGCCGCGTGCCCGTGCTCGGGGTCTGCCTCGGGCACCAGTGCATCGTCGAGGTCTACGGCGGCGTCGTGGAGCGCGCGC
>CAZYYP010000156.1:0-8333 GCA_964651695.1 uncultured Gaiellales bacterium | reverse complement strand
TGAAACTGCTCGGCGACGCCAACTGGTGGATGCCCGAGTGGACACGCAGCGCGCTTCGCATCTCCCACCCTCGGGTGGCGCTCCGGGAGCTTGCGGCCGAGAGGGCGTAGCGCGCGAACGCCAGACGATCGGCTCCGAACGAGGGGTGGCGGCGAGACCGCGCCGCCACCCCTCACCGGACACGCGCATCAGCTCGATCGTGCGTTGGCACCGGCTCCACCGGCGGCGTGGCCGCGATCCGTCCCCGCAGCTCGACTCAGGCCACCGCCGACGCGGCGTAGACCTTGCGCTCGGTGCAGGCGATCAGGCCGGTGCCGGGCCGGCCGTCCACCCCGCCGCGCTCCATCGCCTCCGGCAGCGACGGATCGTCCATGAAGGCACGTGCAGCCTCCTCGGACGGGAAGTCGTTGTGGATCACGACGCTTTCGGCATCGCCGAGCGTCTGGTAGATCCGGTGCTCGACCTCGCCGTGGCCACGCCGGACGCCCTCGTGCTCGTCGAAGACCGGCTTCCAGACGTCGTAGTCGCGAACCCGGTGATGGACGACCAGCGTGACCTCCGAGGGGCCTTCCGTGTAGCGCTTCTGCTCCGTTCGCTCCACGAGGCCGATGCCGGGCTCGCCGTCGACGCCGCCACGCTCCATCGCTTCCGGCAGCGACGGATCCGTCATGAAGGCGCGCGCAGCCTCCTCGTCGGGGAAGTCGTTGTGGATGATCACGCGGTTGGGGTCGTGGATGTCCTGGTAGATGCGGTGCTCGACCTCGCCGTGGCCACGCCGGACGCCCTCGTGCTCGTCGAAGACCGGCTTCCAGGTCGCGAAATCGCGGACCCGGTGATGAACGACGAGCGTGACCATGGGAGCTCCTGTGCTAGAATTAGTTATCTTGCAAGGCAAGTATTAGCAGATGGGCGACGCAGACGCAACTCCGCTGCGCGACACGTCCGGGTCGCGGTCTGCCGGCCGCCCCCGCGCCGATGCGGCCGACGCGAGGCTCGCCTGGTACCACCTCCTCCAGGTCTCCTCACGCGTCATCCGGGAGCTCGATCGCAGGCTCGAGCTCGAGCACCGCATCAGCGCCCGCGAATTCGACGTGCTCATCAATCTCGACGGCACGCCTGAACGCGGTCTGCGCATGACCGAGCTCGCGAACGCCGCAATGCTCTCCTCCGGTGGCCTCACCCGGCTCGCCGGACGGCTCGAGGAACGCGGTTTCGTGCAGCGCGATCAGGACCCGGCGGATGGCCGCGCCTTCTACGCGAAGCTGACCGAGCGCGGCCGGAGACTGCTCACCGAAGCGCGCGTCACGCACGACGCCGTCGTCCACGACCTCTTCGGCGCCTACCTGCCGGCCGCCGACATCGACTCGATGACCCGGGCGCTCGCGCGCGTCCTGGGCCCCGACCGGCGCACCTGAGGCGCCCGCAAGCGCAGAGGTCGCCTGCGGCGCGCCGGGTTGCGCCCTCTCCGCCACCCGGCGCGACCGCCGTCTCTCAGGGGGCGCTGTGCTGCCCGGCGATCTCGATCCACTCCACGCGTGCAGGCGGGCCGGCGATTCCGCCTTCCTGAAGCGCACGCGCGAGTCGCTCGCTCATGAACCGCCCCTGCGACTCCTGGGAGTCCCAGACCTCGAAGACCACCCAGCCGCCGTTCTTGGCGCCGCCCGCGTGGTACAGCAGGCCGGCCGGCCAGTCGCCGTCTCCGGTGGCGGCGTCGATGCCCAGTCGCTCGTTGACCGCGTGGTACTCCGCGAGTCCGACGCCGTCGAACTCCAGGATCAGTCCTACTGCCATGTCATGCCTCCAAGTGCGTTCGGGAATACCGGGTTACGCCTCGACGAGGATGACGAGGCTCTCGGGCACGACGCCGTCGTGCCGCATCGCCTCGGCCATCACCGGCGTCTCCATGGCGGCCATGATCGCGTCCATGTCGGCGACGTCCATGAGGACGGCCACCCGGGTCGGGTTCTGCGGGTCGACGAACGTCCGGATGTTGGTGACGCCGAGGGGCCCGAAGACCTCCTCGCGCTTGGGCGAGGCGAGCCAGTGTGCGGTGTCCGCGACGTCGTGGTACCCGATGACCGTCGGCATAGATGCTCCTTGCGTCGTAGCCCGGCTGTGCGCCGAGCCTGCGCGGGCGACGATACGCCCTCGGGGTCATGCGGCGTCGGCGAAGCGATCGCGCACGGCGCGTTCGCGCGTGTCCGGCACGACACGCCCGAGCAGTGCGGAGGCCGCGCGCACAACGGCGTCGCGGCGGTAGGTGAGGGCGTACTCGAAGGTGCGGTCGAGGTCCGGCCCGGTATCGCCGAGGTCGCGCGCAAGCAGGGCGGCGGCGAAGTGCGGAGCGAGCACGACGACATCCCACTCGCCGAGCAGCGGGTCGCCTGCCTCGAACCGAGCGCCGCGGACGCCGGGGATGGGCTCCGCAGGCATGTCCTCGCCCAGCGCACAGACGAAGGCGGTCACCGCTGCGAGACGTGCGTAGCGCTCCGAGGTGCGGGCGGTGAAGTGGCGCGCCTCCTGGAAGGCCGACGTGATGATCGCGGTCGCGCCGTGAGCCAGCGCCTCGTCCTCGAGCTTCTTGCTGAGCTCGATGAGCAGGCGTTTGCCGGCCTTGCGCAGCGGTGTTCCGGGCGCGAGGCAGGCGAAGGGCGAACGGTCGTGAAATTCGTCGGCCGCCACGTGGGGCAGACCGGCGGCGGCGATGGGAAGGGCGCTCGGCTCCTCGCCGGGCCGGCCGAATAGCCAGCCCTGCCCGAAGCGCGCTCCCAGCGCCCGGGCGGCGGCGAGGTGCGACGCGGTCTCGATTCCCTCGGCCAGCAGCAGGGCGCCCGAGTGCTCGGCGTAGGCGTTGACGGCGTGCATGATCGCGGCGATCTCGCTGTTCGGCCGCTGCTGGATCAGCCGCAGATCGAGCTTGACCACCTCGGGACGGAGCAGGGGCATGAACGCGAGCGACGTGGGATCGGCGCCGACGTCGTCGAGTGCGACCGCCCAGCCGTGCGAGCGGATGCGCTCGACCGTACGCAGCAACTCCGCCGGGCGAGCCGAGATCGCGCGCTCGGTGATCTCGAAGACGATGCGCAGATCGCGCGGCGCGCATTCGGCGACGCGCATGAGTTCGTGCAGCGGCGCGTTGTCGAGGATTTCGGGTTCGACGTTCACGAAGATCGTCAGTGGTGCGAGCAGACCGCGGGCGATCGCCGACCGGAAGGCCTGCGTGCGACAGGCATCGTCGAGCTCGGTGAGACAGCCCGCCGCGCGTGCTGCGGCAAAGAGCGCTGCCGGATGCTCCAGTGCTGTCCCGGCGGGCCCGCGCACGAGCGCCTCGTAGCCCACGACCGCTGCGGCGTCCAGGTCGACGATCGGCTGGAAGACCGTGCGGAGACCGCCGTGGGCGATCAGCGTCGCGAGGCTGGGCGAGGCGGGCGCCATCACGTGTGTGTATCGGCGCGAGACCCGCGCCCTTGAGAACCTCCTAGGGTTCCCGGAATGTCCCACCGAAGTTCGCTCCCCTTCGCCGACGGCTCCCTGCACCTCACCGATGCCGGCATGGAGACGGTGCTGATCTTCCTGCAGGGTCAGGATCTGCCGAGCTTCGCCACCTTCCCGCTGCTCGAGACCGAGGCCGGCCGCGACGCGCTGCGCACCTACTACGAGCCATTCCTCGCGCTCGCCCGCGCGCGCGGGACGGGGTTCGTCCTGGGGGCGTCCACGTGGCGCGCGAGCGCCGATTGGGGGAGCGAGCTGGGCTACGACCGCGCCGCGATTGACGCCGCGAATCGTCGCGCGATGACGTTCGTGGACGAGCTGCGGTCGAGCTTGCCGGCCGATCAGCCGCCCGTGCTGCTGGAGGCGCCGATCGGCCCGCGCGTCGATGCCTACGGGCCGGCGTCGCTGATGTCGGCCGGCGAGGCGCGGCGCTACCACTCGGTCCAGCTCGAGACGCTCGCCGACACGCCGGCCGAGCTCGTCACCGCGCTGACACTTACCTACGCCGACGAGGCGATCGGGATGGTGCGCGCCTCGCAAGCGGCCGGTCTGCCGATCGCCGTGTCCTTCACGGTCGAGACCGACGGGTGCCTGCCGAGCGGACAGACCCTCCGCGACGCGATCGAGCAGATCGACACCGAGACCGATGGCGCACCCATCCACTACATGATCAACTGCGCCCATCCGACCCACTTCGCCGGTGCACTCGCGGAAGGAGGTCCCTGGCGAGAGCGGATCCGAGGCCTCCGCGCCAACGCATCCACGCGCAGCCACGCCGAGCTCGACGAGGCCGAGGAGCTCGACGACGGCGACCCGGCCGACCTCGGCGCCCGCCACGCCACGCTGCGCGATGTCCTCCCGCACGCCGTCGTCCTCGGCGGCTGCTGCGGCACCGACATCCGGCATGTCACGAGCATCGCGGACGCCTGGCTCGCGGGGGCTGCCCATTGAGCGCGCCCGCAGGCGACGATGTGCTCTGCCTCCTGCCGGCAACCGAGCAGGCGGCTGCGCTGCGCTCGGGGGTGTGCTCGGCGCGCGAGCTCGTCGCCGCGCACCTGGCGCGCATCGAGCGCATCGATCCGCTCGTCAACGCGATCGTGACGAGAACCCCGGAGCACGCGCTCGCGGCGGCGGACGAGGCCGACCGGCGGCACACCCGTGGCGGCGACCTGCCGCTGCTGCACGGCCTGCCAGTCGCCCACAAGGACCTGCAGGACACGGCCGGGGTGCGCACGACCTACGGCTCGCCGTCCTACCGCGACCACGTGCCGATCGCCGACTCGCTGCTCGTCGAGCGCACGCGAGCGGCGGGGGCGATCCTCGTCGGCAAGACCAACACGCCCGAATGGGGTGCGGGGTCGCACACCTTCAACCCCGTCTTCGGCGCCACGCTCAACGCGTGGGACACGACCCGCTCGGCCGGAGGCTCGAGCGGCGGAGCCGCGGTTGCTCTGGCCTGCCGGATGCTGCCGATCGCCGACGGCAGCGATCTCGGCGGATCGTTGCGCAACCCCGCTGCCTGGAACGGCATCCTCGGCCTGCGCCCGACCCCGGGCCTCGTTCCGAGGTGGCCGGTGTCCGCGCCGTGGCTGCCGTATGCGGTCGAGGGCCCGATGGCGCGCACGGCCGGCGATCTTGCGCTGTTCCTGCGCGCCCTCGCCGGGCCCGATCCGCGCGATCCCATCTCCCAGCGCGCGGCGGCGCCCGATCTCGCCGCGCCGCTCGCCGCCGACCTGGGCGGGCGCCGAGTCGCGTGGAGCCCGACGGTCGGGGGGTTGCCGATCGATCCAGGAGTGCGCGATGCACTCGCGGCCGCGCTGCCGCTGCTCGGGGAGATCGGGCTCGATGTCAGCGCCGACGAGCCCGACCTCACGGGTGCGGACGAGGTCTTCGAGACCTGGCGGGCGTTCCAGTCGGCACTCGGCCTCGGTGAGGAGTACGACGTCCGCGGCGACGCGCTGAAGGGCACGGTGCGGGCCGAGATCGAGCGCGGACGTGCACTCACCTCCGCGCAGCTGATCCGCGCAACGGTTCTGCAGGCGGCGCTGGCCGAACGCGCCGTGGCGTTCTTCGATCGCTACGACTACCTCGCCTGCCCGGTGACGCAGGTCGATCCCTTTCCGGTCGCGCAGGAGTACGCCGACGAGATCGACGGCGTGCCCATGGGCTCCTACATCGAGTGGATGCGCTCCAACTCGCGCATCAGCGTGCTCGGCTGCCCGGCGCTCTCGATCCCCGCCGGCTTCAGTGCGGCAGGGCTTCCCGTGGGTCTCCAGCTCGTAGCGCGGCCGTTCGCCGAGCGCGCCTTGCTCGAGGTCGCGCACGCGCTCGAGTTGCGCACCGGTTCCGCCGGGCGCATCCCGCCGCTGGCCCGCTAGGCGAGCCCGCGCTCCTCGATCTCGCGCTGCGCGGCGGCCGACTTGGTGAGCCCCTCGATGCCGAGCTTGCGCTTGACGCCGGCCGGGCGCTCGAACTGGACGGCCTCGTAGGCGACGATCTGGAAGTGGTTTCCCCACGGGTCGGCGAAGTCGAGGCCGCGCGCGCCCGGATGGATGATCTCGAGGCCCTCGCGCTCGACGGCGGCGCGCACGGCCGCGACGTCGTCGACCACGAGCCCGAAGTGGCGCTCGTCGTCGGGCGCCTGCGTCCGGCCCAGCATGAGCGCGATGAACTGGTCCCCCATGTCGATGAAGGCCGCGCCCGGTACGCGACCACGTAACTCGAAGTCGAAGAGCCGCCCGTAGAGCGCGAGCGCTTCGTCGAGGTCGCCGACCTCGAGCGCCACGTGGTTCACGCCTATGAGCCGCGCGCGCCGCTCCACGCGGTGAAGGCTAGGCCACCGGGCGGCGGGAGCGGTGTGGCGTACGCTCCTCCGCGATGAGTGCGCCCGGGTACTCGGGAACGCCGCTGCCGCGCAAGCTCGGCATCCGCGCAGGCAGTCGCGTCCTGCTGGCCGGGGCGCCCGCCGGCTTGCCCGGGGCGCTCGGCGAGCTCCCCGCCGGGGTCGAGCTCGTCGCCGCCGGCGCGGCCGAGCTCGACGTCGCGGTGCTGTTCGCCGACGGCGAGGCGGCGCTGCGCACCCAGTTCGCCGATCTGGCCGTGGCGCTCTCGGCTGCCGGCGGCCTCTGGATCGCGTGGCCCAAGCGCAGCTCGGGGGTCGCGACCGACCTCGACGAGAACGTGGTGCGCGCGGTCGGCCTGGAGGCGGGGCTCGTCGACAACAAGGTCTGCGCCATCGATGCCACCTGGTCGGCGCTGCGCTTCGTCCGGCGGCTCCGTGACCGGCCCGCGCGCACGCTCAGCGGTTGAGGACGCCGATCAGCGAGCCTGCGCCCGCGATCAGCGCGATGGCGTAGCACACCGTGCGGAGCTCGTGGTTGCTGGGGATCTCGACGCCCGTGCGCACCGCGTGTCGACCCGCTGCCAGCGCGTGTAGCCGAGCACCGCGGCTGCGCAGCGCATCCACGACAGGAGCGTGCGCTCGTTCGCGAGCGAGATCCTCGGATCGATCGGCTCGGGCACCGATCGATCCTACCGACCGGCAGCGTCAGGTCACGGCGCGGTGTAGGCCCACACGCCGAACACGCCGGTGGAAGGCCCGGTCGTGCTCACCGCGTCCACGACGAACCCGGCTCGGCTGCCCGGCAGGGCCGGGATGGCGAGACCCTCGACGGTGGTGCCGACACCTGCGGCAGACGCGAGGTAGAGGCAGACCTTGCCGGCCGGCGCCGTGGGAGCCGCGGCGCTCCCGGCGCAGGCGGGGTCCCCATCCGTTGCGGCGGGAGCCGGTGCGAAGTTGACCGTCGCGTCGGTGAGATCCGTGGACGCCGTGCCCGGAAGCGAGACGACCTGCTCCATGTCGTCCCCGGTCGCGGTCGCGTCGGTGACGGTGCCGGCGAAGCCGAAGGCCCCGGTGACCGTCGCACCGGACGGGATCGCCTGCGTGGCGTAGGTGAGAAATCCGGCGGCCGCGGTGCCGCCGAGCGTGAGCGCGTTGTCGGCATTCGTCGCGCGCTGGGCGTTGGTGGCGCGGTCTGCGGTCTGGGCGCGCGTGGCGACCGCGGCACTCGGCACCGTGGCGAGCGACTTCTCGTCGATCTGCTTCCCGGTCAGCGAGTTGCTCCGGATGCGGTCGCCCGTGATCGATCCGCGCGTGATGCGCGATCCGCTGATGAGCCTGCCGACCCTGGTGGCGGCACCCTGCGCGAACGACGTGCCGCCGACGGCGAATGCGAGCGCGACGAGAGCCACGCCCATCGCCGGCGAGACTCGAGGGAACTTCGAGAACACCGTGCTCCTCCTTCGTGCCCCCGCGCTCATGCGAGGGCCTCCACCGAGAGGTATCGGCGGCTCGGTGCGCCGGCTAGACCACCGAACGGGGGGGAGCGCTCGCGTCCATCTGCGCCTGCGCCCGGACGAGCCGGTGGTAGGCCCAGCGCTCGAACGGCACGGTCGCGAGCGGCGGCACCGACGCGGCCAGTGCGAACGCCGTCATCCGATTCGACCAGCCGTACTCCGCGCGCACGAGGAAGACGACCAGCACGTAGGCCAGGAACGCATACCCGTGCACGCTCCCGAAGATGTGGATCGCCGCGCTGTGCGTGTGCGCGATGTACTTCTCGTACATGCTCGCGAGCAGTCCGATCCATGTGATCGCCTCGGTGATCGCGCAGACGCGAAAGATGCGGATCAGGATCACCGGGGCATCCTACGAGAGGCGTGCGAACGCCTATCGACCTTGTCCCGCACGTCGGATACCGTGGCGGCGGGCGGTTAGCTCAGCTGGCTAGAGCGCCTGCTTTACACGCAGGAGGTCGTGGGTTCGAGCCCCACACTGCCCA
>CAZYYP010000155.1:0-8378 GCA_964651695.1 uncultured Gaiellales bacterium | reverse complement strand
TCGAGCGCGTCGAGCCGCTCGGCGACGACCTCGAGAGCGTCTACACCTACCTCACGGACCACGCCCGCGGCCGGGGCCGCTGAGTGAACGGCACGCTGTTCCGCCTCGCGTTGCGGCGGCTGCTCCAGCGGCGCCGTTCGGCTCTCCTGGCGTTCGCGCCGATGCTCTCGGCGCTCGTCGCGCTGGTCCAGTCGGTGGGGGGAACGTCCGGCGCCGACGCATTCGCGTCGCTCATGGAACAGCTCTTCCTGCCGCTCATCCTGCCGTTCATCGCGCTCGTGATCGGCTCCAGCGCGCTCGGCGAGGAGCGCGACGACGGCACGATCCTCTATCTCGCCTCGACACCCCTGCCCCGGCTCGCAATCGCCCTGCCGGCGATTGCGGCAGCCGCGCTGACGACCCTCGTGCTCTGCCTGCCCGGCCTGCTGATCACGATCGCGCTCTCACCCGGCAGCGATCTGAGCGCGAGCACGGCCGGGTGGGCGGTGGCCTCGGTGGCGGCAGGTGCGGTGACCTATGCCGCGGCCTTCGGAGCGCTCTCCCTGCGGGTCAAGCGACCGGTCGTCGTCGGGCTGATCTACGTGCTCTTCTGGGAGGGCTCGATCGGGACGTTCGCGCCGAGCGCGCGGTGGCTCTCGCTCGGCGCCTACGCGCGCGCGATCGTCGCCGGCGGACTGCCGTCGGCGACCGACCGGAACGTGCCGGCGATCGGCGCTCTGGCAGCGATCGCGGTGCTCGCAGCCGTGACCGCGATCGCGACCCTCTGGTGCGGGCGGCGGCTCACCCGGATCGAGTTGCCTTGACGGCTCAAGGGTCGCGGGGCGCGAGCAGGCGGCTCAGGAGCACGGGCAGGACGACCGCCGACAGCAGTACCGGCGCCACGACGACGCGCTCGGCGGAACGCTCGAGCAGCGCGGGAACGTACACGCGCGCGTTGAGGTAGACGGTCGAGAGCACTCCCATCGCCGCTGCCAGAAGCGCCAGGTACGCCGTTGCGAGGCCATCGCGCCGGCGGAGCGCGAGGACGAGGGCGACGGCGACGGCGGCGGGCACGATCGCCGGCCACTTCAGCCACACGAGCTGCGCGCCGAGCTGATGGGCGATCGCCGGCACCTGATCGAGCTGGCGGGCGCTGCGGCTCAGCGACGGGGCGATGTCGGCGTCGTGGAAACCGTGCGCGCGCACATACGCCTGCCATGGGATCCCGGTCGCTGCGACCGCGACCGCCCCGAGCGCGAGCGGCTTGAGGCGCGCCGTCTCGCGCGCGACGACCAGCACCGCCGCGGCGACCGCGAACAGCGCCGCGTCGAGCACGATCCCCTCCTGCTTGATCGCCAGCGCGCCGGCGGCGAGGATGCACCCGAGCATGAGCAGGTCGCGGCGCCCGTCCCACAGCCAGAGCCCGATCCCGAGCACCGCGGCGACCCAGAGGCAGGCCAGCGGCACGTCCGCGTAGGCGGCGAGCACCTGGGTGTTCAGGCTCGGCGCGGCGACCAGGAGGCAGAGCGCTCCCAGGAGCAGCGCCGCGTCGGCGCGCGGGCGCAGCAGCGACCACACCGTCGCCATGAATGCGGCCAGCACGACGACGAACTGCAGGTGGATCATCTGGACGTCGGCGCCGCCCATGGCGTGGAAGTCGAACGCCTCGATCGCCGGGAGCCCGATCGGGTACTCGCGGTGCGACGCGGCATAGAGGTCGCTCAACGCGCGGTGATCGAGGCCGCCCGTGACGAGCCCGCCATGGCCGTAGAGGAGCTTCGCCTTGAGCGACCAGTTGGCGTAGGCGTCGAACTTCGTCAGCGGCTCGAAGGCCGCGCGCAGAGCGAGCGGCACGAGCAGGACCGCGACGATCGCTGCGCCCAGGACGCCGTGCCCACCCGCCTCCGGCAGCCCTCCGCGCCGACGGCGCTGCAGGGCCACTCCGGCCGCCAGGACGACTGCCGTGAGCGTGACGAGGACGAGCGGCGCGGGCGCGATGCCCGCGTAGACGAGTGGCGGCAGGACGGCCGCGGCCACCGCGAAGCCCCCGAGCAGCGCCGGACCGATCCGCGACGCCGGCCGGAGCCGACTCCACGTCCCGGTCACGAGCAGCGCGCCCGCGCCGAGGAGCGCGAGCAGGAGGTTGGCGCCGATGAGGCCGGCGAGACTCCTCATCGCAGCTCCACGAGCCAGTCACGGCCCGAGCGCCATGCGTGTAGCGGCCGATCGATGCCCGCGCCGCGCGGGCTCGAGTCGAGGATCAGCATCCAGTCGGCCGCCTTGGGCGCGACCTGCACGCGCGGCGCGAGCGCGAACTGCGTCCACGACCCGCCGGCCTCGCGCGCCGTCGCCGTGTGCCCCTCGCGCCAGCGCGCCGTCGTCAGCACCGCGTACGCCTTCCCGGGCGGGATCTCGCCCTGCGCGAGACGGACGAGCGCGAGATCGGTGGCCGCCTGCGCGCCCGGGCCGCGCGCCTCGGCGCGCTCGCGCGCCGACAGGCGCAGCGCCGACCGCAGGCCCCGGATGTCGCTCGCAAGCGTCCCGGGCAGCCAGATCACGACCAGCGCGAAGAGCCCGAGCAGCACCGCACGCCTCGCACCGCCCGACCCTCGCCAGAACCCCATGGAAGGATGATGCGGACCGCGCCGGCCTCGTGCCAAGTTGCCCTGCCGGAAATGCGTCGATATCGTCGGGAGATGACCTACACGCTCCTGCACGGGGACGACCCGGGCATCGAGTCGTTTCGCGGCGTGTTCATGAAGATCCGGCGCGCGCTCGGCACGACGGCGTTCGGCATCAACGAGGTCCGGATGCCGCCGGACTCGAGCGGCATGGAGCACGACGAGCGCGAGACGGGACATGAGGAGGTCTACCTCGTGCTCGACGGCTCGGGGGCGTTCACGGTCGACGGCGAGCGCGTCACCGTGACGGCGGGCGACTACCTGCTGGTCGGCGCGTCGGCCACCCGGCAGGTGCACTCGGCCGCCGACGGCATGCGCTTCCTGGTCGTCGGGGCGCAGCCGAAGGCCGCCTACGACGGGCGCGAGTCGCTCTGAGCCATGACGGCGCCGGGCACCCACGTGCCACCTCCGGGTGCCACCACGACAGCGACCGGGCGGCCCGTGATGCTGCTCACCCTGGATGTGCCGCTGGATGCCCGGGCCCAGCGATTCGCCCTCGAGACCGCCCTCGGCGCGGGCTGCCGGCTCGTGATCTGCGACGCGGTGCCGGTCGGCCCCAACTCGGCCGCGGCGGTCCTCCGCATGCGCGGCCGCCCCGATGCCGACGCCTCGCTGCGCGCGGCGGCCGACGAGGCGCGCTCGCTCGGCGTCCAGGTGGACGAGCTCATCTTCCACAGCCCGCGCCCCGTGCTGGCCGCGACGACCGTGTGCGCCGAGCGCGGCATCGGCCTGCTCGTCTTCGGCCCGTCGCGGGCCGCCGCCGGGCGCTGGCGCTACCGAGCGTGGTCGCGGCGCGTGCGCCGCGACACGCCGTGCCTCGTCTGGCTGCCCGAGGACTCGACCTGAGTAGTCGTTGATCGGTGTGTGGTGGCGTGCGCCGCCCCGAACATACCCGAACTGACGCAGGACACTGGTGCCGGCCGTCTCAGGGAGCAGTCGCCAGCCGCTCGATGAGCCCCGCGGCCGCGACGGTTCCCGACGAGCTCTGCAGTCGGCGCGCCATCGCCGAAAGCCGCGAGGCCAGCGGCGCGTCGGCGAGCAGGCGGTCGACGGCCGCCGTCAGCTTCTCTGGCTCGCATTCGTAGGTCGCGAGGCGCACGCCGAGGCCCGTCTCGTCGATGCGCTGGGCGTTGTCGTACTGATCCCAGAAGATCGGCAGCACGACCATCGGCTTGCCGTGATGCAGCGCCTCGCAGGTCGTGTTGTTGCCGCCGTGGGTGATCACGAGGTCGACCTGCGGCAGGATCGCCGGCTGCGGCAGGTAGCCCTCGCCGCACATGTTGTCGTGCAGGCGGATCTGCTCGGCGAGGGGGCCCTTGGAGACGATCACGCGGTGCTCGGTCTCGCCGAGGATGTCGACGAGGCGCTGCATCAGCTCGACGTCGGCCGAGCCGAGCGATCCGAGCGAGAGGTAGAGCAGCGCGCCGGGGCGGTCGCGCAGGTGCTCCGGGAGCTCCCACGGCTCGCTCTCGCGCACGCTCGTCTGGACGTTGTGCCAGGTGCCGTCGAGCGGCGGCACCCGGCGGTAGTCGACCTCGTCGGGGTAGCCGTAGAGGTTGAGATACGGGGAGGTATCCATGAACTCGAGACCCGGCAGCCGGGGTGCCCCGCAGGAGCGCCGGAACTCGTCGAACGAGGCGTGAAGCTCGCCGTGCGTCCGCCGGAACTCCTCCGCGAAGGCAGCCCAGCCGGATCGATCGGCCGCCGGGTAGCCCGAGAAGACCGGCGGCAGCGCCGGGTCGGGAATCTCGAGCGGGTTGCACGACACGATGCGCACCCAGCGGCGGCCGCTCGCGGCGAGCGCGGGGAAGGAAACGACGTTGTCCTCGACGATGACGTCGGGGCGCAACTCGTCGATGATCTCGCACAATCGCTCGTGGACGTAGCGCGCGCCGTCGCAGAGGGCCTCGAAGGTCGGCGCCACGAACTCGCCGAGCTGCTCGATCGTCGGCTTGCGGAACACGGGCGCCGTGTCGTGGATGAAGTCGATCCAGAACTGGCCCGGCACCTCCTCCTGGGCGGCCGGCGGACCGAGGCGCATGAGGCGCTCCTCGAAGCCGCGGGCCTCGAGGGTGCCGGCGAACGACTCCTCGAGGATGAAGACGACGCGGTGGCCGCGCTCGCGCAGCACGGCGCCGATGCCGGCGCAGTTGTTGGTCGGCCCGTGCGCACCCTCGGGGAAGAAGACGATCGTCGCCATCGCGCTCAGCGCCGCCCGCCGATCAGCATGCCCATGATGATCGTGGCGATCGCCGCCGCGGGCAGCGAGCCGACGATCGCCGCAACGCCGCCGAACACGGCGTAGGCGCCGAGCGCGACGGCGATCCCCGCCAGGACGCCGGGCACCAGGACGAGCCGGCGTTCGGCCATCCAGTGCGGTCCGCCCCACCAGGCGACGAGCGTGTTCAGCTGCACGACGATGCCTGCCACGGCCGCCAGGCCGCCGACGACCGACGGGGTGAACAGGCCGGCCACGCCGGCCGCGATCGCGACCGCGGCCGTGACGAGGCCGCCCCGGATCGCCCTGGCATCGCGCCGGGCCAGCTCTCGCAGGGGCTCTTCCATGCCGACGGTGCGGGGTGGGCGGGAGCGCGTCCCGCCCACCCCGCCCAGGTCAGTCGCCCGCAACAGCCTCGGCGCGGTGCTCTTCGAGCACGCCGCTCTTGTGCTGCTGGATGGCGTAGTAGTAGACGAGCCCGAAGCCGACCAGCCCGACCGTGGCCACGATCGGGCCCCACTTGTAGGTGTTGTCGACGTAGAGCGCGATGCGCGGCCATTCGAGGTTGACGATCATGGACGCGCCGTAGCCGATCGCGATCAGGTTCAGGAGCACGGCCCAGCGGCCGAGCGAGAACAGCCCTTCCTTGGCATCCGGGAGGTTGCCGGGCCAGCCCGCCATCCGCTTGCGCAGGAGCGGCACCGTGACGCCCAGGTACGCGATGTACATGAGGATGATCCCGAGCGAGATGATGATCGTGAACGCCGACGGGTTGACGATGTTGAACGCGAGGATGATCAACGAGATCGCGCCGGAGGCGAGCGCCGGGACGACCGGCACGCGCCGCTGCGCGGAGACGCTCGCGATCGCACGCGCGAACGGCAGGTTGCCGTCGCGCGCCATCGAGAACAGGATGCGGATGCTCATCGCCTGGATCG
Organism: uncultured Gaiellales bacterium; assembly: GCA_964651695.1. Taxonomy (GTDB): domain Bacteria; phylum Actinomycetota; class Thermoleophilia; order Gaiellales; family JALYLC01; genus JALYLC01. Next base: position 2,562 of record CAZYYP010000155.1, on the reverse strand, counting down.
CCAGGCAGCAGACGAAGATCGCGAGCGCGACGTCGGCGAGCCAGAGGTTGCCCCAGGTATTGCCGAGGACGTCCTTCGTGATCGACGTCAGGCCGAACCCGGTCGCGCTCTTGTCGACCGCCATCGTGCCGAAGCCGATCAGCAGGAAGCCCAGGATGCCGGCCGTCAGGAGCGCCCGGATGAGCGCCTTCGGCGCCGTGCGCCGCGGGTCGGCGGTCTCTTCGGCGAGCGAGCCGGCGCTGTCGAACCCGTACATCACGTACAGCGGCATGATCGCGCCGAGCAGCAGCGCTCCGAAGTAGCCCCAATCGTGCTGCGAGCCGGTGCCGTCGGTCTTGAACAGCACCGAGGGCCCGTGCTTGATGTTGATGATCAGCAGCAGGATGAGGCCCACGGCGCCGACGAGCTCGGCGATCACGCCGATGTTGTTGATCCGCGAGATGATCTTCACGCCGAGCAGGTTCACCGTCGTCGTGAGGATGATCATGATCGCGGCCAGGATGAAGGCGTTCTTGGCGAATGCCGCGTCGAACACCCCCGGGTAGTTCTTGTCGGAGCAGGTCGAGCCGGCAGCCGTCGAGACGGTGCACTTGATGAACTGGAACTTCGGCGTGATCTGGGGCAGGATGACCTCCCACGCGAGCGCGACCGCGGGAATGGTCACGATCTGCGCGCAGAGGTAGATCCACCCGGTGTTCCAGGCCCAGGACTTGCCGGCCAGTTTCTTCGACCACTGGTAGACGGACCCTGCGAGCGGGAAGTGCGCGGAGAGCTCGGCGAACTGGAGCGCGACGGTCATCTGCCCCAAGAAGACGACCGGCCAGGCCCAGATGAACGCGCGGCCGGCGAAGAGGAAGCCCAGCGCGGCCGTCTGGAACATGCCGGTCAGGATCGAAATGTAGGAGAAGCCCGCGGCGAAGCTCGAGAACGACCCGAGCGAGCGGTGCAGCTCCTGCTTGTAGCCGAACGACGCAAGGTCGTGCGCGTCGGCGTGGACGGGTTCGCTCATGAGCCCTCCCTGATGGCATGACCGGGTGGTCGAAGAAGAATGCGCGTGCGACTGTCTCACGCGAGGCTCGTCAACGCAAGCGGCCCATCAGGTCGTGCGTCAGGCGGCAGCGTCTGCGCAGATGCGCACGAGCTCGCGCTCCAGGCCGCCCTCGCCGACGACGCGCTCCGACAGCGGCAGGCCGAGCAGCCCCGCGGCGTGCCCGGCGGCCGCGCGCAGGGCCGGCGTCGGGCGCTGCGCGAGCCAGATGCAGCGCCGGTAGGCGTGGAAGTAGTCGTCGCGCAGCTCGGGGTAGCGGTCGAGGCCGAGCGAGCGCCATACGGTGTGCTCGAACGTGCGCGCGAGAAAATCGGTCAGGAAGTACGTGCCCGGCTCCTCGGCGAGCGCCTCGTGCACCTCGTCGAAGCCGAACAGGTCGTAGCACGTGGCGCCGGCGAGCCGCTCGATGCCCGTGCCCGCGAGCGCGGCATCGAGCGCGCCGTAGCTGCCGCAGTCGGCGTAGGCGACGGCGACGCGCTCGTGGCGCCCGCGCAACTCCGCCAGCTTCTCGGCCACGGCCGGTGCGATGCGCTCGGGCCGGTTGTGCAGCTGCGGCGGCAGAGGATGGACCTCGACGTCGAGGCCGCGGCGGCGGGCGATCGCCTGCACGTGCAGCGCGAGGGCGCCGCAGGCGACGACGCCGACGGTCATGTCGGAAACGACAGCTGGTCGATGAAGAGGTCGTTGAAGTCGGGGCGGTCCGAGAGCTCGACGTACTCGACCTCGTGCACGAGCGCAGCAGCGGCAGCGCGCTCCTGGGCCGAGAGCAGGATCATCTTGGCGCCCTCGCCGGCGACGTTGCCGGCGGCCATGATGCGCGGCAGCGCCAGCTTGGGGACGAGCCCGATGCGCACGGCGGAGGCCGGCGAGAGGTACGAGCCGAACGAGCCCGCCAGCAGCACCTGCTGGATGTCGGAGACCTTGACGCCCAGCTCCTCGACGAGCAGCGCCCATCCGGTCGCGATCGATGCCTTCGCGAACTGCAGCTCGCGCACGTCGCGCTGCGAGAGGTAGACGGCGCCCTCGGGATCGCCCGGCTCGCCGGCCCACGCGAGCACGAAGATGCGCTCACCCTCGATCGCGACGAGCCGTTCCGCGAGCACCGGATGCATCTCGGCGGCCGTCTCGTCGGGCACGAAGCGCCCGGAGGAGTCGAGCAGCCCGCATTTGACGAGCTCCGCGACCGCGTCCACGAGCCCCGATCCGCAGATGCCGACGGGGGTCGCGTCGCCGATCACGCCGAGCTCGATCTCGCCGTCCTTGATGCGGATGGTCTCGATCGCACCGTCGGCGGCGCGCATGCCACAGCGGATCTGCGCGGCCTCGAAGGCCGGCCCCGCGGGCGCCGCGGTCGTGAGCAGGCGCTCGGCGTTGCCGAGCGCGATCTCGCAGTTGGTGCCGACGTCGATGAAGAGCCGCAGCCGCTTGTCGCGCGTCATCCCCGAGGCCAGCAGGCCCGCGACGATGTCGCCGCCGACGTAGGCGCCGAGCGCCGGGAAGACGTGCGCGTGCGC
>CAZYYP010000154.1:0-8442 GCA_964651695.1 uncultured Gaiellales bacterium | reverse complement strand
GTCGTTCTGCAGCCCGTCCCGGGGACCGACGTCGCAGAGCGTGACGTGCATCAGACGGCCGCCGCCCGCTTCGCGGCCACGGACTGGAAGAACTCGATCACGACCCTGGCCGACAGCTCGGGCTCCTCCATCAGGTTCGTGTGGCCGCTGCCCTCGATCACGTAGAGATCGGCGCCCTGGATGTTGTCGGCGATCCAGCGCGCACCGGCGCCGTCCGGCCCGGCGTCGATCGGCGTCAGGCAGTCCTCGCTCCCGGTCATGACGAGCGTCGGCGCCGTCACCTTGGGCGCGTAGGGCCGCAGGTCCATGGTCGCCATCGCGTCGCATGCGCCGGCGAAGACCGGCACCGAGCAGTTGCGCTCGAGCACGCCCTGGATGACCTTGACGGTCTCGGGCCCGGCCGGGGTGTCGAGGAAGCGGCGCGAGAGGCACTTCGTCGCGATCTCGAGCGCGAGCGGCTCGCCGCCCATGCCGTAGGCCTGGGCGAGCTGCTTCCAGATCTCCCAGTGCGCGCGGGCCATGAAATCCGACTTGGCGGAGGCGCAGTCGAGCACGAGCCCGTCGACGAGCCCGGGGTGGCGGCCGGCGAACGCGAGCGCGACCATGCCGCCCATCGATGTGCCGTGCACGTGCGCGCGCTGGACGCCGATCGCGTCGAGGAGCCCCTTGATGTCATCGGCCCAGATGTCCATCGAGTACTCCTGCTCGGGCCGCTCCGAGAGGCCGTAGCCGCGCAGGTCGAACTCGATGACCTTGAAGTGCGGCGTCATCTTGTCCGTGACGAAGCCGAAGTTCTCGTGCGCGAACCCCGCCCCGCCGATCTGGAGCAGGTAGTCCTCGCCCTCGCCGTGCACCTCGTACCAGATGCGGGCGCCGTTGATCTGCGCGTCAGCCACAGCCCACCTTCCTTACGTCTGACCAAAGACTTCCGAGAGCGTATCCGCTTCCCGCGACGGCTACCAATCCCTACCCGGAGGTGTCGACGCCCTCCTCCGCGAGCACCTTGCGGGCCGCCCTGAAGGCGGAGACCCCGGCGGGCACGCCGGCGTAGACCGTGACCTGCACGAGCGTCTCGCGCAACTCGTCGAGCGTGCAGCCGTTGCGCAGCGAGCCGCGGAAGTGCAGCTCGAACTCCTCCATGCGGCCGAGCGCCGCGAGGATCGAGAGGTTGTTGAGGCTGCGCTGGCGGTCGTCGAGCGCGGTGCCGCACCAGACGCCGCCCCAGCAGTACTCGGTCATGAAGCGCTGGAAGTCGCGATTGAACGCATCGGCGCCCTCCATCGCCCGGTCGACGTACTCGGTGCCGAGCACCTTGCGCCGCTTCTCGAGGCCGAGCTCGAACAGTTGGTCATCCACGTCGCGTCCCCGATCGGTGTCGTTGGCCGGCCACTCGGTCGCTCACAGAGCGCGCACGTCGGCGAGATGCCCGCTGATGGCCGCGGCGGCCGCCATCTCGGGGCCCATCAGGTGCGTGCGCGCCCCGGGGCCCTGCCGGCCCTCGAAGTTGCGATTGCTGGTGGAGGCCACGCGCTCGCCCGCGCTTGCGACGTCGGGATTCATGCCCAGGCACAGGGAGCACCCGGCATTGCGCCACTCGAAGCCCGCGTCGGCGAAGACGCGGTCGAGCCCCTCGGCCTCCGCGGCGCGCTTGACCGTCATCGAGCCGGGGACGACGAGGGCGTGCACGCCCGGCGCCACGTGCCGCCCGCGCACGATCTCCGCCGCGGCGCGCAGGTCGCCGAGCCTGCTGTTGGTGCAACTGCCGATGAAGACGCGGTCGACGGCGACATCCTCCATGCGCGTGCCCGGCGCGAGCCCCATGTACTCGAGTGCACGCTCCTCGCCCTCGTCGCGCGGCTCGGGGACGCGCCCCGTGATCGGCACCGTCTGTCCGGGATTCGTTCCCCACGTCACCTGCGGCGCAAGCGCGGACGCCTCGACGGCGAGCTCCGCGTCAAAGCGCGCGTCGGCGTCGGAGACGTAGCCGGACCAGCGCGCCACGCATTCCGCGAACGGCCCCTGCACGCCGGGCCGGCCCTCGAGGTAGGCGAACGTCGTCTCATCGGGCGCGATCAGGCCGGCCCGCGCGCCCCACTCGATCGACATGTTCGAGACCGTCATCCGGCCGTCCATCGAGAGTGCGCGAATCGCCTCCCCGGCGTACTCCACGACGAACCCTGTCGCCCCCGCCGAGGTCTCCTGGGCGATCAGCCCGAGGATCAGGTCCTTGGCCCCCACGCCGATCCCCGGCAGGCCCCTGAAGGTCACGCGCATCGTCTTCGCGCGCTTCTGGGGCAGCGTCTGCGTGGCCAGGACGTGCTCGACCTCGCTCGTGCCGATGCCGAACGCCAGCGCGCCGAAGGCGCCGTGCGTGGACGTGTGCGAGTCGCCGCAGACGATCGTCATGCCGGGCTGGGTCAGGCCGAGCTCCGGCCCGATCACGTGCACGATGCCCTGCCGCGGGTGGCCGCGCCCGTAGAACGGCACCCCGAACTCCGCGACGTTGGCCGCGAGCGCGTCGAGTTGCGCCCGTGAGATCGGATCCGACACCGGCCGCGACAGCTCCCAGGTCGGGACGTTGTGATCTGCCGTCGCGAGCGTCCGGTCGACGCGTCGCACGACGCGGCCCGCCTGTCGCAGGCCCTCGAAGGCCTGCGGGCTCGAGACCTCGTGCACGAGGTGCAGGTCGATGAAGAGCAGGTCGTCGCCGATCGCATGGTCGTCCCAGATCTTCTCGGCCATCGTGGACGCCGCCATGTGCAAGAGTCTTTCAAAAGGTCAGACGAAACGAGGGAGGCGACCCGATGAGCGACGAACGCGAGGTTCGCGAGGCGCTGGCGAAGATCTTCGACGCCGACACCGGGATCTACGCGCAGCGCGGCTTCCAGCGCCGGGTCGGCTTCGGCGCGCGCCCCGCGCTCGTGCACATCGACCTCGCGAACGCGTGGACCCGCCCGGGCCACGCGTTCACCTGCGGCGGCATGGACACGATCATCCCCGCAGTGCAGCGGCTCAACGAGGCGGGGCGCGCGAAGGGCATCCCGATCGTCTACACGACCACCGCGTATACGACGCAGGGCGGCAGCTCCGACATGGGGCTCTGGGTCAGGAAGATCCCGGTCGAGCTGCTCGAGCTCGGCACGGAGGCGGTCGAGATCGACAGCCGCATCGCGCCGCGGCCGGGCGAGCACGTGATCGTCAAGAAGCGCGCGAGCGGCTTCCATGGCACGCATCTCTCGAGCTTCCTCACCGCCCACGGCGTCGATACGGTGATCCTCACGGGCGTGACGATGTGCGGCTGCGTGCGGCACACCTGCGAGGACGCGATCGCGGAGGGCTTCCGCCCGATCGTCGTGCGCGAGGCCGTCGGGGACCGGGTGCCCGGCGTCGTCGAATGGAACCTCTTCGACATCGACGCCAAGTTCGGCGACGTCGAGCCGCTCGAGCGCGTGCTCGGCTACCTCGGCGGCATCGAGGCGTTCACGAGCCGCGTCTGAGCGCCGGATTCAGACCGGCTCTCCAAGCGTCAGCCGCAGGCCGGCGACCGAGACGGCGGCGATGAGCGGGTCGATGCCGGTCGTCTCGACGGTCGCGACGGCCTGCTCGACGGCGTCCAGTTCGCCATCCGAGAACACCGGCGAGGCCAGGGAGCGGAACTTGGCGCACATCTCCGCGTAGCTCAGGCGGTTCTGCGGATCGCCCTTCGGGTGATCCGTCTGCATGCGCAGGGTGCGCCCATCGACGGTCTCGATCTCGACCTCGGCCGGCCAGAGCGCCGGGAAGCGGGCGTCGAAGTCGGGCCGGGCCTCCGCGACGACCTTGGCCGCGACGGCACGCACCGCGGGCGACGACAGCGCCGGCTCGCCGAACTCCTCGAGTGTGGCCTTGCGCAAGGCGATGCCGAGACCGATCGCGTAGGGCAGCGAGAACTGCGCGTCGACGTCGTTGCTGGGAGCGAGCTTGCGCTCCGACGGCTCGACGACGATCGGGATGGCCTGGCTGACGACCCCGACGCGCACCCTCGCGATGTCGTCTCCCGCGAGGTCGTGCTCGGTCGCAAGCGCGATGGCGAGGTCGATCGGGCCCTGGTTGTAGCGGCAGCACGCGTACGGCTTGACGCTCGTCTCGGCAAGCTCGAAGGGTGCGCCGAGGCCCGACGTCAGCTGGGCCGTGCGACCTGCGGCCCCGTACCCCGCGAGCACGCCGTCGCGCCCCTCGAAGACGAGCAGCGGCCCGGTGAAGCCGGCCTGCGCGAGGCGGGCCGCGACGTAGCCGCTGTGCGACGCCCAGCCGGGGTGGAAGCGCTTCGTCCAGGCGCCGTCCGAGAAGAACTCGAGCCGCCCGGCCGCCTGACTGCCGGCGATGCCGAATGCGTGCGCGAGCTCCTGTGCCGAGAGACCGAGCAGCTTCGCCGTCGCCGCAGCGGCCGCGAACGGCCCGACGATCCCGGTCGGGTGGAAGCCCCTCGCGTACACGCGCTGCGGATCGAGGGCGCGTCCGAGCCTGCACGCGACCTCGTAGCCGGCGACGATCGCGGCCAGCAGCTCCTCGCCGCTCGAGCCCTGCAGCTCGGCGGTCGCGAGCGCCGCCGGGATCGTGACCACTGCGGGGTGCAGCGAGCCGGCGCTGTGCGTGTCGTCGAGCTCGATCGAGTGCGCGTGCACGCCGTTTGCGAACACTGCCCACTCCGGTCGCAAGGGCCGCTTGCCGACGACGGCGGTGAGGGCGCTGCCCTCACCGGCACCGATCGTCGCGAGCATGCGCTCGGCTGCATCGGCCGTGTCGATCGTGCCGCCGCGCGCCGCGCAGCCGATGTGGTCGAGCAGCAACTCCTTGGCGTAGGCGACGGTCGCTGCGTCGATGTCGGCATAGCGCAGGCCTGCGACCCAGGCAGCGAGCGTCTGCGATGCGCTCGGCGCGCTCACGGGGTGATCACGATCTTGCCGAAGTGCCGGCGCGCCTCCATGACCTCGAACGCCTCGGCGGCGTCATCGAGCGAGTAGGTCGAATGCACCTGCGGTTTCAGCAGCCCGAGACCCGCGAGGCGCAGCACCTCCTCGTATTCGGCCGAGGTGAATGTGAACGAGCCGATGATGCGCGTCTGGTTGCGGAAGAGCACGATGATGTCGAGCTCGACGACCTCGCCGGAGTGGGCGCCGCAGGTCACGAGCCGGCCGTCGCGCGTGAGCGAGTCCAGGCCTGCCTGGAAGAGCTTGCCACCCACGTGCTCGTAGACGAGATCCACGCCACGGTCGCCCGTGATCCGCATGACCTCCCCGGCGACGTCGTGCGTCGCGTGGTTGATCCCCTCGTGCATGCCGAGCTCTCGCGCCTTGGCGAGCTTCTCGTCGCTGCTCGCCGTGCCGATCACGAAGGCGCCGGCCAGGTGTGCGAGTTGCACCGCCGCTGCGCCGATGCCCGAGCCGACCGAGTTGATGAGCACCGTCTCGCCCATCTTCAGCTCGCCGCGCGTGAAGAGCATGTGGTACGAGGTGCCGAAGGCGATCTGGAACGCCGCCGCCTGGACGTCGGTCATCGAGTCGGGCGTGCGCACCAGGTGCCGCTCCGGGATCGCCGCGTACTCCGCATACCCGCCCGGTAGCGACGCGCCGATGAACGCGGACGGCGAGAGGTTCTCGCGCCCGGTACGCGACATGACGTGGCCGGGGTCGGTCCCCATGAGATAGGGCGCGACGCGGTCGCCCTCCTTCCACTGCTCGGAGACCCCCGGCCCGCGGCTGACGATCGTGCCGGCGATCTCGAGTCCCATGATCAGCGGCAGGTCGAGCGGGAAGCGCGAGACGCCCTCGCGGAAGTCGACGTCGAGGTGGTTGAGAGCGCAGGCGCCGACCTTGACGAGGACCTCGCCTGGTCCCGCGACCGGGTCGGGCACGGACTCGACGACGAGCTTGTCGCGTCCTCCGTACTCATGGAAACGCAGTGCCTTCACGTGGCCTCCCGGGACTTCGGCGGCATGGAGCTTCTTAAGTCAGACGATTCTAGCCCGCGCTCGCGAGCCTGCGCGCGCACGGCCACGCTCATCGAGAGCGCCGCGACGGCGCCGAGCGCGCAGGCAGTCAGCCACGCCTCCCTCCAGCCCGCCTGGTCGGCGACGAGACCGAAGAGCGGGGGCACCACGACGGAGCCTGCGAACACGGTGCGCAGCGAGCTCCCGGAAACGCGGCCGATCCGCCCGCTCGGCGCCGTCTCGGCGACCAGCGTCATGTAGACGCCGTTCCAGCCGATGTTCGCAAATCCGACGAGGGCGACGCAGGGCCAGATCAGCACTCCGGACGGCAGCAGCGCGAGTCCGGTCATTCCGAGCATGCTCAGCACGGCGTTGAGGCGCAGGCCCGACGCGCGCCGATCGGCGAAGAAGCGATCCGAGATCACCGCCCAGAGCAGACGCCCGATCGTGCCCGCGGCCATCGTGACGGCCAGCGAGATGCCCGCGACCGCGAGCCGGTAGCCGTGGGCCTCCTTGAGGAAGAGGCTGAGATAGGTCACGAACGTGAGTTGCAAGCCGCCCATGACGAACCCGAAGCCACCCGCGCCGAGCGCGAAGCGGCGCGGCAGCTCACCATGCTGAAGGCCGATTGCAGACGCCTTTCGCGCCTCTCCGGCATTGCGTGCGAGCGTGTGGCGGCTGGCGAGCGCCGACACCGAGACCGTGGCGCAGACGGCAGCGGGCGCCAGCAGGGCCAGCCGCCAGCCGACGTGGTCCGCGATGGTCGGCATCGTGATGCCGGAGACGAAACCGCCGATCGTCACGCCGACCTGCTTGACGCTCATCAGCAGGCTGCGGTGGCGCGTCGTCGGCGCCCCGCGCACGATGACGTTCGTCGGAGGGGTGATCAGTCCGTAGGCGAGGCCGACGCCGGCGACGCCGACCAGGAAGAGGGGCGCGCCCGAGGCCAGCGCGGCCAGGACGCAGCCGCACCCGACGCCCGCGACGGCGGCCGCGAGCACCGGCGGGGCGCCGAAGCGATCCGTCAGCCGCCCGGACGGCACGGACGTGATCGCGGCGCCGCCGAACGTGATCGCCGTGATCGCCCCGATCTGCCAGCGAGCGAGCGCGAGGTCGGATCGGATCAGCGAGGCGAGCGGCGCGAATCCGAGCGTCGCGTACGAGCCCGCCGCGAGCGCAAGGCTGCACAGCGCAACCGACCACGCACCCCCGGGCGCGCGCGCACTGGGATCGGCGGAGGCCGGCACGGCTCGAAAGTCTGACGTATTCTCGCGAGCGATGATCCCCGTACAGCTTCCACTCCGGACGATCCTCTTCGCGCCGGGCAACGACCGCCCCAAGATCGACAAGGCCCTCGGCCTGGGAGCCTCGGTGGTGATGCTCGACCTCGAGGATGCCGTCGCCGCGAGCGAGAAGGCCGCCGCGCGCGCGACCGTCTGCGCGGCGCTCCTGGCGGCTCCCGCAGGCGCGGCGCCGATCGGCGTGCGCGTCAACTCGCTCGCGAGCGGGCTCACCGACGCAGACCTCGACGCGCTCGCGGCTGTGCTGCCGCGCATCGCGCTGATCACGCTGCCGATGGTCGAGTCGGCGGATGAGGTACGCCACGTGGCGTCACGCCTCGACGCGCTCGAGCCGGCGGCAGGCGCTGTCCCGGGCTCGATCGCCCTGCTCGCGATGGCCGAGACGGCCCGTGGGATCCTCGCCGCGCGCGAGATCGCCTCGGCCTCCCCGCGCCTGCGCACGTTGCTGTTCGGGCCGGCCGACCTGGGGCGGGAGCTGGGCGTCGAGCTGACCGCCGAGGGTTTCGAGCACCTCTACGCCCGCTCGGCGATCGTGCTCGCCGCGCGCGCGGCCGGCAAGGAGGCGCCGGTCGACGGCCCCTACCTCGCGCTCGACGACGACGAGGGCTGCGCCGTCGCGTCGGCCTGGTCCCGGCGCCTCGGCTTCCAGGGCAAGGTCGTCCTGCATCCGCGCCAGCTGCCGATCGCCGCTGCGGCGTTCGCACCCGGCGATCGGGAGCTGGCCTGGGCGCGCGAGGTCGACCGCGCCTTCCGCGAGGCCGAGGCCGCCGGCATCTCCTCGATCAAGCTCGCGGACGGGACGTTCGTCGACTCCCCGGTCGCCGCGCGCGCCCGCGACCTCCTGCGCGCGGACGGGCGCTGAGGAGCGCGCGTCCATTCGCGCGAGCGACGCGCCGGGCACCTGGGGCATACTGCCCGGTGAAATGAAGGTCGAACGGATCCGCAAGGCCTACGAGCAGGTCGCCGATCAGCTGCTCGGCATGATCAACAGCGGCGAGCTCAAGCCCGGTGACCGGCTCCCCAGCGAGGCCGAGCTCGCTGCGGATTTCGGCGTCTCCCGCACGACGGTGCGCGAGGCGCTCCGGATCCTCGCGACGCGCAACCTGATTCAGACCCGGAAGGGCATGGCCGGCGGGCACTTCATCGTCGAGCCCACGGTCGGCAGCATCAGCG
>CAZYYP010000153.1:0-8481 GCA_964651695.1 uncultured Gaiellales bacterium | reverse complement strand
AGGTAAGCGTCCCGCTCGTTCCGAACGTGGGCGATGAGGACTGCACCGGCGACACATTGCCCGATGCCGAAACGCTCGATTGCACACTGCCGCGCGAGACCGTGACAGTGCGCGCGATGCCGCTCGCCGCCGACGACGACGTGCGGTAGATCGACGAGTACGCGAACCATCCCACGACACCGATCGCAACCACGAGGGTGGCGTACAGCATCCAGGCGCGCCGCGAGACCGCGGACAGACGGGCGCTCACGAGGCGCCCGTCGTCGTCGTGGTGGACGGCTTCGGCAGAAGGCTTGCGCACGCGGCCGTCGCCTTCTTGAACTTGGCACTTGTCCGCGCGGTGCTCGCCGTTACGCCGTTGATCTTCAGGCAGTTGCGGAACGCGGCGGTCGCCGCCCCGTTGGCTCCGCCGGCGCCCGGGAAGCCCCCACCGGCCCCTGCCGGCCGCAAGCTCGCGCACGCCGCCTGTGCCTTCTGGAACTTCGCGTTGTCCCCGCCCGCACCAGGAGGCGCACCGGGATTGCCGCCGCCGTCTGTGCTCGGCGGGCCGCTGCCCGTGCCGGGGGCGCCACCGGGCCCGCCCGCCGGGATGTCCACGCCGTTCTTCTTGAGGCACGCTGCGTACTTGGCGAACGCGGCGCTGTTCGGCCCGCCAGTCCCGGCACCAGCGGAGGCGGTGCTCGCAACGGCGGTGCTCGTACTCGTGTCCGAGCTGGACGCCGCACCGCTGCCACCGCCGCACGCGGCGAGGCTGCTCGCGCCGAGCACGAGCACCACGGCGTAGACAATGGGACCGAACCTACGAGGACGCCATGCTCGCTTTCGCGGCGAGGCGCTCCGGGATGAGAATAGATGCGACATGAGCCCAGCAGATCACCGGGGCCTGTGATGTGACTGTGGCTTCCATATGCATCTTCTATGAGAGCGCTTCGAGGCGGCGAATCGCTATCGAAAGGCGGAATCAGTGATCTTCTGCCGGCGGGACATTCATAGGTTGTCCACAGCAGATGCACAGCAAATGCTTACGCTGGGGCGCGATGCTCGGACGTAGTGAGCAGTTACAGGCAGACGGCGACATCTTCGCGCGTGCTCGTCGTCGACGACGAGCCCAGCATCATCGACCTCGTGGCGACCACGCTGCGCTACGAGGGCCACGATGTCGAGACCGCCACCACGGGACGCGGGGCGCTCAGCACCGCTGCGTGGTTCAAACCGCACCTCGTGCTGCTCGACGTGATGCTGCCCGACATCGACGGCTTCGCCGTGCACGAGCGCCTCGACTCCGTGCCCGTGATCTACCTCACGGCGCGCGACGGCAGAGGTGACGCCGTGCGTGGCCTCACACTGGGCGCCGACGACTACGTCACCAAGCCGTTCAGCCTCGAAGAGCTTGTCGCGCGCGTACGAGCGGTGCTCCGCCGCGTCCTGCCCGACGCCACCTCCGGGGTCATCACCTACGCCGACATCGAGCTCGACGAGAACACCCATGAGGTGCGCCGCAGCGGCCGGCTCGTCGACCTCACTCGCACCGAGTACGAGCTCCTCCGCTACCTCTTGCTCAATCCGGGCCGCGTCCTCTCCAAGGCCCAGATCCTCGACCACGTGTGGCAATACGACTTCCAGGGTCGAAGCAACGTCGTCGAGCTCTACATCAGCTACCTGCGCAGGAAGCTCGACGCGGATCTCCCTCAGCTGATCCACACCATCCGCGGCGTGGGCTACATCCTGCGGCAAACGATCTGACATGTCGCTTCGCTCGCGCTTGCTGGTCGCGGTGCTGGGAATGCTCGCGGTCGGGTTCACGGTAGCCGGCATCGTCATCTACCACCTCGTCGACTCGTCGCTGATCGCGCGCGTCGACCGTTCCTTCCCCGTCGCGGCGACGGTCGGACCGCGTCTCAAACCACCACCTCGCTCGTCGCCCCCGAGCGCCAGCATCTTCAACCGCTCGATCAGCATCGTGGTGCGTGACCGCGAAGGCCACCTCGTCCTCAAGCAGATCGATCCGCGCGTGCCGCTGCCCGCGGCGGATATAGCGGCCCGCCCGACGACGCGCAAGGCCCGCTCCCTCACAATCCGCGGCCACCATGTGCGCGTCCTGCTCGACCGATCCGCGGACGGCGGCAGCGTCGTGATCGCCGTACCGCTCGACGACGTCGACTCGACGCTCTCGCGCCTGCTCCGCGCTGAGCTGATTGTCTCCGCAGCTGTGCTCGCCGCGCTCGCGGCGCTCGCCTGGTGGGTCTTGACTGTCGGACTGCGACCGCTCGACCGAATTGCCGGCACCGCCGATGCGATCACCGGCGGTGACCTCGCACGCCGCGTCCCAACGGGGAGTCCCCGCACCGAAATCGGCCGCGTCGCGGTCGCTCTGAACACCATGCTCGGCCAGATCGAAGCCGCACTCGACCAGAGCCGCGCATCCGAGCGCCGCCTGCGCCAGTTCGTCGCCGACGCCTCCCACGAGCTACGCACACCGCTGACCTCAATCCGTGGCTACGCCGAGCTCTTCCGCCGCGGCGCCGCCGCGCGCCCCGCCGATGCCGCGACCGCCATGCGCCGCATCGAAGAACAGAGCATTCGCATGACACGGCTCGTCGACGACCTCTTGCAGCTCGCACACCTCGACGAGGAACAGCCGCTTCAAATCTGTGAAGTCGACCTCACGCGACTCGTCAGCACGGCCATTCGCGAGGCGCGCGAGGCAGGAGGACTCACGATCACCTCGACGCTCGAGCCTGGCGTCGTAGTCGACGGTGACGAGCTGCGTCTCCGCCTGATCATCGACAACCTGCTCACGAACATCCGCATCCATACGCCCGAGGGCACCCGCGCACACGTCGCGCTCCGCATCGACAACAACGAGGCCGTGCTCGAGGTGCGGGACGACGGCCCCGGGATCCCGGCCGAGCACGCAGCTCACGTTTTCGAGCGCTTCTACCGTGCCGACGCCTCGCGCTCCCGCGAGGCGGGCGGATCCGGCCTCGGTCTCGCGATCGTCGCAAGTACGATCCACGCCCACGGCGGCTGCGTGCAACTCCTGACCGCTAACGACACAGGCGCCCTCTTCCGAGCGCACCTGCCTCTGCGGGCACAGAGCGAGAAGAAGTCCCTGACGCCACAATAGGTTCATCGCGACGCGCTTCGCCAGCGACGAGCGCACCGCTGCGCTTCACTCGAGAGACTGCGGGAAGCGCCCTGGGGAGGAGAGGCGATCGCGCGACGCGCGGACACACCCAGCACGCACCGCGCATCAGTTGCGCTTCCCGCGCATGCAGATGATCACGCGCACCTGAGAGAACCATCTGCGTTTCCTCTGCGCCCGCGTAGAGCGCCTCGACCTCGACCGATCTGACAGCAAAGAGCAAGCACATCCATACGGAATTCTCAGGCATTCGTGACACGCTTCACCCATGCAGAGCGCGCGAGGAAGCCTTGCCCGCAAGGCGGCCACGATTCTCGTCGTGGACGACGAGCCCGCCATCGTCGATTGCGTCTCCACCGCGCTCCGCTACGAAGGCTTCCATACGCATGAGGCGACGAACGGCGTAACCGCGCTCGCCTCCATCGCAGAGCACGCGCCGGCACTGATCGTGCTCGACTGGATGATGCCCGGCCTCGACGGCATCGAACTGACACGCTATCTCCGCGCCCACGCATCCGAGGTGCCGATCCTCTTCCTCAGCGCCAAAGGCGCGATCGAAGACAAGGTCGAGGCGCTCCGCGCCGGCGGCGACGACTACCTTACGAAGCCATTTGGTCTGAGCGAGCTCATCGCACGCGTCCACGCGCTCATGCGACGAAGCGACGACGCCGCCTCACGCGTGCTCACGTTCGCCGACCTCACCCTCACGGATGGCACGCAGCGAGTCACCCGCGGTCACGCCGAGGTTGCGCTCACCGCGACAGAGTTCGCCTTGCTGCGCCTCTTCCTCTTGAACCCGGATCGGGCGATGACGACATCGCGGATCCTCGAAGACGTCTGGCTCAACGAGGGCGACGGCAGTACCAATATGGTCGCCATTTACATGGAATCACTCCGCCGCAAGCTCGACGCCGCCGGGCCACCGCTGATCATCAACGACGGCCGCGCCGCCTACCGCATGATTCCCACACCTACGCCGCTGGATCGACCAGCACCGAAGACCGTCGAGGTCCACCCACGTGGACGTCGCCCTGACGCGCGGACATAGGGATGCGGTCGCCATGTGATTGTGCGAGCCCCCAGGATCGCGGCGATTACTGAGCACGTTCAAGTATTTGGCGCAACGAGCGGACAGGGGGCGACAGGTGCAGCGACGCGATTGCTCGAGGCGCACGGGCGCGACGCGTCCGCAGTCCATGAGGCACGGGCGTTGTCGCGCCGACCAATGGAGGCGGCAGTCGGCCCGCCTTCCGGCTTAGCTGTGAGCCCCCTGAGGATCTGGCCGGCGGGATTCGCTTCACCATTCGGTCGAGCGGCTCGATCGCGATCGCTGGTGGCGCGTCCGCGGGCTGGGCGGGCCCTCAACGGGGCACTGGCGCGTCGTTGCGAAGGAGCCCTTCTCCTTTGAGTTCGCTCCAGAGGTCGGGCGCGATCGCCTCGCGATAGAGCGCCTCGTTTCTCCGCACCTGGCGCGCCGACTGCGCGCCGACGCACACAGTTGCGACTGCAGGGTGGGCGAGCGGAAACGCAACGGCGGCCGCCGGCAGCGTTGTGCGGTGCCGTCCGCAGATGCGGGCGATCGCTTGCGCTCGATCGAGGAGTGCTCGCGGCGCGGCGCGGTAGTCGTACTTGGCGTCGTCGGGCGGGTGTGCCGAGGCCAGGATGCCGCTGTTGAAGATGCCTGCGGCGACGACAGCCACGCGGCGCTCGCAGCACAGGGGGAGCAGGTCGTCCAGCGCGTCCTGGTCGAGCAGCGTGTAGCGACCGGCGAGCATGACCACGTCGACGTCGGTCTCTCGCACGAGGCGGGCGAGCATCGCCGACTGATTCATGCCTGCACCGATGGCGCCGACGATGCCGTCCGTGCGCAGCTCCTCGAGCGCCGCGTAACCGGTGTCGAGCACATCGGTCCAGTGATCGTCGGGATCGTGAAGGTAGACGATGTCCAGGCGGTCGAGGCCCAAGCGCTCCAGACTCTCCTCGAGCGAGCGGCGAATGCCCTGCCGGCTGAAGTTCCAGACTCGCCGGTGGGTTGCCGGCACCACGAAGCCCTGATCGTCCAGCCCTTCGACGACGCCAGCGGGCTCGAGCAGACGGCCGACCTTCGAGGAGAGCACGTAGGAGTCACGTGGACGTGAGGCGAGCGCGGCCCCGAGGCGTCGCTCCGAGAGGCCGAGCCCGTAGTGCGGTGCGGTGTCGAAGTAGCGCACGCCGAGCTCCCACGCCGCGTCGACGGTGTTGCGGGCGTCGGCGTCCGAGACCTCGCGGTACATATTCCCGAGCTGTGCGCCGCCCAGCGAGAACTCGCTCAGTGCGACTGGCCTACCGGGAACTGGGCGCGTCGGGATCGGCGTCATGACAGCGAAACTAGAACATATGATGTTTGGGGATGGAGGATCTCGACAACAGGCGGAGCACCTCTTCGCGTCCGGTGCTGGACGGGCAGCGCACGCACCGGCCGGCGAGAATGGCATCGGTCGTCGTAGAGGAGATTGCGCACCGGATTCTCGGAGGCGCACTCCGTGAGGGGGCCGTGCTGCCTACCGAGCCGGCACTCTGCGAGGAGTTCGGCTTCAGTCGCTCACCGATCCGAGAGGGCCTGAAGTTGCTCGAGGAGCGCGGGCTCGTTCGGGTTGAGCAGGGCCGCGGGACAACGGTTCAGGGCCGCGACTCGTGGAACCTGCTCGACCCCGCAGTCCTCCGGATCGCCCTTGTCTACGACCACGACATGGTCCTCCTCGACGACCTGATCGCGGTGCGACGTCTGCTGGAGCGAGAGATGGCGCGCGCGGCGGCGACCAGGTTGAGCGAGGATGAACTCGCCGCTCTTGCGGAAAACGTGAAGCTCATGACGAGCTCGATTGGAAATTACACGCAGTTCCGATCGCTCGATCTCGCCTTTCACGCCGGGGTCATGAGGTCATCAGGGAGCGAGATCGGTCGTACGATCGTCCGCACGATCCATATGAACGCCGGACACGCCCTCCGGCTGAGCGCACCTGGCGCGCGCGCGTCGCTCGAGGGCACGATCGAGGAGCATCGGGCCATTTACGAGGCACTGCTCGCGCGCGACGGTGAGCTCGCTGCGAGCCGCACCGCGGCGCACATCGACTCCGCCTGGGCTGAGCGCCGCAACAACCAGTTCGCGTAATCCGCACTTGACATCTGCTCATCATTCGTATGATGATTCGCGCCGATGCGAATCGCGGCGATCGATGTCGACCTGATCCCACGCCCGGCCGTGACGCCCGCGTTCGCTTGGCGACGCGGCCTGCGCGGCTCGCATGGCGCACGCACGACCGCCGTGCTCCGGATCACGACAGACGACGGCGCGGTCGGGGAGGCCTACCACGAGTGGAGCGGGCCGATGCTCGTCGACATCGTGGACCGCGTTCTGCGGGACGAGCTCGTCGGCGAGCGTGCCGACCGTCGCGAATGGCTCTGGCACCGCCTCTGGGAGCTCGACCGTACCGACGAGTTCCCGATCTGGCTGATCGGACTCGTCGATGTCGCTCTCTGGGATCTCGAGGGCCGCGTGCTCGGCGTCCCTGTCCACCGCTTGCTCGGCACGTACCGCGATGAGATTCCCGCGTGTGCGTCCACGACGACGTTCGCCACGGTTGAGGAGTTCCTCGAGGTTGCTGACCAGTGCCTCGAGCTCGGGTATCCGGCGATCAAGCTTCACGCGTGGGGCGACGCGCGCGCCGACGCCGAGCTCTGCCAGCGGCTGCGCGACCACGTGGGGCCGGATGTCGACCTGATGTACGACGGCTCCGCCGGGTTCGACCTCCCCGACGCGATCTACCTCGGGCGCGCACTCTCGGAGGCGAACTACCGCTGGTACGAGGAGCCGATTCAGGAGTTCAGCGTCACCGCGTACAAGTGGCTCTCGGAACGCGTCGACATTCCCCTCCTCGTGGGTGAGACCTCGGACGGAAGCCACCTCAACACCGCCGATTTCATCGCGTCCGGATGCGCCACCTACGTCAGGACGAGCGCGAACCATCGCGGCGGGATGACCGGCGCCATGCGCATCGCCCATCTGGCCGACTCGTTCAGGCTGAGGGCCGAAGTGCACGGCCCGACGGAGACCGCCGTGCACCTCTGCATGGCCATACCCAACTGCACCTACTACGAGTCCCTCGTGACATCGAACCCAGTGACCCGCGAAGCGCGCGTCGGTTCGGATGGCTTGGTGCGTGCCCCGACGGAGCCAGGCATCGCGTTGCCGAGCTTCGTGCATGAGCACCGTGCGACCCCGTTTCCGGTGACCCGCGAGCACGCCGCAGTGCTCGACAACGAAGGAGGAGGAACCACGTGAAGAGCAACCGCCGATGGCTTGCCATCGCGCCGCTCGCCGTAGCGGTCGTGATGGCGGTCGCCACCGCCTCTGCCGGTGGCGCCAGTACCAGTACCAAGGGCGCCTCCGGCTCGCTCACCGTCTGGGTCGACGCAGTCCGCCTGCCGGCGGCAAAGGCGTACGCCAAGGCGCATCCGAAGGTCAAGCTGAAGATCGTGACCTTCGACGGCGACGGCAATGGCGCAACGACGTTGCAGGCGAAGATCCAGTTGTGGAACCGCACCGGCAACGGCTGGCCGGATGTGATCTTCAGCGAGCAGGCCAACGACCCGGTGTGGATGGCATCCAAGCCGTTCGACTTCGCGGCGCCCGTCACGGGCCTCGTCCCGGCGAAGATCCTCAATGCCTGGCCTGCGCCGTCGCGCCTCCAGTGCACCGTCAACGGCAGGGAGATCTGCGTCCAGGACAACCTCGCGCAGACCGTGCTCTGGTACGACAAGACGCTGATGGACAAGTTCGGCTACACGGTCCCGACGACGTGGCAGCAGTGGGCGGCGCTCGGCGCGAAGGTCGCCACCGAGCACCCGGGCTATATCATCGGCAACACCGGCGACTCGTACAGCGCATGGACGTACCTGTGGGCCGACAAGTGCCCGATCAGCCAGGTGCTCGCGAATGGGAGCGTCCGCATCAACTCGACGGATTCGCACTGCACCCGCATGGCCAGCCTGCTCGATCCGCTGATCAAGAACAAGACCGCGCCGCCGGAGAACATCTTCACGCCGGCCTTCGCCAAGGAGTACGGCGGAGCCGACCCGAAGGTCCTGATGATGCCGGGACCGACCTGGTACGCCAAGGACGTCTTCAGCGGCACGCTGAAGATCCCGGCCGGACACATGGCCGCCGCAATGCCGCTCAAGTGGAACGCCGAATCGCCGACCACGACCGGCCAGATCGGCGGCGGACCGTGGATCATCTCGAGGCACTCCAAGAACCTCGCGGCCGCCGGCGACTTCGTCACCTGGGTCACGACGTC
>CAZYYP010000152.1:0-8631 GCA_964651695.1 uncultured Gaiellales bacterium | reverse complement strand
GCGCGTCGCCGGCGCAGGCGGCCGACCTCGCGCGCGAGCTCAAGCGGCTCTGCGGGTCGGGCGGCAGCGTCGTCGACGGCGTGATCGAGATCCAGGGCGACCACCGCGAGAAGGTCGTCGCCAACCTCCAGGCCCGCGGTCTGCAGGTCAAGAGCGCCGGCGGATGAGCAACGCAACCTGAGCCCTCGCCCCGGGCGCGCGCTGGATAGCATGTGCGCGGTCGCAGACGCAGGAGGAATCGTGGAAGACAAGCTCGGCAAGATCGCAATGCGCATCATCGGGTTCGGGATCGTCGGTGCGATCGTGCTGATCCTCGTGGCCAAGGGCGTGGACGGCTTCCCGTTCGAGGCCTGGGGCCTGATCGGCGGCATCGTGCTCGCGGCGACCTCGTTCGCCGTCGGCCAGGTGGAATGACGTTCCTGGCGCTCGCCGGGAGACGTTTGTAGCATCTGCTGCAACATTCCCTCCCGGAGGTGACGCATGTCCCGCGTGCTCGTGGTCGCGAACGAGACGGTCGAGGCCGAGGAGTTGCTCGCCGAGTTGCGCCGGATCGAGGACGAGCGAAGCTCGACGTTCCTCGTCGTCGCACCGTCGGTCGCCGCCGAGCACGGCCTTGGAACGTGGTCGCAGGCGGGCGCCATCGAGGCGGCCCAGGAGCGGCTCGACCGCACCCTCGCAGTCCTCCGTGCCGAGGGCCTCGACTGCGACGGCTGGGTTGGCGACATGGTCCCGTTCGCCGCGGTGCGCGATGCGCTCGATCGCTTCGACGCGACGATGATCGTCATCTCGACGCATCCCGTGACGCGCTCGGGCTGGCTGCGCAAGGACCTCGTGGCGCAGGTCCGCGCCTCGTTCGACATCCCGGTCGTGCACGTCGTCTCGCACGTGCGCGAGCGACCGGCCGTCTGAATCCGTCAACTCTCGAAGCCGGCGGCGGCGCCGTCGAGGATGGCGACGGTGCGGCCGCCGCCGGCGCGGCGGAGGCGCTCGAGGCCCTCGGGGATGCCGTCGAGGTCGGTCATGTGCGTCACGACGTCGGACAGGACGAGCCGTCCGTCGGCCGCGAGCTGGACGAGCGAGGCGAGCTCGGCCGACGGATTGCCGCTGCCGTAGTAGCAACCTTTGATGCCCTTGTCCGAGAGGAACTCGATCGCGGGGAAGGATGCCTCGACGCCGACGGCCGCGAGCCCGACGACGACGGCGTTCCCCCCGGCGCGCAGGCAGTCCCATGCGAGGCGCATCGTCTCCGGCCGGCCGACGACCTCGAAGGCGTGATCGGCGCCCCCACCGGTGATCTCGCGCACCGTGGCGGCAGGATCGCCCGAACCGGCATCGACCGCGTGGGTCGCTCCGCGCGCGAGCGACAGCTCGAGCATCGCCGGATCGCGGTCGACGGCGACGATCGTGCCGGCCCCGGCGAGCACGAGCCCTGCGATGACCTGCTGCCCGACGCCGCCGCAGCCGACCACCGCCGCCCGCTCCCCGATGCGCGGGCGAGCGACGTTGCGCACGGCGCCGATGCCCGTCACGGCGCCGCAGCCGAGCAGTGCGGCCTGCCAGAGCGGCACGCCCGGGGCGAGGGGCACGACGCCGCCGGCGGCGAGGACGGCCCGCTCCGCAAAGCACGCCACGGTGAGTCCGTGCTGGAGCGCCGTCCCGTCGGGGAGGGAGAGCCGCGACGTCCCGTCCATGAGCGCGCCGCGGAAGCCCGCGTCACCCGCCGGACCGCAGAGCGTCGGCCGGCCCGCGCGGCAGGCGCTGCACGTGCCGCAGGACGGGATCATGCAGAAGACGACGCGATCGCCCGGCTCGACGTGCACGACGCCGTCGCCGACCGCCTCGACCGTGCCGGCGCCCTCGTGCCCGAGCACCATGGGCCAGCGCCCGGCACCGAGACTGCCGTCGGCGAGGTGCACGTCGGAATGGCAGATGCCGCAGGCGGCGACGCGCACGAGCACCTCTCCGGCCCTCGGGGGTGCCAGGTGCACCTCCTCGACGCGCACGTCGCCCGGCTCGCGCAGGACGACCGCTCTCATCCGACCCTCCACTGCTCGAGCGCGTCGAGGTCGGGCGTGACGCCGAGACCCGGTCCGGGAGGCGGTGCGATCGTGCCGTCGGGCGCGATCTCGACGACCGCGGGCAGGAGCCAGTCGCGCCGCTCCGCCGACCACGACGGCGGGTCGTACGGCACCTCGACGAACGGGCAGGTCGAGACCCCGAGCGTCAGGTGCAGGTTGCACACGAGCCCGTAGCCGTTCGACCACGTGTGCGGGCTGAACATGCGGCCGCAGAGATCGGCCAGTCCGGCGAGCCGCCGGCACCCGGAGATGCCGCCCGAGAGCACGACGTCGGGTTGCAGGACGTCGACGCCGCCGCGCAGGACGAGGTCGCGGGCCTCGTGCGCGCCGCGCACCATCTCGCCGGCGGCGATGCGAATGCCCGTCAGGCGTCGCAGGGAGCGGTAGCCCTCGACGTCGTCGCAGCGGAGCGGCTCCTCGAGCCAGTACGCGCCGAGTCGCTCGAGTTCGCGCGCGCAGCGCGAGGCCGTCGCGACGTCCCAGCGCGGCTCGCGGTCGCCGGCCATTCGCCAGCCCTGATTGGCGTCGACCATGAGCTCGAAGTCGTCGCCGACCGCGGCGCGCACGTGCTCGACGACGGCGACGTCGTCGCGCCAGTCGGCGTGGTGGAAGCGCAGCTTGAGCGCCCGCACGCCGGCGTCGCGCAGCGCGACGGCGCGCCGCGCCCGCTCGTCGGGATCGACCAGCTCTCCGCTCGAGACGTACGCCAGCATGCGCTCGTTGCGCCCTCCGAGCAGGCGCCACACGGGCACGTCCAGGAGGCGCCCGGCGAGATCCCAGATCGCGCACTCGGCCGTCCACGGACGCCCGCCGTGGAAGTCGACCGTCTCGCAGATCTCGCGCACGGCTTCCGTGCGCAGCGGATCGAGGCCGACCAGGAAGCGCTCGAGGACCTCCCGGTCGGGCAGGTGATCGCCACTCGCGTAGCCGGTCACGCCCGCGTCGGAGTGCACGGCCACGAGCGTCGCGTCCTGGAAGGTGCGCGGGATCGGATCCCAGGCGGCCCGGAACGGCGGTTCCAGTGCGTAGCGGTAGCGGCGTGTCTCGACCGCCGTGATGCGCGCGTCAGGTGCCATAGGCCCGGGACGGTAGTAGAGTGGACGCGTCGATGCCGGCGCCCGGAAGGGGTGATGGGGACATGTCCGATTTCTGCCACAGCGCGACCTCGTCTTCCCGGGCGTCCCGCCGCGCGGCTCCGTAGCCGCGCAGGCGCGCGGGGCGCCGTCATCACCCCGTAGGAGAAGCGTTGACCGATCCGACCGCGGCGCTGGCCCAGCTTGGCTGGGACGAGCGCCGCACGACCGAGCTCGGCGAGCTCGGATACGACCTCTCCGCGGCCGGGCGCATCGTGCGCGTCGACCGCGGCCATGCCACGCTCCGTGCAGCCGACGGCGATCTGCGCGTGGCCACCGACCGTGCGACCGCACTGGCTGTCGGCGACTGGGTCGCCATCGCCGAGGGCGCGATCGCGGCCGTGCTCGCGCGTCGCTCGCTGCTCGAGCGGCGCACGCCATCCGAATCCCATGCTTCGCCGGTCGTGGCGGCGAACGCCGACGTCGTCGTGGTCGCGAACGCCCTCGACCATGCGTTCTCGGGCCGGCGTCTCGAGCGGTTCCTGCTCGTCGCCTGGGAGAGCGGGGCGACGCCCGTCGTGGCTCTCACGAAAGCAGACGCGAGCTCCGACCTCGCGGCTGCGATCGCCGAGGCAGAGGCGGCTGCGCTCGGCGCGCCCGTGCTCGCGGTGAGCGTTCGCAGCGGCGCGGGCATCGACGAGCTGAGGGAGCGGCTGGCGGGCTCGACAGCGGTGCTGCTCGGGCGCTCGGGAGCCGGCAAGAGCACGCTCGTGAACGCCCTCACCGGCGAGGACGTCGCGGCCACCGCCGAGGTGCGGCGCGACGGCAAGGGTCGCCACACGACCACGCACCGCGAGCTGCACTGCCTTGCGGGCGGCGGCGTCCTGATCGATACGCCGGGACTGCGCGCCGTGCTGCCGTACGACGCCGGCCTCGCCGCCGAGCGGGCCTTCGGCGACGTCGAGGAGCTCTCCCTGCGCTGCCGGTTCGCCGATTGCGGCCACGCCGGCGAGCCCGGGTGCGCGGTCGCTGCGGCGGTCGCGGCGGGCGAGCTCGCGCAGGACCGATTCGAGGCCTGGCAGCGCGCCGAGCACGACCGCCTCTCGTTCGAGCGGCGTGGCGACGCGGCGGCGCTGAGCGCGGAACGCCGTCGCCACCGGTCGCTCAGCCGCTCGCTGCGCGATGCCCGGAAGCGGGGCTGGGTATGAGCTGATCCGGGATCGCGGGAACCGGGCGGTGTGAAGGCGCGTCTGAGCTGCATGCGCATCCGCCTCTTCACATCGCTCGCTCTCGCCGCTGCGCTGCCCGCGGCTCCCGCCGCGGCGCAGACGCCGGCCGTGATCGGCCATCCTGCGCGTGCCACCGACGTCGTCCTGCGCGTCTCGAGTGGCGGGGGCTTCGTGCCCGCGCAGGTGAACCTGCGCGCACTCCCGTCGTTCACGCTCTATGGCGACGGCACGGTCATCGTCCCCGGCGCCGTCATCCAGATCTACCCCGGACCGGCGATCTCCCCGCTCGTCCGCAGCAAGCTGAGCGAGGCGCGGGTGCAGACGCTCCTGCGGCGCGCGCAGGCGGCCGGGCTGCTGGCGCGGGGCACGATCGACTACGGCGACATGGGAGCGATGGGCATCTCGGACATGCCGACGACGACGCTGATCGTCAACGCGCGCGGCAGGCACCTCGTGCGCGCGGCCTACGCGCTCGGGGTGACCGCCCACGGCGGGCGGCTCACGGCGCGCCAGGCGCGCGCCAGGCTCGCATTGCAGCGTTTCGTCGCGCAGCTTCCGAAGGGCCTGCGCGGCACGCCGTATGCGCCGACCGCACTCGCGGTCTACGCCGGGCCGTTTACGGGCACGGCGCAGGCGGGATCGACGCGTGTCCGCTGGCCGCTCCGGAGCAATCTGGCGACAGCCGGGACGCGCGTGTCGACCGGCCTCGGCTATCGCTGCATCCTCGTGCGCGGCAACGACGCGAAGATCCTGCTCGGCGCCCTGCGGAAGGCCAACGAGCAGACGCGCTGGGTAGCCCGCGCCGGTGCGAGTCGCAGCTACCAGCTGATCGCGCGACCGCTGCTCCCGGATCAGCGCACCTGCGCCGCTCCCGGTGCGTAGCTACGCTGGCCGCATGGCCGATCCCGATCCCTCCACCGCCGGCGACGAGTCCGAGGGCGAAGAGCTGTTCCCGCCGCATCAGGCCTACCCGCCCGAGCCCGACGCGATCGACGAGGCCTCCGAGGAGTCGTTCCCGGCCTCGGACGCGCCGTCGACCTGGTCACACGACGACTGAGCTCGGCGTCGAGGCTCAGGCGCTCGCGCGCACGGCCTCGATCGCGCCCGGGTCCTCCAGCGTCGAGAGATCGCCGGGATCCTCACCGAGGAGGGTCGCGCGCACCGCGCGGCGCACGATCTTGGCGCTGCGCGTCTTCGGGAGTGCCGAGGTGAAGCGCACCTCGGCCGGTGCGAACGCCTTGCCGAGCGCCTCCGCGCAGCGCTGCCGCAGCCGGCTGCGCAGCTCCTCACCGGGCTCGCAGCCTGCGCGCAGGACGCAGAAGCACCACACGACCTCGCCCTTGACGTCGTGCGGGACGCCGACGGCGCAGGCTTCCGCCACGTCGGGGTCGCCGACCAGCGCCGACTCGTACTCGGCCGGGCCGACGCGCTTGCCGGCGACGTTGAGGGTGTCGTCCGAGCGGCCGTGCAGGAACCAGTCGCCGTCGGCGTCGACCGTCGCCCAGTCGCCATGCGTCCAGACGCCGGGGAAGCGACTCCAGTAGGTGTCGATGTAGCGCTCGTCATCGCCCCAGATGCCCCGCGTCATGCCCGGCCAGGGCTGCGTGCACACGAGCTCGCCCACCTCGCCGCGCACGGGCTTCCCCGTGGCGTCGTAGACGTCCATCGCCATGCCCGGCAGCGGCAGCCCCAGCGTGCACGGCTTGTGTGCGATGAACGGCGGCGAGCCGAGGAACGCGGCCGCTACCTCGGTGCCTCCCGAGATGTTCATGATCGGCTTGGTGCCACCGCCGACGCGCTCGAAGAGCCACATCCACGGCTCCGGGTTCCACGGCTCGCCGGTCGAGCCGAAGAGCCGTAGCACCGAGAGGTCGACGCCGTCGAGGAGGTGGTCGCCACCCTGCTTGAGTGCGCGCACGAGCGTCGGCGAGACGCCGAGGAAGGTCAGCCGGTGCCGTTCGGCCATGCGCCAGATCCGCCCCTGGTCGGGGTAGTCGGGGGCGCCGTCGTAGAGCATCGCGGTCAGGCCGAGGGCGTGCGAGTTGGCGAGCAGCCAGGGCCCCATGATCCAGCCGATGTCGGTCATCCAGTGGATCCGGTCCCCGGCCTGGAAGTCACCGGTATAGCGGCCCTCGCTCGCCATCTTGACGAGGAACCCGCCGTGCACGTGAACCGCGCCCTTCGGCCGCCCCGTCGTGCCGGAGGTGTAGGCGAGCATGAACGGGTGCTCGCTGTCGACGGGCGTCGCGCGGCGCGTGCCCGGGCGGCCGTCGACGAGCTCGTCCCACCAGAGGTCGCGCCCCGCCTGCCAGGCGACGGGCTGTCCGGTGTGCCGCACGACGACGACGGTGCGGACGCCCGGCGCACGCGCAGCCGCCTCGTCCGCCGTCGCCTTGGCGGGCACGGGGCGCCCCCGGCGCATGAACGCGTCGACGCAGATCAGCGCGACCGCGCGCGAATCCTCGAGCCGGCTCGCCACGGCGGATGCCGAGAAGCCCGAGAAGATCGGCACGACGAGCGCCCCGATCGCCGCGATCGCGTAGTAGGCGATCACGACCTCGGGGGCCATCGGCAGCAGCAGCGCGACCGCATCGCCGTTGCGGACGCCGATCGCCTCGAGGCCCTCGGCGCACTGCGCGACGGCCCGCGCGAGCTCGGTGTAGGTCAGCGAGCGGCTGGCGCCGCCCTCATCCTCCCACGCGATCGCCTCGACGTTCGCGTGCACGGGATCGTCGGCCCAGCGCTCGACACAGGCGTGGGCGAGATTGAGCCGGCCGCCGACGAACCAGCGCGCCCAGGCCGGGCCCGCGGAGACGTCCAGCACCCGCTCGTACGGGGTCTCGAACGGAATGCCCAGGTCGCGCACCACGGCGTCCCAGAAGAGCTCGGGCTGCGACGTCGAGAGGGCGAGCAGCTCGTCGTAGCCTTCGACCCCGAGCGTGTGCCCGAGCGCCGTGGCATGGGAGCTCGCGGCCCACGATTCGGGTGGGACCCAGGCGTACGCGCTCACCGCGCAGCCTCGCGGAGTTGCCGGTGCGCGCGGATCGCCATCTGCACCGCCGAGAGTATGAGGAATACGGCGAACGCACGGCGGAGCACGGTTTCCGGCAGATCGAGCGCGATCTCGGCGCCGGCGAGCACGCCGACGAGCGAACAGGCGCCGAGCACGGCCGCCGAACGCCAGTCGACGAGGCCGCTGCGGTGCTGGCGCAACGATCCGACGGCGACCACGGGGACGATCGCCGCCAGCGACGTCGCCTCGGCGGCGAGCTGGGCGAGGCCCAGGCCGAGCGTGAGGGCGGGCACGAACACGATGCCCCCGCCCACGCCGAAGACACCGGCGAGGACACCGCCGGCGAGGCCGAGCGCAAGAGCCAGCGCGACGTGGCTCACCAGGCGAGCCTCGCGGCGACGAGCGCCATCAAGCAGGCGAATGCCATCTGGAGATGCGGGCCGCGGACGCGCTTGGCGAGCGCGGTGCCGAAGATCACGCCGGCCACGGCCGGCAGCCCGATCAGCGCGGCGTCCCGCCACATCACGAGACCATCGAACGAGTAGCGGATCGTGCCGAACACGGCCGTCGCGCCGATTGCGGCGAGCGACGTGGCGGTCGCGCGGTGCGCGAGCCATCCGCGGGCGATCAGGGAAGGCACGATGACGGTGCCGCCACCGACGCCGAAGAGTGCCGAGAACAGGCCGGCCGCCGCGCCGACCGCGCCGAGCGCGGGCCCTTCGCGCCTCATGCGCGCAAACCCAGGTGCTGCTTGAGCGCGCGCGTCTGGCGGCGGGCGACCTCGAGTTGCGTCGAGTCGACGTCGGACAGCCGCACGATCCAGTGTCCGGGCGTCGACTGCTCGAGCGCGCTGACCTTCTGCAGGTTGACGATCGACGAGCGGTGGATGCGGAAGAAGAGCGCCGGCGGCAGCGCATCCTCGAGCTCGCGCAGCGACTGGGTCGAGAGGAAGCGCTCGTCGTACGTCGCGACGCGAGCGTAGTCGCCCTCGGCGAGCATGAAGTAGACCTGATCGTGGTCGAGCAGGAGCGTCTCGCCGCGCCGTGTCACGGCGACCTTCGCGAGCCCGGCGCGCGCGCGCTCGGGGGTTCCCCGCAACGCGCTGCGCAGGCGCTCGACGGTCTGCGCCAGCCGCTCCTCCGCGACCGGCTTGAGGAGGTAGTCGAACGCGTCGACCGAGAAAGCCTGGACGGCGTAGTCCTGGTGCGCCGTCACGAACACGACGTGCGGGCGCTTGG
>CAZYYP010000151.1:0-8679 GCA_964651695.1 uncultured Gaiellales bacterium | reverse complement strand
GGGGCGCGGCGGCCCTGCACCCGTCCATGCGCACGTTCTTCGAGGCGACGCCCGATCGCGAGCGCCGGCTGACGTCGCAACGGCTCGGCTGGCTGACGGCCGCGTCGCTGGTCGCACCGGTGCTCGTGTTCATACGTGAGGAGCGGCGCGGCGACTTCGATCTGCTCGTGATCGTCGGCGCGTCGATCGTCGTGTTCCTGCTCGTGATCATGCGCGTTGTCGGACTCGTGAAGCAGAACGAGCGCGCGGTGGCCCGCGAACGCGCGCTCCGGCATGCGAATCTCGCGCTCGTCGAGGCGACCACGCCCGACCAGATCGACGCCGTCGCCTTCGAGACGGCTCACCTGCTGCTCGAGGGCGCCGGTCAGGCGAGGCTGTGCGTCGAGCGTCCGGCGGGGCTCGTCCTCATGGTCGACTCGGCCGACGCGGAGAGCCCGCTCTCGTCCTGGACGGTGGCGCTGCTCGACGAGGCCGCCGCCACGCCGGATGAGCGCATCCCGTTGCCGTCGGGTGCCCACGGCGAGTTGGATCTTCCCCGGGACGCCGACCACGCCAACGTCTTCGACCTCGCGGCGCGCGGCGATCGGCGCGGGTTGCTGGTCGCTGCCGGGTCGGCGCCGCTCTCGCCCATCCTCGTCGGCGCGCTCGCCTCGCTCTGCGCGAGCATCTCGCTCGCGCTCGAGAGCGCATCGGTCGCCGACGAGGTCCAGCGGAGGGAGAACGAGACCCGCCTCGCGTCGCTGATCCGCAACGCGAGCGACCTGATCACCGTCGTCGATGGCGAGGGGATCGTCACCTACCAGAGCCCGTCGATCGAGAGCATCCTGGGCTTCGCACCCGCCGACGTCGCGGGCATTCCGTTCGCGAACCTGCTCGTGCCGGCCGATCGCTCACGCCTCCAGCAGTTCATCCGGGCCGTGCGCGACGGCAGCGCGCACTCGCTCTCCTGCGAGTGCACGCTGATCCACAGCGACGGCCGTCTCGTGCGTTTCGAGGTCGTCGCAACCGATCTGTCCGGCGACGAGCACGTGCGCGGCATCGTGCTCAACGGCCGCGACACGAGCGAGCGCGCGGCCTTCGAGCAGCAGCTGACACACCAGGCGTTCCACGACGCCGTCACGGGACTGCCGAATCGCGCCCTGTTCTCGGACCGGGTCGAGCACGCTCTTGCGGTCGGGCTGCGCGAGCACACGAGCGCCGCGGTCATCTTCCTCGACCTCGATGACTTCAAGACGATCAACGACAGCCTCGGGCACGGTGCCGGCGACGAGGTCCTGAGGCAGGTGGCCAAGCGCCTGCGCGATGCCGTGCAGGCGACCGACACCGCCGCGCGCTTCGGCGGCGACGAATTCGCGATCCTGCTCGAGGATGTCGACCCGGCCTCGGCCGTCGACCTCGCGGATCGGCTCGTGCGCTGCTTCGAGATCCCGATCGGGGTCGGAGACGCCGACATGCTCGTCCGCCCGAGCCTCGGGATCGCCCTGAGCGACACCGGCACTGCGGCCCCCCCGACCGATGCGGGTGCGCTCATCCGCAACGCCGATGCCGCCATGTACATGTGCAAGCGCGAGGGCAAGGGCGGCTACCGGGTCTTCGAGGCCGCGATGCACGAGCGCGCGCTCGAGCGGCTCGAGTTGCGCGCCGAGCTCCAGCAGGCGATCTCCGATGGCCAGCTCGAGTTGCACTTCCAGCCTGTCGTGCTGCTGAGCGACGGCTCCCCGATCGGCGTGGAGGCGCTCGTCCGCTGGCGCCACCCCACGCGCGGGCTGCTTCAGCCCGGGCAGTTCGTCGCGCTGGCCGAGGAGATGGGCCTGATCGTGGACCTCGGTCGCTGGGTGCTCGGCGCCGCCTGCCGGCAGGCCGTCCAGTGGTTGCGCGCCGGCGAGGTCACGCCCAGCTTCAGCATGGGAGTGAACCTGTCGGTCAAGCAGCTCCAGCACCCCGACGCCATCGCCGACGTCCGGGCCGTCCTCGCCGAGTCCGGAATCGACCCGCGGATGCTCGTCCTCGAGATCACCGAGACCGTGATGATGGCCGACTACGATCTCGCAGCCCGGCGGCTGGAGCAGCTCAAGCAGCTCGGCGTGCGGATCGCGATGGACGACTTCGGCACCGGCTATTCGTCGCTGGGCCACCTCAGCCGGCTCCCCGTCGACGTCCTCAAGATGGATCGCTCGTTCCTGGCGTCGAACGTGACCCCGGGGGCCTCGGGGCTCGCGGCGGCGGTGATCTCCCTCGGCGGCAGTCTCGGATTGCGCGTCGTGGCCGAGGGCATCGAGTCGTCCAATCAGTACGAGAGCCTTCGCGCGCTCGGCTGCGACTACGGCCAGGGGTTCTTCATTGCGCGCCCGATGGATGTCGCGGCGACGGGCGCGTGGCTCGCACGCGCCGAGCTCGCTCGTCGCGACGCCGAGGCCGCTGCGGCGTAGAGCTGCGTCCCTCAGCGTCGCTCGGTCGCGAGCCGCAGCCCGAAGCCGATCAGCACGCAGCCGGTGAAGCGGTCGACCGCGGCCTTGACGCGAGGCCGCGTGAGCAGGTCGCCGGCCTTCGCGGCGACCAGTGAGTAGCCGCTCAGCCACGTCACGGTCATGGCGACGAAGAGCCCGCCGAGCAGGAGCGACGGCAGCAGAACGTGACGCCCCGAGCCGACGAACTGCGGCACGAGGCTCGTGAAGAAGACCGCGATCTTGGGATTGGCGAGATTGCTGATCAGGCCCTGGCGGAAGCCGCGCCGCGGACTCACGCGCCGGCCTCCGCCGGCTGCGGCAGCAAGGCCGGCGCCGTGGCCGGCGCTGCGCAGCGCCTGGATCCCGAGCCACACCAGGTAGGCCGCGCCGACGAGCTTGAGCACCGTGAACGCCGCTGCCGAGGCGTGCACCACCGCCGCCACGCCGAGTGCCGAGGCGAGTGTCCAGACGAGCAGCCCGGCCGCGACGCCCACCGAGGTGGCAAGCGCGGTGCGACGGCCGTGGATCAGCGCGTTCTTCGTGACGAGCGCGGTGTCCGGGCCGGGAGAGACGAGGACGAATGTGGCGACGCCGAGGAAGGCGGGGATGTTCGTTGCCATGCGCGCCATGTTCGCAGAGGGCGCCGCCTCGTCCGCCGGTGTCGGGCTCTTGGGTCTCCGACGCCCGTGGCGGCTAGGCTAGGCACGCCGATGGCCGATCCCGCCGACAGCTCGCTCGACGTCCTGCCGACGCGCCTGCGCATCGGGGCGGCCGCCGCCAGTCTGGGCGTCAGCGTCGACACCTTGCGCCGCTGGGAGAAGGAGGGGCGCATCCGCTTCGAGCGCGTCGGCAACCAGCGCGTGATCTCCTCGGAGGAGGTCGAGCGGCTGCTGCGGGATCGCCCCACCCGCGCGCGCACCTCCAGCGCCCGCAACCGCCTCGAAGGCACGGTCGTCGCGATCAAGCGCGGGCGCGTGATGAGCCAGATCGAGCTCGCCTGCGGGCCGTTCCGCATCGTCTCGCTGCTCAGCACCGACTCGCTCGACGACCTCGGTCTCAGGCCCGGCGACCCGGCTGCCGCGGTCGTCAAGGCCACGACCGTGATCGTCGAGCGGGAGTAGCGGTGGTGCTCGATCCCGTCGCATTCACGCCGATCGGTGTCGTGCGCACGCCGTTTCCCGACCACGCGGGCATGCCGGTCCAGACCGTGGCTGCCGGGGGCGTGCGCGGCACGGTCGAGCTCGATCCGGCCTACGCCGGGGCGCTCGCCGATCTCGACGGCTTCACCCATCTGCACCTGATCACGTACATGCACCGCACTGGCGGCGTGTCGCTCCGCGTGACCCCCTACCTCGACACCGTCGAGCGCGGCGTCTTCGCGACCCGCTCGCCCAAGCGGCCCAATCCGATCGGGCTCTCGCTCGTGCGGCTCACGGGCATCGAGGGCACGGTGCTGCACGTCGAGGAGCTCGATCTGCTCGACGGCACGCCGCTGCTCGACATCAAGCCCTACGTGCCGCCGTTCGACGACCGCCCGGATGCGCGCTACGGCTGGTTCGAGCAGCGCGCGCAGCTCGTCCACAGCGTGCGCGCGGACGCGCGCTTCGCCGAGCCGCCCCAGGAGGACGCATGAAGGTCTCCACGCGCAACCAGCTCGAGGGCACGGTCGTGGCCGTCAACCTCGGCAACGTCATGGCGACGATCGAGCTCGACGTCGCCGGCCAGCGCGTCGTCGCCGCGGTTACGCGCGAGTCGGCCGAGGATCTCGCACTGAAGCCGGGCGACGCCGCGGTCGCGCTCGTCAAGGCGACCAGCGTGATGATCGGCAAGCTGGACTGAGCGATGCCCCTCGACTCGCCGATCAACGAGGAGAGCCGCGCCGCCGCCGAGCTGCACATCACCGAGCACGCGCTCGGGGAGGCCGACCGCATCGCCCGCCTCTCGCGCGTGCGCGAGTTCGTGCTCGGCGCGCAGGACGGCCTGCTCGTTCCGCTCGGGGTCGTCACGGGCATGGCCGCCGCGCACCCCGGGCGGACGCTCATCATCGTCGCGGGCCTGGCCGAAGCCGTGGCCGGCGCAGTCGCGATGGGCTCCGGCTCGTACCTCGCGAGCGAGGCCGAGGAGAAGCTCTACGAAGCGGAGATCCGCGACGAGGGGGCGGAGATCGAGCAGTACCCCGAGCGCGAGACCGCCGAGCTCGCGTTGATCCTCGAGAAGGAGGGGCTCCCGCGCGAGCAGGCCGAGCAGGTCGCGCTCGGCCTCGCCGCGAATCCCAACGTCTTCCTGCGCACCAAGGTGCAGAAGGAGCTCGGGCTCTCTCCCGACATGGGCGGCGCCGCCTTCGGCGACGCGCTCGTCGTCGGCGGCACCTACCTCTGCGCCGCGATCATCCCGCTCTGGCCGTACCTGCTCTTCCCGCTCACCGCAGCGCTCGTCGTGAGCCTCGCCTGCACGCTCGTCGCGCTGTTCTCGCTGGGCGTCGTCAAGGGCAGGCTCGCCCGCATCGCCATCGCCACCTCGGGGCTGCAGGTCGCCATCATCGGCTCGCTCAGCGCGGGGCTCGGCTTCGCGATCGGCAGGATCGTCAACGCGCTCGCTTAGAAGGCGTCCCGGCTGCCCTGCGACCCGGCCGGCACCCCCGCTCGCTCCAGCCACCCCAGCCATCCACGCTCATTCGGTGAGAACCTCTTAGCCTGTCGACCGTTGGATGCGCCGGCGATCATCGAAGCCCGCGGGCTGGTCAAGCGCTACGGCGACGTCGAGGCGGTTCGCGGTCTCGATCTCGCCGTGCACGCCGGTGAGACGTTCGGATTCCTGGGCCCGAACGGCGCCGGCAAGTCGACCACGATCAAGATCCTCTGCACGCTCGCGAGTCCGACCGAGGGCGAAGCCAGCGTGGCCGGCTACGACGTCGTCCGCGAGCGCGCGGCGGTGCGCCGCAACATCGGCCTGGTCTTCCAGGACTCCACGCTCGACACGTACCTCTCGGCCGAGCGCAACCTGCGCTTCCACGGCGAGCTCTACGGCGTGCCGCGCGCGGTCATCACCGAGCGCTCGAAGCAGGTGCTCGAGATGGTCGGGCTGTGGGATCGGCGCGAGAGCAGGGTTTCCACCTTCTCGGGCGGCATGAAGCGCCGGCTCGAGATCGCGCGCGGCCTGCTGCACTCGCCGCGCGTGCTCTTCCTCGACGAGCCGACGGTCGGGCTCGACCCGCAGACGCGGCTCTCGATCTGGAACTACCTCGGGGAGCTGCGGCAGCGCGAGGCGATCACGATCTTCATGACGACGCACTACATGGACGAGGCCGAGCACTGCGATCGCATCGCGATCATCAACGAGGGCCGCATCATCGCGCTCGACACGCCCGATGCGCTCAAGGCCAGCGTCGGGACCGACCGCGTGCAGATCTCCACGGCCGACGACGATGCCGCCATCGCGGCGCTCGCGCGGGTGTTCGAGATCACCGGCGAGCGCCGCGACGGGCAGGTCACGTTCCACGTGCCCGACGGCGAGCGGTTCGTGCCACGGCTGTTCGCGGAGCTGCCGGTGCCGATCCGCTCGGTCAGCGTGGCGCGCCCCTCGCTCGACGATGTCTTCCTCACGTACACGGGCACGACGATCCGCGACGCCGAGGCCTCGGCCGGTGAGGGCATGCGCGCCTTTGCGCGGGCGCGCGGATGAGCGCCGAGTCCACGCTCCCGGTCGCCGCGGTGCGCGTCGCGCCGCCCGGCGTGCGCAGCGACCTGCGCGCGGTGCGCGTCGTCTGGCAGCGCGAGCTGATCCGCTTCGGTCAGGACAGGATCCGCATCGTCGCGGCGCTCGTGCAGCCCGTGCTGTTCCTCTTCGTCCTCGGCACGGGTCTCCAGTCCCTGACGAGCGCATCGACCGGCGGCACGTCGCTGCGCACCTTCATGTTCCCCGGCGTGCTCGCGACGAGCGTGCTCTTCACGGCGATGTTCTCGGCCATCTCGATCGTCTGGGATCGCGAGTTCGGCTTCCTGCGCGAGATGCTCGTCGCGCCCGTCAGGCGGGGGTCGATCCTCGTCGGCAAGTGCCTCGGGGGTGCGACCGTCGCCACGCTGCAAGGACTCCTCGTGCTCGCGCTCGCGCCCTTCGTCGACGTGCCGTACGACCCCGCGCTGCTCGTCGAGCTGATCCTCGTCATGTTCCTGCTGGCGTTCTCGCTGACGGCGTTCGGCCTCGTCATCGCCGCGCGCATCTCCAATATCCAGACGGTCATGGGCGTGATGCAGGTGCTGCTGTTCCCGCTCGCCTTCCTCTCGGGCTCGCTCTATCCCATCGGGCGGCTGCCGGCCTGGATGTCGATCCTGGTGCGCTGCAACCCCATCACCTACGCGGTGCACCTCTCGCGCGACATCGTGTTCGCGCACATCGACGCGACCCCGGCCGCTCGCGCGGCGCTCAACGCACCGATCACGTGGGACGGGTGGGCCGTGCCGAGCGCCCTCGCGGCCGCGCTCGTCGGCGGCATCGGGCTCGCGCTGCTGGGCATCGCGATCCTGCAGTTCGCCCGCGCCGAGTAAGGGCGCGAATTACACTCCGACGATGGCGGGACTGCAATTCGGCGTGACGATCCTCCCCGATCCCCCGTGCTCGCGCTTCGTCGAGCTCGTGGTCGCGGCCGAGGAGGCGGGGTTCGACTGGGCGTACACGTACGACTCGCACATCCTCTGGCAGGACGGGGCGGTGTTCCTCGCGGTGGCCGCGGCCGAGACGGAGCGCATCGGCCTCGGCTTCTGCGTGACCAACCCGGGCACGCGCGACCCGACGGTCACGGCGAGCTTCCACGCGACGCTCAACACGATGGCTCCCGGCCGCGTGGCCGTGATGATCGGCCGCGGCGACTCGGCGCGCCGGACGATCGGCCTCGAGCCGGTCAAGGTCCGCGAGTTCGAGGCCGCGACGGAGCTCATCCGCGAGCTCGCGAACGGCCGCACCGCCGACTGGAACGGGAAGCAGATCACGCTCGAGTGGGCGCAGGGCCTCCCCGAGATCCCGGTCTGGGTCGCGGGCTACGGGCCGCGGGCGCTCGGCGTCGCGGGCCGTCAGGGCAACGGCGTCGTGATCCAGCTCGCCGACGCCGACATCATCGACTGGATCATGGGCCAGGCGCGTGCCGCGGCGGAGGAGGCCGGGCGCGATCCCGACCTGCTCGAGCCGATCGTCTGTGCGCCCGCCGTGATCAGCGACGACATCGCCGCCGCGCGCGATGCGTCGCGCTGGTTCCCGGCGATGGTCTCCAACCACGTCGTCGATCTGCTCAAGCGCTACGACCAGTCGCAGCTGCCGGCCAGCCTCACGGGCTACCTCGAGCGGCGCGAGTTCTACGACTACTCCGAGCACAGCCGCACGGGCGCTGCGCACGGCGAGTTCGTCGACGACGAGACCTGCGACCGCTTCTGCATCCTCGGCACGGTCGACGATCACATCGCGAAGCTCCGCGACCTCCAGGCCCACGGCGTCAGGCAGTTCAACATGTACCTGATGACGGGTGCCCAGGAGGAGCACTTCCGCGCCTACGGCGAGCACATCATCCCGCTCTTCGCGGACTAGTGGAGATCGCCTGTCAGCCGGCGCGGGCGATCGCCGACCTGCACGCGCTCGCGGCGCTGACGGGCGGGCCTGCCGGCTCGCGGCGGCTGTGCTGGACGGACGAGTGGGCGAATGCGCGCGGGCTGCTGCGCGAGCGCCTCGCCGAGCTGCCGGTCGATGTCGACGTCGACGAGGCCGGGAACCTCTGGGCGCGGCTCGCGGGCGAGCGCCCCGAGACGGTCGTGATCGGCTCGCACATCGACTCGGTGCCGAACGGCGGCTGGCTCGACGGCGCACTCGGCGTGATGGGCGCGCTCGAGACGCTGCGCACCCTGGCCGAGGCCGGGACGCCGCCCTGCACCGTGACGCTCGTCGACTGGGCCGACGAGGAGGGGGCGCGCTTCGGACGCAGCCTCTTCGGGTCGTCCGCGGCCTGCGGGACCCTCGACCCGGACTCGGTCCGCGATCTGCGTGACGCCGGCGGCACGCGGCTCGAAGACGCGCTGGCGGCCTACGGCGTCGACGTCGACCACGCGCCGGCGGCCGCCCGGCGCCTGCGCGACGTGCGCGCCTACCTGGAGCTGCACATCGAGCAGGGGCCCGTTCTCGAGAGCCTCGGTGCGGCGGTCGGCACGGTGCTCGGCACGGTCGGCGTGGAGCGCAACCGCGTGGTCTTCCG
>CAZYYP010000150.1:0-8819 GCA_964651695.1 uncultured Gaiellales bacterium | reverse complement strand
CGCGCAGCGCGAGACGGACACGATGGACACGTTCATGTGCTCGTCCTGGTACTACATCCGCTACGTCGACCCGCACGACTCCGACGCGGCCTGGGAGCGCGAGGACGTCGATCGCTGGCTGCCCGTCGACCAGTACATCGGCGGCGTCGAGCACGCGATCCTGCACCTGCTCTACTCGCGCTTCTTCACGAAGGTCTTCTACGACGCCGGCCTGGTCGGCTTCAAGGAGCCCTTCAAGCGCCTCTTCACGCAGGGCATGATCTACAAGGACGGCGCGAAGATGTCCAAGTCGAAGGGCAACGTCGTGTCGCCCGACGAGCTGGTCGCCCGCTACGGCGCCGACTCGCTGCGCCTCTACGCGCTCTTCATGGGCCCGCCCGAGGACGACGCCGAGTGGACCGACGGCGGCATCGCCGGCTGCTACCGCTTCCTGCAGCGGCTGTGGAGCCTCGTCGGCTCGCTCGCCGACGCCGGCGTGCGCGTGACGCCCTCGCCGGCCTCGCCCGGCGGCCTGAGCGAGAGCGCACTCGCCCTGGCGCGCAAGACGCACTGGGCGATCGACAAGTCGACGCGCGACTCGGCCGAGCGCTTCCACTTCAACACCGCGGTGGCAGCCGCGATGGAGCTGCTCAACGAGACCGCCGCACGCCGCGGCGAGGTCGAGCCCGCGGTGGCGGGCTTCGCCGCCTCGACGCTGATCTCGCTGATCCAGCCCTACGCCCCGCACATCGCCGAGGAGCTCTGGCAGCAGCTCGGCGGCGAGGAGCTGTGGCGCGAGCCCTGGCCGAGCGCAGCCCCGGAGTTCCTGGTGCACGACACGCTCGAGATCGCCGTGCAGGTCAACGGCAAGCTGCGCGGCCGCTTCAGCGCGCCCGCGGGCAGCAACGACGAGGAACTGGAGGCGCACGCGCGCGCGCTCGAGAACGTCGCGGCGCACCTCGAGGGCCGCGCGGTCGTGCGCGTGATCGTGGTGCCGGGCAAGCTCGTCAACCTCGTCGTGCGCTAGGCGCGGCGCCGGCTCTCGCCGGTGGGCTCGGCACGCTTGCGGCACGCAGCGGCGTGGAGCCGTGACGTTGCTCGCACGCACGCTGCGGCAATGCAATTCGATCGCCGCCTCGTGCTGATGCTGCTGCTCGCCGGCGCCGCGGCGCTCGTGCTCGTCGGGCGCGGGTTGCCCGGCACCTCCGCTCCGGCCTCGCAGGTCGCCCCCGTCGTCTCGGTCGGCGCCGCGGCGCCGTCGGCGTCCGGCGAGCCGGTGCGGGGGCCGGTCGTCGTCGACGTGGTCGGCGCGGTCAAGCATCCCGGCGTCTACCGGCTGCCCGCCGGGAGCCGGGCGCGCGACGCCGTGCGGCGCGCCGGCGGCGTGCGCAAGCGCGCGGATCTCGCGTCGGTCAACCTGGCGACGCTGCTCGCCGATGGCGAGCAGATCCGCGTGCCGCTGCTCGCCGCAGCGGGGGGCACGGCTGCCGCAGGGGCGGGCGCGACGACCCCGCCGGCGATCGTCCACCTCAACAGCGCGGCCGTCGGCGATCTCGACGCGCTCGACGGCATCGGGCCCTCGCTCGCGGCGCGCATCGTGGCCTATCGCGCCGCCCACGGCGGGTTCCGCTCGGTCGACGAACTCGACGAGGTGAGCGGGATCGGGCCGAAGCGGCTCGAGGCGCTGCGACCGCTGCTGGCGCTGTGACGCTCTCACGGCACTGCGATGCGATCGGGCTCGCCGCCGCCCCCTGGCTCGCGAGCGGCCTCGCCCTTCCGGCGCTGGCGGCATCGGGGCGGCCCGGGCGGTGGGTGGTCGTCCTCGCGCTGATCGCCCTGACGCACCGTGCCCGTCAGGTCGCACCGCTCACGGCCGCTGTCGTGGTCGCCTGCGTCGTGCTCGGGGCGGCGTGGTCGGCCGACGGGCTCATCGCGCGGGCCGCCGATCCCCTCGCCACACGCATCGGCTCCGTGCAGGACGCGCGCCTCCTGATCGACGGCCAGCCGCGACCGGGGCTCTACGGCAGCTCGGCGATCGCGCGGCTCGACGGACACCCGCTCGAGCTGCGCAGCCGGGGCGCGCTGCGTCAGGGCGCGATCGTCGAGGTCAGCGGGACGCTGGCGCCGGTGCGGCCCTCCGACGGCGGCTTCGACCGGCGCACCTGGCTCGCCCGCCAGGGGGTGCACGAGTCGCTCGCCGCACGCACGATCGCCGTGATCGGCAGGCGCGGTGGGCTCGCGGGCGTCCTCGACCGCCTGCGCGAAGGGGCGCGCGCCGCGCTCGCCGCAGGCGGAGACAGCGAGTCGGCGCGCATCGCGACGGGCGTCGCGCTGGGCGGCTCGGCAACGCTCGGCGA
The DNA here is from genome assembly GCA_964651695.1 of uncultured Gaiellales bacterium. GTDB lineage: Bacteria > Actinomycetota > Thermoleophilia > Gaiellales > JALYLC01 > JALYLC01. Next base: position 6,483 of record CAZYYP010000150.1, on the reverse strand, counting down.
ATCCACCGTCGAGGACTTCCGCGCATCGGGACTCGCGCACCTGCTCGCCGTCTCGGGCGGCAACGTGGTGCTGCTCGTCGCCGCGGTGCTCGGCCTCGCCTGGGTCGCCGGGATGCCGCGCGCGCTCGCGCACGGCTGCGCCATCCCCGCCGTCGTCGCCTACGCCGCCATCGTCGGCGGGGGGCCATCGGTCGTGCGCGCGGCGGCGACCGGCGTGCTGGCCTCGCTGGCCTGGCTCGCCGGCTCCGACCGCGACCCGTGGCACCTGCTCGCCCTCGCCGCGGCCGCGGTGCTCGCGCTCGACCCGTGGGCCGTCGTCGGTCCGGGATTCCAGCTCTCGTTCGTCGCCGTGGCGGCGATCCACGGCATCGCTCCGGGCATCCGCTCGTGGCTCGAGGGAACCCCCGTGCCGCTCCGTCTCTGCAGTGCCCTGGCGGTCTCGACCGCCTGCACCATCGCAACCGCCCCGGTTGCACTCGTGTTCTTCGGCCGCACCTCGCTCGTCGCCAGCCTGCCCGCGAACCTGCTCGCGCTGCCTGCGATCGCGCCGCTCCTGTGGCTCGCGCTCGCGGCCTGCGCCATCTGGCCCGTCGCGCCGGGCGCCACCGTCCAGATCGACGCCGCGGTCGGGGCGCTGGGTGCCTACGTGGGCCTCGTCGCGCACCTCGGCAAGTGGCTCGACGGGGCGCTCCCGGGCTGGGCGCTGGTCCTGGCGCTGCTCGGCGCCGCCATCGCCTGGAGCGCGCGCCGGCACCCCGGCGTCGTCGTCGCCGGCGGTCTCGCCGGGCTCGTCGTCGGCCTGCTGTGGCCCTCGGCGCGTGCCACTCCCCCAGCTCCGAGCGCGCTGCGCGTGACGTTTCTCGACGTCGGCCAGGGCGATGCGGCGCTGATCGAGGCGCCGGGGCTGCGAGTGCTCGTCGACACCGGGCCGCCCGTCGCAAAGGTCGAGCGGATCCTCCGCCGGCGCGGCATCACCACGCTCGACGCGCTCCTGCTCTCGCACGACCAACTCGATCACGACGGGCGCACCGCGCAGATCCTCGGTGCCCTGCGCGTCGCCCTGCTCGTCACGCCCGCGCTGCCGGCAGCCGGAGCGAGCCTCGCCGAGGGCCTCGCCGCCGCCCGCGAGCGCGGCACGCGCGTCGTCAGCGGCCATGCGGGGCTCGTGCTGCGCAGCGGTCCCGCCGAGCTGCGCATCGTCGGCCCGCTGCACGCGACGCGAACGAGCTCACCCAACGACGCCGCGCTCGTCGTGCGCGCCCAGCAGGGCGCCTGCGCGTTCCTGCTTCCGGCCGATGCCGAGTCGCCGGTCCTGCTCGGAGACGACCTCGCGCCCGTCGGAGTCCTCGACGTCTCGCACCACGGCTCGAGCGACGAGGGCCTCGCCCGGCTGCTCGCGCGCCTGCGCCCGCGCCTCGCCGTGATCTCCGTGGGAGCCCACAACTCCTACGGCCACCCTGCGCCATCGACGCTGGCCACCCTCGCGCGTGCCGGCGTGCCCGTGCGCCGTACCGACCGCGACGGCGACATCGCGCTCGACTGTCCCGCGGAGTAGACTCGACGCGCTTCGCTCAGGAGGGAACCCGTTGTCCGGCGACAGCGAAGACAAGGATCACGAAGGAGCGCTCTACAAGACGTACGTGCAGCCCCTGCGCGTGCCCGTGTGGCGCGCGGAGCCCGCTCCCCCGCCGCCCGAGGCCGAGCCCGCGGCGGCCACGAGTCCGGAACCGGTCACGCAGGAGCCTCTGCCGCAGCCCGAGAGCAACCCCCCGACGGCCGCCGCCGTCCCGCCTTCCGTTGCCCCGCCGGCACCGCAGGCCAGGGACTTCGAGTTCCGCACGCCGGCGCAGGCGAAGCGCAGGAGCCGTGTTGGTGTGCGCGCCGTCGGGGTGATCGTCGTCGCGGTCGGTCTCGCGCTGTCCTATCCCATCGTGCACCCGTTCGGGTCGTCGTCGGGGAGCTCGCTGACGCAGTACCTCGGTCGCGTGCAACCCCTCGTCCAGCGCGCAACCGCCGATCGCAAGAGCGTCCAGGCGGCGGTCAATGCGGTTCGCGGCAATCCGAAGGGCCGCAAGAACGCCGAGCGGCGGCTGGTCGGCGCGAACCGCGACCGCCAGGCGCTGATTCGCGAGCTGAACGCCCTGGGAACCGCACCCATAGTCGCGCGCGCGCTTCCCGCGAGGCTCACGAGCCTCCTGCGGAGCCAGATCCAGACGGCACGGGTCTGGCAGCGGTGGATGGGGCGGCACCCGTTCGTGTATCTCAAGCACGACGCGGCGACACGCAGCCGCATCCAGGCCCTGCTTCATTCTCAGCAGGCCTCCAAGGGAGCCTTCACGAGGCTGTACGTGCAACTCATGCGAGCTGCCGGGCTGCCACTCGCAGGCGGCAGCGGCATCTGACCGGGGTGCCGCGCGCGACGCCGCTAGGATCACGAGCATGTCCGCCGCGCCCCTCGATCCCGTCTACCTCATCGGCGGCACCGACCGGCCCAAGGTCGAGCTCGCGATCCGCCGCCTCCGCGCCCGGGTGCGCGGCGAGGACGGCAGCGTCGAGGAGTTCACCGCACGGCGCCATGACGACGACGGCGAGGGCCTCGACGGCGAGGACGCGGCGGGCACCTGCAACGCCCTCGGCCTCTTCGGCGGCACGCGTCTCCTCGTCGTGGCCGGGTCGGAGATCTGGGGGGACGACAAGAAGGCGCTCGCCGATCTCGATGCGCTCGGCGCCTACCTCGCCGCGCCCGCACCGGACGCCGTACTCGCGCTGCTGACCGCGGGCGAGGTGCCGAAGGCCCGCCTCCGCGCGCTCGTCGAGGAGGCCGGCACCGTGCTCGCATTCGACCTCCCGGGGCGCGAGGGCCAGCGCGAGTGGCTGCGCAGGCAGGCCTCGCGCGCCGGTGCCGACCTCGACGGGAGCGCGCTCACGCGCCTGCTCGAGCTGGCGGGCGACGACACGCAGGCGCTCGCGAGCGAGGTCGAGAAGCTCGGGCTCTGGTCGCGCGGCGAGACGATCACGGCCGAGCGCGTCGACGAGCTGTGCGTGCTCACGGCTGACACGCCGCCGTGGGACCTGACCGACGCCCTCGGCGATCGCCGGCCGGCCGATGCGCTGCGCGTGCTCGGGCGATTGCTCGACGGCCCCGACGGCGACGTGCCGCGGTGGCTGCCGTCGATCGCGCGCCACATCCGCCAGCTCGCGGTGGCCCAGCGTGTCGGCGAGCAGGGCGGCGGGCCCAAGGACATCGCGCGCGAGCTCGGCCTGCGCAGCGAGTTCGTGGCCCGCAAGCTCGCGCGGCAGGCGGGCCGCTGGTCACCGGAGCAGCTCTCCGCCGCGCTCGTGCGGATCGCGTCCGTCGAACGCGAGACGCGCGGCGAAGGCGTGCTGCGCGACCGCTTCGCGCTCGAGCGCGCGCTCGCCGAGGCCGTCGGCCCCGGTCGTTAGAGACCGGCGGGGTGCCGCGCGACGTAGCCGTCGGGCGTGCGCGCCTCGGCCGTCCAGCGCGAGCCGCCACCCTCGCTCGCTGCGGTGTCGAAGCGCAGGCCCGCGACGACCATGTAGGCGTGGCTGTCCTTGGCGTAGATCGTGACCCACTGGCCGGGGCCGGCGTCGCCCCAGTTGTAGAAGTCGTAGGAGGCAAGGGGGCTGTCGAGCAGGCCGGCGCCGTGGAGCGCGTAGCTGACCGATCCTGAGCAGTCGTAGCCCGTGTCCTGCCAGCTCTGATGCCCTCCGCCGAAGCGGTACGGCATGTGCGCGATGACGTTTCCGGCCTGGATGATCGCGACGACCGCGGCCGGTGCGCCGGCGGGCGGGATCGCGAGGCCGTTGGCGCCGATCGTCGCCGTGGCGGGCGCGGGCGGGGCGATCTGCCCCGTCGGCTGATTGGCCTGGGCGGGGGTCGTGCCGGGCGCGATGGCGGCCGTGGTCGCGTCGTTCGCCGCGTCGGAGGTCGTGCTCGACCGCGTCGTGCGCAGCGACACCGCCCCCGCCATGCCGCCCGACTTGACGGCCTTCTTGAGTGCGCGCACGTCGCGCGGAGTCAGCACGCCGTCGACCCGCAGGCCTGCCGCGCGCTCGAACATCCGCACGCTCGTCCGCGTCGCCGGGCCGAACGCACCGTCACTCGCAGCGGGGAAGCCGAGCTGCGTCAGATCGTTCTGCAGGAGGCGCACGTCCGCGCCGTGGGTGCCGACGCGGAGGCGGCGGATGCCGAGCCAGCGCCGATCGCCGGGGCCGCCGCGCTGCGCCCGCTTGAGCGCCCTCAGGAACCGCTTGGTCACGCGTGCCGAGCGGTCGAGACCGACGTCCGCGCGCAGCGTGCGCACCATCGTCGCGGTGTGCGGGCCGAACTGCCCGTCCGGCTTCACCGGATAGCCCAGGCTCGCGAGCATCCGCTGCAGCCTCTTGACGGTCGGGCCCTGCTCACCGGGGTGCAGCCCGGCCAGTGCGGTGAGCGCGGGAGCCCGCGAGGCACTTCCGGCCTGGGCAGAAGGAGCCGCGACGCCGACGGCGAATACCGCTGCGAGAAGGAGAAGAATCGCCTTCGGCGAACGATGTGGGGAGTGAACGGGAGTCGGCATGGCTTCCGGGGGCAGAGCGTCTCAAAGGACGCCGGCGCTGGACGGGCGCGGTGGCGCAGGATGCGCGCCGCGGCTTGCTCAGTGCGGACTGACCCTACAGGAAGTTTTTTCGCTTGTCGCGGGTAGTTCGAAAATCCGTAGAACCGATCCGGCCTCGAACCTGCCGGGATCTCCCTGAGGCTGACCGTCCCTCAGCTCAGGGATGAGCTGCTGCGGAGGCGCGCTGCCGCCACCGCCGCGACGTGACGGCCTCGGCGACGACCAGCGCGAGGAGCACCGCGGTGATCAGCGCGCCCACGGCGAGTGCCGGCAGGACGGTGCCGAGCGCGCCGCACACGCCGATCGCGCTCACGCCCTGGAGGCGCTGACGGCTCATCGTGCCCGCCATGCGCAGCCGGAAGACGAGGTGTCCGACGAGGTAGAGCATGGGGCCCGCCGCAAGGGCGATCAGCTCGGGCGCGGGCAGGCTGCGGCCCGGGTGGGCGATGATGATCTCGTCGCCGACGGCACTCACGATGATGCCCGCCACGATCGGCAGGTGGAGGTACGTGTAGGCGTCGCGTGCGAGCCGCCCGCGGTCGTCCGCGCGCGCGAGGCGGCGCGTCGCGACGTCCGCCACGTAGCTGAAGTAGAGCCACCAGAGGGCGGCGCTGCCGATGAAGGCGACGGCGATGGCGATCGCCCGGGGCAGGTCGATCTCGAGGTTCGACGCGGTCGCGCCCGTGATCACGATCGACTCGCCGAGGGCGATGATGATGAACAGCTGGAAGCGCTCCGAGAAGTGCCCGCTGTCGATCTCCCAGTCGTCGCTCAGGACGCGACGCAGGCCGGGCACCCAGTAGCGCGTCGCGGGCCCGGCGAAATCGATCGCGAGCGCGACGAGCCACAGGGCGATGCGCGCCCCGCCGTGCATGAATCCGCCCGTGACGTAGATCGCGCCGCTCCCGATCGACCAGATGAAGATCGAGCGAAACGTGTTCTCCAGCACCGAGCCGCGCGGACAAGCCCAGACCACGAATGCGTTGCGGCCGACCTGCAGCACCACGTAGGCGACCGCGAAGATCCACGAGCGTGCACCGAACGCCGCGGGGATGGCGATCGCCATCAGCAGGCTGGCGAGCATGGTGGCCATGAGGACGACGCGGACCGCGATGGAATCGGGGTCCATGAAGTTCGTCATCCAGGTCGTGTACGTCCACGCCCACCACACGACGAGCAGCAGGAAGAGCGTCTTCGCCGCGCCGGCGACGGTCAGGTGACCGAGGAGCGAGTGCGAGAGCTGGGTGATCGCGAACACGAACACGAGGTCGAAGAAGAGCTCGAGCGTCGTCGACTTCTGCTCCTCCTCGGCGCTGCGACGCCGGAAGTGCGGAATGCCCGAGAAGAGGTCGACGTCGCTCATGCCTTACGCGTCGTCGCCGGGGGCGCGCCGCGCGCGCTTGCGCGCAGCCGTCTGCCGCTTGTCGTCGAGACGGCGCTCGACCGCACCGCGGCCCGGGCGCGTCGGGCGCCGCGGCGTCCGCGGCCGCAGCGCCTCGCCGATCATGCGCGCCAGCCGCTCGCGTGCGATGCGACGGTTCTGGTGCTGGCTGCGCTCGTCCTGCGCGCTCGCCGAGAGCAGCCCCGCCGCGCTGATGCGTGTCCGCAGGCGATCCGAGAGCTGCGCACGCTGGGCCTCGTCCAGGGCCAGATCGGCCACGGCGACGGAGATCGTCACGGCGCTGTCGGTCGTGTTGACGTGCTGCCCGCCGGGACCGCCTGCACGCGCAGCCCGCACCGTCAGCGCCGCGTCCGCAAGTGCCCGCTCGCCGGCGGCGATCGGATCGTAGGGCGGGGAGTCGCTCATCCGGACATCGTGCACACGATGCCGGATGCCTGCAACGCTCGGGGTCTGACCCCGAGT
>CAZYYP010000149.1:0-8870 GCA_964651695.1 uncultured Gaiellales bacterium | reverse complement strand
ACACCGTCGTCTCACTCGCGATGCGCCCGGGCGTGCCCGAGCTGCGCATCGCCGCTGGGCGGCCCTGCGAGCACGCGTTCCTGACCTACGAGCTCTAAGAGGCTCTCACTGAATGAGCGTGGATGGCTGGGGTGGCTGGAGCCCGCGAAGCCCCGGAGCCCGCTCGCCGACCGATCCTCGGCAGGGCGAGGCGTGCCCGGGCGGGATCCGGGTCGCCGCAGGTCTGGCGGTCATCCGCGCAGCGCGTGACCGCCAGACCGGAGGACGATCCGGGCACTCCAGCCACCGCGCTCATTCAGTGAGAACCTCTAAAGCGTCGCGACCGCGTCGGCGGTGGCTTTGCGGCACGCCGCGTGATCGGCCGGGCGCACGCGCCGGCACAGCGCGTCGGCCATCGCGCGGCCGTGCCGGTCGTAGACGGCATTGGCCGCCGCGCCGGCGATGCACTCCCAGCGGTGGGCCGCCGCGCCGAGGTTGCACTGAGCGACGATCCTGCCCGGCGCGAGCAGGGCGGCGCCGGAGATGTCACGGCCCATGCTGCGGTAGCAGGTGCCGACGTAGCGGGCCTCGACGTGGTTGCAGATGCCGAACGCCACCGGGATGTTCCAGTTCTCGACCTGGAGCACGTAGGAGGTCTGCATCAGGTAGCACGACGGCTTCTCCTGTTCGGTGACCACGTCGCAGGGGTAGATCGGGTCGCTCGGCTTGAGGTCGATCGAGCGGTGCATGCCGCTGCCGTTGGCCACGATGTTCTGCATGAAGACGCCGCTGTAGCAGGACTCCCGCTCCCAGCTGTGGTGCACGACGTTGCAGAACCGCAGGGCATGGAAGATGTCCTGGCCGAAGCGGATCGTGAGCCCGTGACCGAGACCGTGCCAGCAGTTGTAATAGGCGAGCGAGTAGGGATGGCTCGGATCCTGCTTGCAGATCGAGTTCATGCGGGTGCGCAGCTGGCCGTCGCCGAACTTCGTGATGTAGCTCTCCATGAGCCCGTGGTAATAGCCCGACCAGCACGTCTCGAGCGCGTACTGCGCCGCGACGGTCACGCTCCGGTACTTCGCGTACGCGAGGTGGCCGATCTCGTGCGCGAGCGGGTGGCAGGTGCGCAGCACGTAGCTGTCGGTCTTCGAGAGCGCATCCAGCCGTTCGAGCGCGACGGTGGGATTCTGCTCGTTCACGATCTTCGCGAAGCCGCGTGCGTAGCAGCCGAACGTCTCGTCGTGCCGGCACGCGCCGAGCCCGTCGCCCGCCGGCCGCGCCACCGTGTCCACGACGGCGGGGCGCGCCGCGGTCGTGATGGCAGCCGTCGTCGAGCCGTCCGAGGAGATCACGTGCACCGCCGCGTAGCCGATGCCCGCTGCGGCGAGGAGGGCGCAGCAGGCCAGCAGGGCGATTCGCACGGGACTCATGGACGCAGGCTAGCCACGGCGGCGCGGGTGGTCGTCGCCAAGTGGCACTCGCGGCGAGTGTCATTTGGGCCGGGAGCGGCCCTACCCGCCGATATCGGTCCAGGCCTGCTCCCAGCGGGCGAACGGGACGCAGCGCCGCCCGCCGCCGCAGTGCTCGACCGGCGTGTGGCGGAACGCGATGCGCTCGAGGAACGCCGCCGGCTCGTCGGCATGCAGCGTCGCGCAGTCGTGCCTTCCGAGCACGGCGCAGGCATCGGCATTGACGGGCGTGGCGCCGTAGTAGCGCGCGACCGCCGCCTGGACGTTGGCGCCGGAGGCGTAGCTCATCCAGCGGTACGCGCAGCCGGGATGGAGGGCGTGCGCGCCGAGCATCCAGAGGTCGACCTCCCCGGGCGCGCCCTCGCGCGGCAGCGTGAGGCCCACGTCGATCTTCTGGTCGCGGATCTGGGCGGCCGTGTACCAGTCGCCGGCGCCGACGTCGACGAGGCTGCCGTCGAAGGCGTCGATCTCGTCGCCCGGGAGCTGCCAGAGCGCTCCGGCCAGGCGGAGGCGCTTCTTCGTGAGCGCCAGTGCGGCCGTGAACTGCGTCTCGTCGAGCGCGTAGGGATCGGTGATCCCGAGGCTCGGCTCGAGCGCTCGCAGCGCGAGTGCGGCGTCGCCGATCTCGAGCGGGGTGTCCTCGAGCGCGACGCGGCCCCGCCGGACCTTCGCGGAGTAGGCGAGCGGGCCCCAGCTCGACGGCGCGTGCTTGCGGATGCTGTGGCGCCAGAGCAGGAGCCGCGGCGTCCACAGGAATGCGACGCCGTAGCGGTGCGCTCCCGCGCGGCCCGCCGCGGGGTCGCGGAACGGGGCGCGGAAGCTCGCGCGCTGCGGCACGAGATCGGGATTGATCGCGCGCGCCGAGCCGTCCTGGACGACGGCGTAGGCAATGCCGCCGGGGATCGAGGCGACGTCGAAGGCCCAGTTCTGGGCGCCCGTGCGCAGGTCGGCGGCGGTGTCGGCATAGCGCACCTCGACCTTGCAGCCGGTGCTGCGCTCGAACGGCTGCACCCACCCGGGCTGGGCATAGCCCTGCCGCACCAGCAGGCGGAGCGCGCCTTCGGCGCGCGGCACCGCCGTCGCCGGCGCCGAGGGTCCGGCCACGGGCTGATCGGCCGTCGAGTTGCTCGTCCCGCAGGCCGTTGCCAGGCACGCGAGCGCAGCGAGGGCGAGCGCCCAGCGGGCGGCGCGCACGCCCATCAGCCCGCTTGCATGCCGGCCGCCGCGACGAGCGTGCTCGTCTCGGCAAGCGGGCTCGCGTTCACGCTGCTCGTCAACCGCTGCGCGAAGTACACGGGCACGATGCTCAGCACCACGACGACCGCGGCCACGACGTTGATCTCGGCGCCACTGCCGCCGGTGCGCAGCCCCGTCCAGATCCAGATCGGGATCGTGGTGTTGCCGCCGGCCGTGAAGATCGTGACGATGACCTCGTCCCAGGAGAGCGCGAACGCCAGCAACGCGCCCGCGACCAGCGCACTGCGCAGCTCGGGGAAGAGGACGTAACGGAACGTCTGCAGCCCGTTCGCGCCGAGATCCATGGACGCGTCCTCGATCGACGGCGACATGCGCCGGAGCCGCGCGACGACGTTGTTGAAGACGATCACGATGCAGAACGTCGCGTGCCCGATCATGATCGTCCAGAGCGAGAACGGCACGCCCGCGACGGCGAATGACGACTGCAGCGCGATGCCGGTGATCACACCCGGCAGGGCGATCGGGATGACGACGAGGAACGAGACGGAATCGACGCCGAAGAAGCGGTAGCGCGCGACGGCGAACGCCGCGGCCGTGCCGAGCACGAGCGCGACGCCCGTGGCGGCGCAGGCGACCTTGAGTGAGAGCACGAACGCGTCGCGCACCTCCTGGTCGCGCCACGCGACGCCGAACCAGTGCAGCGAGAAGTGCTTGATCGGCCACGACTGCACGTTCGAGCGGTTGAATGCGTAGAGCACGATCACGGCCAGCGGCACGTAGAGGAACAGCACGACGAGCACCGTCCAGATGCGCAGCAGCGAGCTTGTCGTGCGAGATTCCATCAGAGGTGCTCGAAGGCGCCGAGGCGGCGCGCGGTCAGCAGGTAGACGGCCATGATCGCGAGCGGCACGGTGGCGAACGCGGCCGCGAAGGGCGCGTTGTTGGCGATGCCGAAGTTGCTGTAGACGACGGATCCGATCAGCTGGTGGTTGTCGCCGCCCACGATGGAGGGCGTGATGAAATCGCCGAGCGTGAGCGAGAACGTGAACATCGAGCCTGCCACGACGCCGGGGAACGCGAGCGGCAGCACGATCGTGCGGAACGTCGTCCCGCCCTTCGCGCCGAGGTCGCGCGAGGCCTCGATCAGCGAGCCCGGGACGCGCTCGAGGGCAGCGTAGACCGGGAGGATCATGAACGGCAGCCAGATGTAGGCGAACGCGATCGCCATCGCGACCTCGGTGAAGCCGACCTGCACGTTCAGGCCGAGGTGCCGGAGAGCGGCGTGCAGGATGCCGCCGTCGTCGAGGATCAGGCGCACGCTGTAGAGCCGCACGATCAGGCTCGAGAAGAGCGGCACGGTCACGAGCACGAGCACGAAGCGGCGGGCCCGCGGCGACGCGACGCGCGTGAGGTAGTAGGCGAGGGGGAATGCCAGCACCACGTCGACGACGGTCGTGACCGCCGCGAACCCGAGCGTGCGCTCGGCGATCGTCCGGTAGACCGAGTCGCCGGTCAGGAACTGGCGGTAGTTGTCGAGGTTCCAGATGTGGTCCGGATTCGGCGAGAGCTCGTTGGCCTTCCAGAACGACTGGATCAGGAGGCCGCCGAGCGAGGCCAGGTAGACGCCGACGAGCCACGCCAGCGGCACGGCCAGGAGCAGCGCGAGCTTCAGCCGGCGGCGGCGGAAGAAGAAGGCGGAGAGCCGGGTGAGCCGGCTCTCCGCCTTCAGCGTGACGTCAGCGGCCGTCGTTCAGCCCTTGATCGATGTCCACGCGTTGACCCACGCGGAGTACGGCTCGCAGTTGGTCTTGCCGTTGCCGCAGTCGCTCAGCGGCGTCTTCCAGAACTTGATCCGGTCGAGGTAGGAGCTGTCGCCGTTGGCGTGCAGCGACGCGCACAGCGCGGCGCCGAGGATCTTGCAGGACTGGAGGTTGGCCGGCGTGTAGGTGTTGAACTTGGCCACCTCGGCCTGCACCTTCGCGCCTGCCGAGTACTTCAGCCAGGCCTGCGCGCAGGGCAGGTTCTTGGGGTGCGAGGCCAGCATCCAGACGTCCGACCAGCCGGTCGCGCCTTCCTTCGGGATCGTCGAGGTGACCTTGACGCCCGCGCGCTGGAGCTGCGCGACGGCGAGCGGCCAGGCGGCGCCGAGCGTCGCTCCGCCGGTCTGGAAGATCTTGACCTCGTCCGTCGCGAAGCCCCACAAGGCCTTGATCAGCGGGTGCTGCTGCTTGAGCAGGGCGACGGCCGCGTTGAGCTGGGTGGACGTCAGCTCGTACGGATCCTTGATGCCGAGCGAGGGCTTCGTCTTCGAGAGGTAGAGCGCCGCGTCCGCGATCTGGATCGGATTGTCCGGAATCGTGATCAGGCCCTTGTTCTTCGCGTCGTAGAGCGCCGACCACGAGTTGGTGGCGCCCTTGTACTTGGTCGTGTTCCACATCAGCACGTTCGGGCCCCACTGCCAGGGAACCCCGTAGTGCTTGCCGCCCACGAACTGGTTGGGCCCCTTGACGAGCTGAGGGGTGAGCTGGCTCCAATCGGGGATCAGCTTCGGGTCGATCGCCTGCACGAGCCCGCTCGCGATCAGGCGGTTGGCGGCGTCGCCCGAGGCCGAGACGAGGTCGTAGCCGGCGTTCTTCTTCATGAGGTTGTACATCTCGTCCGAGCTGCCGGCGTACTGGTGCTGGACCGTGCACCCCGTCTGCTTCTCGAACGGCTTGACCCACTGGTTCTCCGTGTAGCCCTCCCAGGCCACGACCTTGAGCGTGCCGCCGAGCTTCTTGGCGGCGGGCTTCGCGGTCGCGGCGGCGCTCGTCGCGAGCAGGGCGGCCGTCGCCAGCGCGACGACGGCGATGCGCTTCTTCATCCGGTCTCCTCGTTCACCCCGTGAATGCCGTCGATGGCCACGGCGTGACTGCCGCTCCAGACGACCTGTACCGGGCGCCCCTGGGCGGCCCGTACTTCCGTAGACGTCTGCGCGAGGTTCTGCGCTAGTACGCCGAGTGCCGATCCGTCCTCGAGCCGCACGACGTAGCGCGTGATCGGGCCGAGGTAGACGACGTCCTCGATGGTTCCGCGCCGGCTCTCCTCGCCTGCCTGCGCCGCGTATCCGGTGTCCTCGATGCGCATCTTCTCGGGCCGCACGGCGAGCCCGTCGCCGAGCACGTTGGAGGTGCCGACGAAGTTGGCGACGAACGCGGTCTCCGGCCGCTCGTAGACGTCCGCCGGGGTCCCGACCTGCTCGATCCGGCCCTGGTTGAAGACCGCGAGGCGGTCGCTCATCGAGAGCGCCTCCTCCTGGTCGTGCGTGACGTACACGAACGTGATCCCGACGCTCTGCTGGATGTGCTTGAGCTCGATCTGCATCTCCTGCCGCAGCTTGAGATCGAGCGCGCCGAGCGGCTCGTCGAGGAGCAGCACGCTCGGGCGGTTGACGAGCGCGCGGGCGAGCGCGACGCGCTGGCGCTGGCCACCCGAGAGCTGACTCGGCTTGCGGCCCGCGAACTCGCCGAGGCGCACGAGCGCGAGCGCCTCGGTGGCGCGCTCGCGCCGCTCCTGGCGCGCGACGCGCTTCACGCGCAGGCCGTACTCGACGTTCTCCTGCACGGTCATGTGCGGGAAGAGGGCGTAGTCCTGGAAGACGGTGTTGACGTCGCGCTCGTAGGGCGCCCGGTCCGTCACGTCGTGCCCGGCGAGGAAGACGCGCCCGCTCGTCGGGCGCTCGAAGCCGGCGATCATGCGCAGGCACGTCGTCTTGCCGGAGCCGGACGGGCCGAGCAGCGAGAAGAACTCGCCGCGCCCGACGTCGAGATCGACCCGGTCGACGGCGACGAAGCTCCCGAAATGCTTCGACACGCCGTCCAGCCGGACGTTGACGTCACCGGCGGGTGCGCCCGCCTGGGCGGTCCCGATCGTCGCGGCCTCGTCCACGGTTGCGCGACGATAGCAGGGGGGTCGTCTCAGGCACGGGCATCGGCGGGAATAGCAATCGGCCTGCGAGCGCTTAGACTGGAACAGATGGACATCGTCACCGTCAGCGAACAGGCGCGTGCCAAGGCGATCGCCCTGCGCGAGTCCGAAGGGTTGCCGGCCGGCGCCGTCCTGCGCGTGGGCGTCCAGGGCGGCGGGTGCTCCGGTTTCCAGTACCTGCTCGAGTACGACGAGCGGCGCGACGACGACCACGTCCTCGAGCTCGAGGGGCTGACGATCGTGATCGACCCGTTCTCGGCGCCGCTGCTCGGCGGCACCGTGCTCGAGTACGACGGCGGCCTCGGCGGCAAGGGCTTCGAGTTCCGCAACCCGCAGGTCGAGGCCGGCTGCGGCTGCGGCCGGTCGTTCCAGGTCAATCCCGAAGCGCTCGAGGCGCTCGGCTAGGACGCTGGCTTCGGGTCGCCGACGGGGAACCCGGCGAGCCAGTAGCGGTCGAGGTGTTGCGGTACCCCGCCGCGTTCGATCGTCTGAGTCGCGTATCGCGGTTACCGGCTCGCCGGGCTCGGGCTGGCGGCAGTCCCCTCGCACCCCGCCATCCGCCCTCACCGGCCGGTGCCCGGATGCCGGTATGTTCGAGGCGTGCTGCTGGCATCGATCCCGAGCCCGTCCGATCCCTTCGTCTTCCACCTCGGCCCGCTCGCGCCGCGCTGGTACGGGGTTCTGCTGGCCGCGGGGATCTTCATCGGGCTGCTCGTCACGCGCCGGCAGCTCGCGTTGCGCGGGCGCGATCCGGTGCTCGCCGGCGAGATCGCCGTGTGGGCGGTGCCGTTCGGCGTGATCGGCGCCCGGCTCTACCACGTCGTCACCGACTGGTCGGCGTTCTCGGGTCATCTCGAGAAGATCCCGCTGATCCAGCAGGGTGGGCTCGGGATCTACGGCGCGATCCTCGGCGGGGCGCTCGGGATGGCCATCGGCGCGCGCCGCTCGGGCGTGCCCCTGCTCGTCATCCTCGACTGCGCCGCGCCGGCGACGGCGATCGCGCAGGCCCTCGGCCGCTTCGGGAACTACGCCAACCAGGAGCTCTTCGGTGGCCCGACCAGCCTGCCCTGGGGTCTCGAGATCGATCCCGCCCACCGCCCGCCGCAGTACCTGAACGACGCGACCTTCCAGCCGACGTTCCTCTACGAGTCGATCTGGGACCTGATCGTGCTGGTCGTGCTGCTGCGCGTCGCGCGGCGCTGGCGCCGTCAGGCGGCGGGGTCCGTCCTCGCGCTGTACCTCGCGCTGTACTCGCTGGGCCGCTTCTTCGTGGAGGGGCTGCGCGTCGATCCCGCGCACCACCTCGGCCCGCTGCGCCTCAACCAGGTCGTGGCCGCGATCGTGTTCGCCGGCTCGCTCGCCGCGTGGTGGCGCTTGCGCCGCCGCCCGCCGCAGCGTCCGCCCAGGCAGCGCGACCTCACCGCCTGACGGGCGGGCCTACGCCGCGCGCAGGTGCTGACCGGCGGGCTGTGCGTCCGCCGCGGTGCGCGGGGGGACGATCACGCGCACCGTGCACCCACCACCGTCCGTCTCCTCGAACGTCATCGTCCCGCCGACGCCCCAGGCGCGCTCGCGCATCGCGTCCACGCCGCGGTGCATGCCGCCGCGCAGCAATTCGTCCTCGCTCGCGCCGCGACCGTCGTCGGAGATGCAGAGCTCGATGCCGCCCTTCTCGAGCGTGCGCGCGGTGACCGCAACGCGTGTGCCCTTGGCGTGCTTGACGGCGTTCGTCGTCGCCTCCTGGGCGATCCGGTAGAGCGAGACCTGCGCCTGGCGGTCGAGCGCGTCGATGGCGCTCGCATCCACGTCGATCGCCACCTTGTGCGACTCCGAGAGCTGGTTGGCGAGCTCGCAGAACGCCGCGGTGAAGCCGTGGTCGCGCAGCGTGATCGGCTCGAGCGCGAAGGTCAGGGTGCGCAGCGAGCCGACGACGGTCTTGCAGTGCTCGAGCGCGCGCTCGAGTGAGCGCAGCCCCTCGCCGACCTCGCCGTCCTGGATCGTGTCGTGCGCGGCCTGGACGATCAGCCCGATCCCCGCGATGCTCTGCTGAGGGCCATCGTGCAGCGCCAGTGCAAGGCGGCGGCGCTCGCCCTCCTCGACGCGGAGCAGGCGGTCGGAGAGGCGGCCGCGCTCCCGCTCGCGCAACTCGGCCTCGACGCGCAGCGTCTCGGCGAGCGTGAAGAGGCGCGCGTTGTGCGCCGTGCGCACGGCGGCGGCGGCGAACACGCGCAGCTGCGCGCGCTCGACGGCGCTGAAGGG
>CAZYYP010000148.1:0-8946 GCA_964651695.1 uncultured Gaiellales bacterium | reverse complement strand
CGCCGCGAGGCAGAGCCGCGCGGTGGCGACGTTCGTCGCCAGCGGCACCCGCTGGACGTCGCAGACCTTCATCAGGGCCTGGATGTCGGGATCGTGCGGATGCGCCGTGAGCGGGTCGCGCAGGAAGACGACGAGCTTGACCATGCCGCCGGCCACCATCGAGCCGATCTGGAGGTCGCCGCCGAGCGCGCCCGAGAGCACGCAGCGCACGTCGAGGCCGAGCTCGCAGCGCAGCACGCCGCCGGTCGTCGCCGTCGCGACGACGTGCTCGTCCTCGAGTTGCGGCTTGAACTCCTCGATCAGCGAGACCATCTCGTCCTTGGTGCCGTCGTGCGCGATCAGCGCGATCATGGCTTCCATGGCGCCAGGGTTGCGAACGCGGCCGGGCTCGGGGTGACGCGGCGGTGACGCTGTGGTGAAGAACCCGTGACGCGTGCCTTCCGGCTGGTGCGTTCAGCCCGGCAGGAGTGGTTCGAGCTCACGCCGGAGGCATCAGCCGCTCGGTTCCCGCACGCGCCACGCGGTCAGGGCGCGATAGACGACGTAGTTACGCGCTGATCTCGACGCTTTCAGCGAGTGGTGGTACGTTCGTGAAAGGCCCGCTAATGGGGCACTTCCATGAGCGAGACCAAAGACCGCGTCTGGCAGACTCACGAAGAGCTGCGGCGCAGGATGAGACCCCGTGACAGTGCCCAGAGTCGACCGCCAAACCTCCCGCCTTGAGCGCCTCGAAGCGCAGATCGCCGAGCGCTCCGTACAGGTCAGGTTCCTCATGCACCAGTGGGACCCCGAGGGCAACACGTTGACGCCGGAGCAAGCACTGATCTTGGCCTTCGACGAGTTGCTCGGCCGCGAGCGGGAAATGGCGCACAGGGCTGAGCTCGCGTACCAATACGCCTACGACGTCAGGCAGACCCGCATCAGGCTCGTCATCACCGCCGGACTCGCCAGCGCCACACTCGCCAGTGCGATCGTCGCGGTCGGATTCCTCGTGCTCGGCTAGATGGGCGGGAGTGGACGGAGCGCGACCCGGCCGGGGCGTGACGGTGCGGTGACGAACCCGTGACGGCTCAGGCACGCGCGCCGCTGACGCGGCCGCGCTGCACGGTCAGGGCGCGATAGACGAGGTAGAAGGCCGCGGCGGAGATGAGCGTGGCGGTCAGCGCGAGCGCGAGCCGGCGCGGCTCGGAGGGGCCGCGCAGCACGGTGTCGAGCAGCGCGTGCGGGCGCGAGAAGACGTTCCAGCTGTTCCAGCGCAGCACGCGGCCGACGTACACCCCGAACGTCGTCAGCACGACGATCGCCTGCACGGCGCGCCACCCCCAGCGCACGCCGAAGTGCTCCTCGACGACCTGCTGCACGATCTGCACCGCCTTGACGCCGATCAGGAGCCCGGTCACCGCGACGAGACCGAGCGTGAGCACGTTGACGCGCGAGGCGCCGTCCTGCAGGTGCACGAGGTCGGAGATCAGGTAGGGCGCGTTGGGCAGGAAGACGATCCACGCGAGCGCGAGCGCCGGCACGGCCACGAGCGCCCAGTCGCGCCGCGCCGCCCAGGCCAGCGCGTAGGCGAGCGCGAGCGGCACGACGGCGAGAAAGAGGTTCCAGCGCAGGAAGCCGTACCAGGGGTAGATGTGCGCGCTCGTGCGCCAGTCGATCGCGACCAGGCAGCCGATCACGAGGATCCCGATCGTGAGCGTCGACAGCAGCACCGCGCGCGCGCCGTCGAGCAGGCTGGCGCCGAAGGGCGGCCGCCGTGGCTCGGGCATCGTCATCGCACCAATGTACAGCGCGCGGTTTTGACTTCCGATTACGCCGCGTCGCCGCTCAGCGCGGGCACCGTGCGGCGCGGCCACGCGAACACGGCCAGCGCGACGAGCCCGATGCAGAGCACGGCGATGGCCGTGCCGTCGGCGTACGGGAGCTCGATCAGCTTCGCGCCGCTCGCGGCGAGCGTGACGGCCAGCGCGAGCTGCAGCACGCGGTCGGGGAGCCGCACGCTGATGTGGCTGCCGATCAGCACGCCGGGCAGCGAGCCGATCAGCAGCCAGCCCACAGCACCGATGTCGACGTTGCCGGCGAGGAGATGACCCGTGCCGGCGACCCACAAGAGCGCGGCGGCATGGAAGATGTCGGTGCCGACGACCTTCGACGAGCGCAGCGGGAAGAGGATCAGCAGCGAGAGGCCGAAGAAGACGCCCGAGCCGACCGACGTGAGCCCGACCATGAAGCCGCCTCCGAGCCCGATCAGCACGGCCGCGATGCGGTCGCGCCGTGTCAGGACGAACGGGCCGTCCGGCACGATGCGCCGGCGCATGAGGTTCTTGGCGATCAGCCCCGCGGCGCCGATCACGAGCGCGACGCCGAGCACGCGCGACTGCACCGTCTGCGCGCCGTCGCCGTAGTGATGGCGCATCCAGGTGCTCGCCCACACGCCCACGAGCGACATCGGCGCACTTCCCAGCAGCATCCAGCCGGAGAGCCGCGCCTGCACCGTCCCGAGCGCGCGGTGCCGGATCGCCCCGACGGTCTTGAAGAGCGCGCCGTGCACGAGATCGGTGCCGACCGCGACCGCCGGGTTGAAGCCGAAGGCGATCACGAGCAGCGGCGTCATCAGCGAGCCGCCGCCCATGCCGGTGGTGCCGACGAGCGTCCCGATCAGCAGGCCGCTGAGTGCGAGCTGCCAGTTCATGCGGTCGCCGCTGCGGGGTGAGTGTGCGCGCGGCCGATCACATGATGGTGCCACGGAACCCGCGCGCTGTCCCGCCCGACCCGGCGGGACAGCGGCCCCTCGCTAGCGGGTTCCCCCACTCAGGTCGTGCACGTACAGGGTGATGTTCGCCATGTCGTAGGTGGCGCCGCTGCCCTGGCACTTGAGCACGACGGTCTGCGGACCGGTCGTCGAGATCGCTCCGATGGTCGACTCCGGCACGGTGGCTCCGGCCGTGACGTTCGAGCCGCCGCCACCGAAGGCCGTCGTGGGATCGGTGAAGAGCCCGCACTGCAGGCTGTCGTCGCTGACGCCGGTGTTGTGCGCGTCGAGGTGCGCGAAGACCACGTAGTCGCCGGCCTTCGGCAGCGTGGCGGTCGCGAGCGTGTCCAGGTCCTGATAGTTCGTCACGTCGCTGCCGGTGAAGGTGAGGGACGTGACGCCGAGGCCGGGGTTGCCTTGCGGGCCGGTTGCCCCGGCCGGGCCCTGCGGGCCGGCATCACCGCGAGCACCGCGCAGGTTCGCGCGCGCCGCCAGGCTGAGGGCGTTCGACCCGAGCGAGCCCGGGCGGATGTCGGCGCCGGTCAGCGACTCGTTCTGGATGTCCGCTCCCGTGAGCGACCCGTCCTGGACATCGCGGCCCGTCATGAGGCTGGAAGCTCCGGCGATCGTCGTGCCACCGATTGCGAGTACGAGCGCGAGCGTTGCTACGACATTCGCGTAGGTGAGACGGCGCTTCAAGGCAGGCCTCCTTGAGGTGATTGGCAGCCGACTGCGTCGTCGGCCTGCCATCGCATCGGTGAAAATGCGCCCCGCGAATACCTCGTCCGAGCGAGTTTGACGACGAGTTTTCCGGTATCGGTCTACGCGCTTCGATATCTGAAATGCGATGTCACGCCTCGAATGGGGCACACCGTCGGAAGACTCGGCGGTTGAGCCCGCTCTCAAACCCTGCAACCTCCGGGGCCCGCAGACCCCGCGCGGTACAGCGACGCCCCGCCCTACGGGTTGAGCGAGCGCTCGAGCCCGGCCTTCGCCTTGGCGCCCACGCGGTCGAAGGCGCGCTGCATGAGCGGGTCGAAGAGCCGGCCGAGGGCTCCGAAGGCGAGCAGCGCGTCGTAGCGCACGAGCGAGCCCTCGCCGTCGGCCTCGACGGTGATCGTGTCGCGCGAGACGAAGCTGCGGCGCGCCTCGAGCACGACGCGCCTCGCCGGCTCGAACTCGACGATCGCGTAGGTCAGCGTGACGTCGCGCCTCGCGAAGCGCGCGGTGACCTCGAAGGTCGAGCCCATGCCGACCGCGCCATCGCCCACGTGCCGCGCGCTGCTCACGCTCGGATCCCAGAAGCGCGCGTTCGAGAAGTCGGCCATGTACGCGAACGCCTCGGCGGGCGCGAGCTTCGAGCGGATCTCTGCGGTGTAGCGGGCCATACCGGCAGTGTGCCCGTTCTCAGATCGCCTGCAGGCCGACCCGCACCCTGAGCGTCTCGTGCGCGGTGCCCTTGAAGACCCCGCGCGTCGGCGGCACGTCGGCGTAGTCGCGCCCGACGGCGACGCGCACGTAGGACTCGGTCTGCTCGCGGTCGTGCGTCGGATCGAGCGACGTCCAGCCCGCGCTGTCGTCCCACACGTCGACCCACGCGTGCGAGGCGGCGTTGTCGCCGTGCAGCTTCGGGTCGTAGAGGTAGCCGCTGACGTAGCGCGCCGGGATGCCGACCGAGCGGCAGGTCGCGAGCATGAGGTGGGCGAAGTCCTGGCAGACGCCGCGGCCGATCACGAGCACCTCGTCGGCGCGCGTCTGCACGTCGGTCGCGTCCGGGTCGTAGAGGATCTCGCCGTGCACGGCCTGCATGATCCCGCGCGCCCGCGCCGCGTTGGCGCCCTCGCCGGTGTGAGTGGCGGCGAACTCGCTCACGCCCTCGGCGAACGGCGCGTAGCCGGTGGGGCTGACGTAGTCGTAGAGCTCGAGCGGCGAGAGCGGCTCGTTGCTCAGGAAGGCGGCGGGCGTCATCACGGTGCTGATGGCGGTCACCGCGAGCCGCTCGTGCGACTCGAGCACGTCGAAGTGGTGGACGTCGTTGCCGAAGTGGTCGCGGTACTCGCGCACGCGCAGCCCGAAGGGCTCGGTCGCGAGCCGGAACGACGAGCAGTGCTGCCCGCCGCCCTCGAGCGGGCGCAGCCGCAGCTCGGTGTAGGCCTCGGCGATCGAGCCGTCGTAGCCGAACTCGGTCGTATGTTCGACGCGGAGGAACATCTACTGCTGCTGCTGTTGTTGCTGGGCGTAGGGGCCGGGCGGGATCACGCGCGTCGTGAAGTAGCTCGTGCCGATCTCGTCGGCCGACTCGGCGAGCCCGCGCCGCACGCGCTCGAGCAGCAGCTCGGTCGAGGCGTCGAGCGTGTGCAGGTCGGTGAACGAGAGCTCGGCGAACACGCGCCCGATCGCGCGCTCGGGCCGCAGCGCGTCGCCCGAGATCGCGCGGATCGAGTTGAGCGACTGCTCGAGGCAGAAGTTGACGGCGCGCGGCACGCTGCGCTCGAGCAGCAGGTAGGAGACGACGGGCTCGGCGCGCAGCTCGTCGCTGCCCTGCTTGCGGAAGGCGTCGAACGCGCCGCACGAGCGCAGCAGGTTCGAGAGCGCGGCGTTGTGCGCCGCGGCCGGCTCGGTCGTCTCGAGCCCCGGCACCTTCACGAGCAGGAGGCGCGTGGTCGTCTCGGCGCGCTCGAGGTGCGCGCCGAGCTCGAGGAACTCGTAGGCCTC
The DNA here is from genome assembly GCA_964651695.1 of uncultured Gaiellales bacterium. Lineage (GTDB taxonomy): Bacteria > Actinomycetota > Thermoleophilia > Gaiellales > JALYLC01 > JALYLC01. The sequence continues at coordinate 3,479 of CAZYYP010000148.1, read as the reverse complement.
GCCGCGCGGCAGCGTGGCCTTCATGACGCCCTGGAAGGCGTGCGAGGCCTCGCGGATGCGCACGAAGAACTGGTGCGGCGAGGCCAGCACGGCGGCCGGTCGCGTGCGCGAGACGAGCAGGTGCAGCCGGTTGACGAGCTCCCACATCTCGCCCGATATCTGCTCGCGCACCCCGCGCGCGTTCTCGCGCGCGCGCGCCACGCACGCGGTCACGGCATCCGGGTTGGCGGGGTGCCAGAGCATGAACTCGGTCACCGCCTGCGCGCTGTAGTCGGAGAAGTGCTCCTCGAAGATGTCCTCGCGGCCGAGCAACTGGATGAGCTCGCGCCAGGCGCGCCCGCGCGCGGGCAGGTCGGCGTCGAGCAGGCCGTGGAAGTTGACGTGCAGGAGGCGGCTCGTGTCCTCGGCCCGCTCGATGTAGCGGCCCGTCCAGTAGAGCGACTCTGCGACGCGGCTCAGCATCAGGACCTCAGCACCCAGGTGTCCTTGCTGCCGCCGCCCTGCGAGGAGTTGACGACGAGCGACCCGGCACGCAGCGCGGCGCGCGTGAGCCCGCCCGGCACGACGCTCGTGATGCTGCTCGAGAGCACGAAGGGGCGCAGGTCGATGTGCGCGGGCCGCAGCTCGTCGGCGTAGATCGGCATGCGGCTGAGCCCGATCACCGGCTGGGCGATGAACTCGCGCGGCTGGGCCTCGATCTGGCGGCGGAAGCGCTCGCGCTCCTCGCTGGTCGCCACCGGGCCGATCAGCATCCCGTAGCCGCCGCTGCCGTCGACGGTCTTGACCACCAGCTCGTCGAGGTGCTCGAGCATGTACCTGCGGTCCTCCTCGTCGATCCCGAGGTAGGTCGGGACGGTGCCCAGCACGGGCTCCTCGCCGAGGTAGAAGCGGATCATCTCGGGCACGTACTTGTAGACCGCCTTGTCGTCGGCGACCCCGGTGCCCGGCGCGTTGGCGAGCGTGACGTTGCCGGCGCGGTAGGCGTTGAGCACGCCGGGCGCGCCGAGCATGGAGTCCTGGCGGAAGATCAGCGGGTCGATGAACTCGTCGTCGACGCGGCGGTAGATCACGTCGACGCGCTGCAGCCCCTGGGTCGTGCGCATGTAGACGACGTCGTCGTGGCACAGGAGATCGCCGCCCTCGACGAGCTCGATGCCCATGTGGCGGGCCAGGAAGGAGTGCTCGAAGTAGGCCGAGTTGTGCACGCCGGGTGTCAGCAGCACGACCGTCGGCGTGGAGGCGGCCGGCGGCGCCACGGCGCGCAGGGCGGCGAGCAGCTCCTGCGGGTACTGGTCGATCCCGAGCACGCCGTAGCGCTCGAAGATGGGCGCGAACTCGCGCTTCATCGCGGCGCGGTTCTCGAGCATGTAGCTCGTGCCCGAGGGCGAGCGCACGTTGTCCTCGAGCACGAGGTACTCGCCGTGCTCGTCGCGCACGATGTCGATGCCCGCGACGTGCGCGTAGACGCCGCCGGGCGGGTTGACGCCGATCATCTCGCGGCGGAAGTGGCGCGCGCCGAAGACGAGGTCGGCCGGGATCTTGCCCTCGCGCAGGATCCTCTGGCCGTGGTAGACGTCGTGCAGGAAGGCGTTCAGCGCGAGCACGCGCTGAATCACGCCGCGCTCGATGTGATCCCACTCGGCGCGCGGGATCACGCGGGGGATGAGGTCGAACGGGAAGATCCGCTCGAGGCCCTCCTCCTCGCCGTAGACCGTGAAGCCGATGCCCTGGTTGAGGAACGAGGCATCGACGGCGTGCCGCCGCGCCGCGAACTCCTCGACGGTCAGCTTGGCGAGCTGCTCGGCGAGCACGCGGTAGTGGGGCCGGGTCTTGCCCGGCGCCTCGAACATCTCGTCGAAGAACCCGTCCGGGTCGTACTGACCCTGGTGGGTGAGGACGGAGGATTTGGGAGGCGACGCAGACATGGGGAGTGGGGTTCCGAGCCCCGTCGCCCGTGTGAGCGACCTCGCCGCCGCTCGTAGGCGGGAGTCTATTCCAGTCGGCGAGCATGCGGCATGCTGCGCACATGAGCCCCACCCGCAACCCCACCGTGACGATCGCGCCCGGCGTCGAGATGCCGCTCGTCGGCTTCGGCACGTGGGAGGCGAGCGGCGAGGACGCCCTGTGCGCACTCGAGGCCGGCTACCGCCACATCGACACGGCCACGTCCTATGGCAACGAGGATCAGATCGGCCGCGCGATCCGCGAGAGCGGCCTGGCGCGCAACGACATCTTCGTGACCACGAAGCTGCCGCCGAGCCAGGTCGGCCGCGAGCGCGAGACGATCGACGCGAGCCTTGAGGCGCTCGGCCTCGACTACGTCGACCTGTGGCTGATCCACTGGCCCTCGAACGGCGCGGCGCAACCGGCAACGTGGCAGCGCTTCGTCGAGATCGCCGAGCAGGGCCTGACGCGCGCGATCGGGGTCAGCAACTACGACGCGGCACAGATCGACGAGATCACCGAGGCCACGGGCGTCACCCCGGCCGTCAACCAGATCGAGTGGTCGCCGCCGCTGTACGACGCCGCGGTCGTCGAGGCCCACCGCGCGCGCGGCGTCACGATCGAGGGCTACAGCCCCTTCAAGACGAGCGACGTGAACGATCCGGTGCTCGAGGAGATCGCCGAGCGCCACGGCGTGACGCCGCGCCAGGTCATCCTGCGCTGGCACGTCGAGCACGAGTTCGTGGTCATCCCGAAGTCGAGCAACCCCGCGCGGATTGCGGCCAACTTCGACGTCTTCGGGTTCTCGCTCGATCCGGCCGAGGTCGCCCGGATCGACGCGCTCGGACGCTGAGGAGGTCAGCGCCGCTGAGGAGGTCAGCGCCGGGCGCGGGAATCGCGCTCGAGACCGGCGGCTGCCCAGCCCAGAAGGCCGCCGATCGCGAGCACGCCGGGCACGCGGATCCAGTCGTTGGTCGTGTGCACTGCCTTGACCGATCCGGTCGCGACAACCACAAGGGCAACGATGCAGACGAGGATCACGACGAGCCGCACGACGAGGCGCGCGGTATGCCCGAGGTTGGTGCCGAGGAACAGCGCCGAGGCCGGCGCGTAAAGCTCGCTCTCGCGATACTGCGCCACCGCCGTCTTCGGTGTCTGGGCGGATTTCGAGGAGACGCGCTCGAGTTTCGGGAACTCCAACTCGAGCGCCTGCGCGGGCGTTTCACGCGATTTGCGCGACTTTCCCTCCCCCTGGCGCGGCCGAAGCTTCATGGCGCGTGTATAGCACACAAGTGATCTGCTGTGGAGGGGTGACCGGCAGGGGTGGGGACGCGCGTGCCGAATGCAGCCGGTCGATGGGCGTCGACGACGACATCCACGGCGATCACCCCGACGCTGCGCTGAGTCGCGACCTGCTCGGCGTCATCGGGATCGTGATCGGCGGTCAGGGGCTCGCGTCCGCCTGTGTCCTCGCGCTCGCGCTCGCCGGCGCGTGGTACGCCTGGTCGCTCGTCGCCCTGATGGTGGGAGTCGGC
>CAZYYP010000147.1:7726-8950 GCA_964651695.1 uncultured Gaiellales bacterium | reverse complement strand
GGCTGGCCGTGATCGCGCGCCCGTTTTCGTCCGCGAAGGCGGGCTGCTCGGCGTTGCCGCTCGTGCGGATGTGGTGATCGTGGAGGAGCTTGTGGTGGCGGGGGCAGAGCAGGATCAGGTTGTCGACTTCCGTCGTGCCGCCACGCTCGACCGGAATCACGTGGTGGGCCTCGAGTTCGCGCGGGGCGCTGCAGCCGGGGTACTGGCAGTGCAATGAGCGCCTGCGCAGTGACCGCTGTTGCGCGTAGGAGGCGCAGCGCCCGACGCGTGAGTGCACGAGGTCGCGCCCGCTGGGCTTGATTTCGAGGCGGCGCGCGTCGCAGGCGAGCCGCTCGGCGGTCTCGGGGCTGATCGGCCCGGCGCCCTCCAGCAGCGGCGGCCCATCATCGCCAAGGTGCACGATCAGCGTGGTCGGGCTGCGCTTCACGCCGCCGGCCGCGTCGGCCCCGCCGCCGTGGCCGGTGAGCGTGACGAGCGCGTCCGCGGCGTACTGCCGCCACTCGAGCACCGTGCCGGTCTTCTTGTCGGTGGCGCGCTGGGATTTGGCGATGCTCCAGATCGCCTGCTCGAACGCGGCACCCTGCTCGAGCGGCAACCGCCCGCTGAAGGCGAGCTCGCGCCGCCCACGCGTCCACGTCATGCTCAGCGAGCGGCGCTCATACAGCGCCTTGTCATCCGCAACCTTGGGAGGGGCGATCGTGCGCGCGGCAATCGAGATCGCACTGGGCATCTTGCCGACGGCCATGCGCGCCAACTCGGCATCGCTCTCCGGGGTCGCGAACTCGGCCGCAGCAGCGACCTGATCGAGCGTCAAGGCGCCCGTGCTCAGCGCCTCGTCGAGCGCGGGTAGGTCGCGCAGCGCCTCGCTCGTGTCCGTGATCCGTACGGCGGTGCGGTGGTCGCTGCGGTAGACCTGCGCGAACCACTGCGCACGCGACGAGCAGCCCGCCGACTTCCAATCACCGCGGTCATCGGCCTCGCGCACGAGCTCGGTCACTTCCTGGTCGATGCGCGCCGCCTGCTCAGAGAGCTCGGCGAGCCGGCGTCGGCATGCCTCACGCTCACGCTCCAGCGCCTGGTCAACCGTGCATTCTCCCAAGGCGAACATCTGTTCGCATTCTACTCGCAGACACGCCCATTTTCCAACGAAAATTACGCCGATATGCGGGGACTTTGACCCCCACGACGTCAACGCAAAGCGCCGCAGCCGTCTGCCCCGGCACG
>CAZYYP010000147.1:0-7626 GCA_964651695.1 uncultured Gaiellales bacterium | reverse complement strand
CCCGAAGCGCCACAAGAACGCCAACCGCCACGCGGAGCACCGCCGACGCGAAGCACCGCGGCGGCGCTCCGAGGTGGCTCACGCCGCGACGCGTTTGCGAAAGAATCGGCGTCATGAAGAAACGGGTGCTGATTCTTGGAGCGGGTTTCGGGGGTCTCGAGCTCGCCACGATCCTGTCGGACGCGCTGGCGGACGAGATCGACGTCACGGTCATCGACAAGGGCGACAGCTTCGTTTTCGGGTATTCAAAGCTCGACGTCATGTTCCGCGGCGCGTCGCCCGAGAGCGTGCGGCTGCCGTACGAGGAGTTCGTGAAGCCGGGCGTCCGCCTCCTGAGGGAGACGATCACGGCCATCGATCCCGAGGCCAAGCGCGTCACCACCGATGCCGGGACGCACGAGGCGGATGCGCTGGTCGTGGCGCTCGGCGCCGACTACGACATGGCCGGGACGCCCGGGCTGGCCGAGTCGGGGGACGAGTTCTACTCCTTCGACGGCGCCCTGCGGATGCGCGACGCGATCCGCGGCTTCTCGCAGGGCCGGGCCGTCGTGGGCGTGTGCGGGGCGCCGTTCAAGTGCCCGCCCGCGCCCAGCGAATGCGTGCTGCTCCTGCATGACGACCTCGTGCAGCGCGGCGTGCGCGGCGACTGCGAGATCACGCTCGTCCTGCCCTTCGGGCGGCCGGTGCCGCCCTCGCCCGAGACCTCCGCCGCGCTCGTCTCGGCGTTCGAGGAGCGCGACATCCGCCTCATCTCGAGCACCAAGGTGAGTGCACTCGACCTCGAGCGGCGCGTGGTCATGCTCGACGACGACAGCGAGCTGCCCTACGACCTCTTCCTGGGCGTTCCGAAGCACCGTGCGCCGGAGGCCCTGGCGCAGAGCGGCCTGACGGTCGACGGCTACGTGCCCGTCGACTCGGCCACCCTCGAGACCCGGTTCCCCGGCGTCTACGCCATCGGCGACGTCGCGACCCAGGGGACGCCGAAGGCGGGCGTGTTCGCCGAGGGCGCCGCGCGCGCCCTCGCGACGTCGCTGATCTCCCACCTGCGAGGCAGCGGCCCGGAGGGCATCCACACCGGGACGGGCTCGTGCTACATCGAGTTCGGCGCCGGGCGCATCGGCCGCGTCGACATCGACTTCCTCTCCGGCCCGTCGCCGACGGGCACCTACCAGCCGCCGTCGGTTGCGCTGCGCGCCGACAAGCAGCACTTCGGCGCGAGCCGGCGTGCACGGTGGTTCGGCCGCACGTCCTGACGGGGCGAGCCAGTGACCGGCGCTGGATGCGCCCGTGGACGTCGCTACGCGAGCGTGACGTCCATCGCCGCCGCGCCGGGCTCGATCGCCTCGGTCTCGCGGCGGTGCAGCAGCGCCGTGCGTACGATCAGCTTGGCGCGCGCGAAGTTGTCCAGCACGAGGGGCACCGGGCTCGCGCGGCCGCCGTTGGCGTAGCGCGCCGCATTGCGGCCGATCTGGCGGTAGGACTCGGACCGCAGGAGCGGCGCCATGCCGAAGAGCTCGAGGTTGTCGAGCGGCTGCAGGTCGGCGCGGTGGATCACCGCGGTGCCCTTCGACTGCAGGCCGATGGCGATGCCGGAGCCGGCGAGCTGCGCACCGTCGTGGCCGATGAAGGCGACGTCGGAGGTGCGGCCGACGCGGATCACGCGGTAGCGGACGCCCTCCTCCTCGATGCCCGCGCAGATCTGGCGGAGCACCTCCTCGTGGGGGATGCCGCCGATCGTCTCGCGCAGGCTGTCGCCGAAGGCCGGCCCGACGGCGACGACGACCTCGTCGGCCGCAGCACCGTGCACCGAGGCGCCCAGATCGCGTAGGAGCTCGGGTCCGTCGGCCGAGTCCACGAGCCCGACGGTGGCCGGGTCGACCTCATGCGGCAGCGCCTGCAAGAGCTCCCAGCGCTCACCCTCGAGCGCGTAGCCGGAGCCGGGGCCGCGGTAGTCGTTCGGATCGTTCACGGCAGAGTGCACGGCCCCGCCGGCGTCGATCACCGACGAGGTCTGGAGGTAGTCGGCGGAGATGCGCTGGCGCTGCATGCCGACGACGCGCTCGGCGACCTCTGCGAAGCCGCGGCGATCGAGCGCGAGGGCGACGTCGGCGGCCGTGATGCCTTCCGCGAGCACGCGGTCGGCGGCCAGGACGTCCTCGGCGCGGTCGCGGTCCGGGAGGTCTCCGCTCGAATAGCCGAGCGCGGCGGCGGTGATCTCCTCGTCGCTCACGGGCGGGAATCCGAGCTCGTCGAAGACCGCCTGGATGGCGCGCGCTCCGCGCTCGCGCACGGCGAGCACGGCCTCCTCGGTCGCCGGCTCGATGCCCGCGTCGACCTGCCAGTCGCGCTGCAGCGTCATCCACTCGTCGAGGTCGTCGGCGTCGTAGTTGCCGCCGCCGAACGTGTTGTCGTGGCGCGGCATGACGCTGTAGCCGGAGGTCACGAAGTCGGTCCCGGGCAGGAACTGCCCCATCAGCTTGGCGGCGCGGCGCGTGGGGGAGTGCGATGCGATCGCATCGTTGCCCGCTGCGACCTCGAGGTCGAGCCAGGCCGCGATCAGGTTCTCGGCCAGGATCGCGCGGGTGCCGCCCGGAAGGCTCATCGTCAGCGCGACGCACGAGATGGCGCCGTTCTGCACGCCCTGGGACCCGCACGCGCGCACGAGGCTGAGGCAGCGGGCCTCGAGGGCGAGCATGGAGCAGCCCTCGCTGTGGCCCATCAGCGCCTCGGAGCCGGTACCGGACGTGAAGCGCACCTTGACGCCCCGGCTGGCGTAGGCCGAGGCCAGGAACGCCTTCGACCAGGGCGTGTCGTCGCCGTCGTCGAACGCCTTGTCGGTGCCGTAGACCGAGAGCGTCTCGGCATACGTCACGAGCCCCTGGATCGCCAGGCGCAGGTTGAGGCGCTCCTCGACCGCGCACTGCGTCATCACGCCCGGGCGCCCGGTCTGCGAGCCCACGAGCAGTGCGATGGCGTTGAGCGGCGCGTAGCGCGACACGCCCACCGTCGTCTCGAGCTCGGCGAAGCCGCGCAGCGCAGCCTCCGCGGCGTCGGCGGCGAGCAGCGCGGGGTTCTCCTTGAGGTTCGTCACGTGCGCCTGATTGGCGGGCGCCCGGCGCGCGCGCAGGCGCTTGAGCGCGAACATCATCTCGACCGGGTCGAGCAGTCCGGCGACGCGTGCGAGCTTGGCCGGCGTGAGGCCGCGCGCCAGCCGCACGAGCTCGGCGCGCGGCACGTCGACGTCGACGAGCATGCGCGCGAGCGCGGCGTCCGCGAGCGCCATCGCCTCGGGGGCGATCTCGAGGTCGATGCCGTGCGCCGCGATGAAGCGGTCGAGCGTGTCGAACTGCTCGCGCGACGTTCCGTCGAGCTCGGTCACGACGCCGTCCGAGATCACGAGCGACGGCTCGGGGTCGCCCGGGCCGTTCATGGCGACGAGGCCGAGCTCGGGCGCGGGCCGGATCAGCGTCTCGCGCCGCAGCGGCGCGGCGGCGCGGACGCGAAAGCGCTCGCTGCGCGGCTCCTCGCTCATGCGTCGCTCCGCAAGAGGCCGCGCTCGGCCATCACCACGGCCGCCTCGCGCACGAACGCCGCGCAGCGCGGCGCGGCGACGTCTGCGAGGTGCTGCGCGAACGTCTCGAGCTCGGCGAGCGTCGCCCGCCGCGGGCGCAGCGCGGTGTACACGGCAAGCACCTCGTCGTCCGGCAGAGCCGCGAGCTCGGCGGCGCGCTCGAGGTTCTCGGCCAGCTGCGCGCGGTGCGCGGCGCGCGCGACCGCGGCCTGGAAGAGCAGCGTCTGCGGCGTCGCCCGCAGCTCGTCGGACGAGACCCGCCCCGCGCGCAGCGCGTCGAGCGTGACCTCCGCGAGCGGGGTGCCGGCGGGGGTCGCGACGAGCTCCGGTCGCCGCTCGCCGAGCGGGTAGTCGCGCAGCGGCTGCATGGCCTGAGGCTAGCCGTGCCGTCTGCGACGGGCAACAACGCGGCCCGTATCGGTCGACTGCTATACACGCCTGCAATGACTGACACCGACTTCCAGGGGCGCATCGCCCTCATCACCGGCGGGGCCAGCGGCATCGGCGCCGCGAGCGCGCGGCGCATCCAGGCGGGCGGCGGCCGTGTGGCGATCCTCGACCTGGATCCGCACCGGGTCGAGGCGGCGGCGGCCGAGCTCGGGGACGGCGCGATCGGCATCGCCGGGGACGTCACGCAGTCGGCCGTCCTGAACGCTGCGGTCGCCCGCGTCGAGCGCGAGCTCGGCGGCCTCGACATCCTCGTGTGCTCGGCCGGCATCTCCGGCGCCTCGCTGCGTACGACCGATGTCGGCGATGCGGAGTGGAGGCGCGTGATGGCCGTCAACGCGGACGGCGTCTTCTACGCCAACCGCGCCGCGCTGCCCGGCATGATCGAGCGGGGCTACGGGCGCATCGTCAACCTCGCGTCGGTGGCCGGCAAGGAGGGCAATCCGATGGCCGCCGCGTACTCCGCGTCCAAGGCCGCCGTGATCGGGATGACGAAGGCGATCGGCAAGGACGTCGCGACGACCGGCGTGCTCGTCAACTGCATCACGCCCTCGCCGGTCGAGACGCCGATGCTCGGCGACATCACGCAGGAGCACATCGACTACATGCTCGCGCGCGTGCCGATGGGCCGCCTCGCGCGGGCCGAGGAGGTCGCCGAGCTGATCGCCTACCTCGCGAGCGACCGCATGACGTTCTCGACGGGCGCCGCGTTCGATCACTCGGGCGGAAGGCTGACGTACTGATGGGCGCGTTCGCCGCGCGCGGCTGGCGGCTCGTGCGCCTGGGCGGCGGCCCGCAGGCGATCCTCGGAGCGATCGATCCGGCGGCGCCGGGGGTCGTGCGCGAGCTGCGCGAGCGCGACCCGCTGGCAGCGCTGCGCCGTGGCCTCGCGGCGTGCGCCGCGGAGGCGGTCGGCGAACGCCGGGCCGACGATCCGGCCACCCTCGCGCCGCTGCCGCTGCTCGCGCCGCTCGCACCCGAGGAGATCTGGGCGGCAGGCGTGACCTACGAGCGCAGCCGCCACGCGCGCATCGAGGAGAGCGAGCACTCGGCCGACGTCTACGCGCGCGTCTACGAGGCCGAGCGGCCGGAGATCTTCCTCAAGGACGCCGGCTGCCGGCGCACCGTCGGGCCCGGCGAGGCGGTCGCGGTGCGCAGCGAGTCGCGCTGGACGGTGCCGGAGGCCGAGCTCGGGCTCGTGCTCGAGGCCGACGGGACGATCCTCGCCATGACGGCGGGCAACGATCTCACGGCGCGCGACATCGAGGCCGAGAACCCGCTCTACCTGCCGCAGGCCAAGCTCTTCGCCGCCTGCTGCTCGCTCGGGCCGGCGGTGCTCGTGCCCGACGATCCCGCTGCGCCGTTCGCGATCGCGGTGCGCATCTGGGACGAGACCGGGGCGCTCGTGAACGAGGACGCCACGAGCACGGGTGCGATGCGCCGCAGCTTCGCGGAGCTCGCGTCCTGGGTCGTGCGCGAGAACCCCGTGCCGGCCGGATCCGTCCTGCTCACGGGCACCGGAATCGTCCCGCCCGACGACGTGGCACTCGCGCCCGGCTATCGCGTCGAGGTCGAGGTGGAGGGCATCGGCGTGCTCTCCAATCCCGTCCGCGCCGCCTGAGGTCGCGTTACAGCCCCGAGTGGGCCTGGCGGAAGCGGTCGGGCACGACCGCGACGGCCTCGATCTCGACCTTCATGCCCGGCACGGGCAGCTCGCGCACGCCGACGAGCGTGCTCGCAGGTCGCGTGTCGCCGAAGAACGCCTGGCGGAGCGGGTTGATCAGCGGCCGGTCGTCGACGTCGGTGAGGTAGACGTTGACCTTGACGACGTCGGCGGGCGCGCAGCCCGCCGCCTCGAGGATGAGCCCGAGGTTCCTGAGCACCTGCGCGCACTGCGCGGCGGTGTCCTCGCCGCCCACCAGATCGCCGTTCTCGTCGGTCGCGGGGCAGCCCGAGACGAACAGGAAGCCGTTGGCCTCGACGGCATCGCAGTAGTGGCTGATCGGCTCGGCGACGCCGGGCGCGGTGATCTCACGGCGCATGGGAACTCGGCTCCTTCTCCTCCTGAGAGGCTGTGAACGTCTGGGGGGTCACGATGACGCGGCCGGGCTCGCCGGCCAGGGCGGCCTGGATGGCCTCCTCGGCACGCTCGAGCGGGAACGACGGCCCGACGAGCGGCGTCAGCAGCACGCGGCCGGCCGCCACGTCGGCGAGCACCGCAGGCAGCGCGTCGGAGGGATCGCCGGACCCGTAGACCGTGCCCGTGAGCACCTTCTCGCGGTTCGTGAACTCGGCGGGATCGAGGTCGAGACGGGCGCCCGCGGGCGGCATGCCGACGAGCGTCGCGCGCCCGCCCGGCCGCACGCTCGCGAGTGCGAGCGCCGCGGTTGCGGGCGAGCCCACGGCCTCGAGTGCGCAGTCCGCACCGCCCGGGGCGAGCTCCGCAAGCAGGTCGCTCAGGTCCTCGGGCGCGCAGTCGTGGGTCGCGCCGACGGCGCGCGCGAGCGCGCGCCGGGCGGGCAGCGGGTCGACCGCGACGATCGCGCGGGCGCCGCGCAGCCGCGCGCCCTGGACGCAGAACTGGCCGACTCCGCCGGCGCCGATCACGACGACCACGTCGCCTGGGGTGACCTCGCGCGCCGCGCCGATGCCCGTCAGGGCGGCGCACCCGAGCAGGGCGGCCTCGGCCGCAGGCAGTTCGTGCGTGAGCTTGAGCACGCCGCTCGCGGGCATCACCACGCGCTCGGCGAGGGCGCCGACGGCGGTCATGCGGTAGATCGTCTTGCCGCCGAGCGAGAGCCGCGTCGTGCCGTCGGGCAGCGTGCCCGCGCCGATTCCCGCCCGCAGCGGGAGGCAGGCGGTGGTGCGGCCGGCCAGGCACGGCTCGCACGCGCCGCACGAGGGCGCCCACGAGAGGACCACGCGATCGCCGGGGGCGAGACCCTCGACCGACGCGCCCACGGCCTCGACGACGCCCGCGCCCTCGTGGCCGAGCACCATCGGCCGCGGGCGCACCCACTCGCCCTTGATCACGTGGAGGTCGGAGCCGCAGATGCCGACGGCGTCGATGCGCACCAGCGCGTCGTCCGGCCCCGGCCCGTCGAGGTCGATCGTGCGCACGACGAGCGGGGCGCCCGGCGCCTCGAAGAGCGCCGCGCGCACCCGCATCCTGCCGGTCCCCTCGCTCAGAGCGCCGCTGCGATGTCCGCCGACGGCGCGATCTCGCACAGCCACGTGAGGGCGTAGCCGATCGCGGCCTGGTGCCACTCCTCACTGATCGACGAGGTGCCATCGCTCGCGACGATCACGCGGTAGCCCATGTCCGTGGCCTGCCGCGCCGTGCTCTCGACCGAGAAGTTCGTCCACGCGCCGGTCAGGATCAGCGTGTCGATCGCCATCGCGCGCAGCACGATGTCGGTCTCGGTGCCCGCGAACGCGCTCGCGCGCTCCTTCTCGATCACGAGGTCGTCGCCCTTCGGCTCGAGGCCGGGCATGACCTCCATGCCGCGCGTGCCGGCGTCGAAGCCCTCGCCCTCGCGGAGGCCGCGGAACATGCGGCTCATGTTGCCGTGCGGCCGCGCGCCCTTGCCCTTGCGGTGATGGATGTG
>CAZYYP010000146.1:0-8997 GCA_964651695.1 uncultured Gaiellales bacterium | reverse complement strand
ACGAGCTGCGCGCCGCGCCGCGCCTCGCCTACGACCTCTCGCTGTCCGACATCGCGCACGCCGTGGCGCTCGCCGACGGCGGCGCCCTGAGCGCGGACACGGCGCGCACGCTGATCGCCGGACTGCTCGAGCTGCACGAGATCCCGGTCGCGGAGTTCCCCTGGCAGGCCGCTCTCGGCGATGCCTTCAACTCGCGCGAGGCCGAGCTCGTGCGCCGCATCGGCAGCGGCGCCGCCGGCTGGCTGAGCGCCGGGCGACCCCGGCGCGAGGCGTTCCGCGTCGCGCTGCGCGCGTGCGCGCGCCGCGGATCGGCCGAGCTCGTGATCGCCCTCGCCGACGCCGCCGGCGCTCTCGCCGGGCAGGCGCGCGGCCTGCGCGACTCGCTCGCAGCCGACTACACGTACCTGCAGGCGGCCCAGCCGACGACCGCGGGCCACCTGCTGCTGGCCTACGCCTACCCCGCCCTGCGTGACTGCGAACGGCTGCAGCACGCCCATCGCGAGCTCTCGCGCAGCGTCGCGGGAGTGGGCGGCAGCGCCGGATCGCGCTGGCCGCTCGATCGCGGGCTGCTCGCGGGCCTGCTCGGGTGCGAGGGCCTCGTGCAGCACACCAAGGACGCCGCCTGGCAGTGGGACGTCTACGCGGAGCTGCTCTCGACGCTGGCGATCGCGGCCACGCACCTCTCGCAACTCGCGCAGGACTTCGAGATCTACGCCAGCCACGAGTTCGGGCTGATCGAGCTCGCCGATCGCCACTCGCGCGCGAGCGCGCTGATGCCGCAGAAGCGGAATCCCTACGCGCTCGCCGCGATCCGCGCCCAGGCCGCGCAGGCCGCGGGCGACCTCAGCGCGGCTCTGACCGTCACGCACACGGGCTCGGCGCGCACCGACCACTTCCACCTCCTCAATGGCCTCGTGCCGCGCGCGCTCGAGGAGGCCGGAGCGATCGCGCGGCTCGCCGCTGCCGTGCTCGCGGGGCTGCACGTGCACGCGGAGCGCATGGCGCAGGTCGCGCGCGAGGGCTTCACGAACGCCGCCGACGTGGCCGACGTGCTCGCCTCGACCGGCGGCATGGACTACCGCACAGCGCACAAGGTCGTCGGACTCGCCGTGCGGCGGCTGATCGAGAACGGCGCCGGCGCACTCACGGCGGAAGCGGTCGCGGAAGCCGCGCTCGACCTGACGGGCAGCAGCGTCACGGTCGATCCGGCACAGCTCGATCCGGCGGCCTGCGCGCAGGCACGGCTCCAGGCGGGCTCCTCGTCGCAGGCGGCGATGGATGCCATGCTCGCCGAGGTGGACGGCCAGAGCTCCCTCGATCGCAGGTGGGCCACCGGCGCGCTGGAGGCTGCGGCAGCCGCCGAGCGACGGCTGCTCGGGCGCGCCCGCGCGCTCGTCACGGGCTGACGACCCCGAGAAGCGCGCCCCGCGCGCTACGGTGCGGGTATGGGAAAAGGATATGCCGAAGGCCCGGCCGTCGAGGAAGCGCTCGCGAACGTCGAGCGCGTCAAGGAAGGCCCGGCCCCCAAGATGCGCAAGGCGGTCTTCGGATCGACCCCGCGCAAGCACCAGCGGCACTTCATCGGCTGGGTCGGCGAGGTCGATCCGGATGAGCTGTTCGACACCGGCAAGGCCTGGGGCCTGTCGGTGAGCGAGACCGCCGCCGACGCTCGCTAGACCGTCCGTTGCTACCGTCGGGGCATGGCCGTGCCTCTGATGGACCCGCATTCGCAGTACGCCGACGTCCGCGAGCAGGTTGCCCGCGCGATCGCCGAGGTGATCGACTCCGGGCGCTTCATCCTCGGACCGCGCGTGCGCGAGGTCGAGGCGACGTTCGCCGCGCAGGTCGGAGCCGCCCACGGCGTCGGCGTCGCCAACGGCACCGACGCCCTGCTGATCGCCCTGCGCGCACTCGGCGTCGAGCCCGGCGACGAGGTCATCTGCCCGTCGTACACGTTCTATTCGAGCGCCGAATCGATCGCGGCGATCGGCGCGGTCCCCGTGTTCGCCGACATCGAGGACGAGACCTACAACCTCGACCCGGCGGCCGTCGAGGCCGCGATCACGCCGCGCACGCGCGCCGTGATGCCGGTGCACCTCTTCGGGCACCCGGCGCCGATGGCCAGGCTGAGGGAGATCTGCACCCGGCACTCGCTCGCGCTGCTCGAGGACGCCGCGCAGGCCTACGGCGCGTCGCTCGACGGCGTGCGCTGCGGCGCGCTCGGCGACGCCGCGACGTTCTCGTTCTTCCCGACCAAGAACCTGCCGTGCTTCGGCGACGGTGGCCTGATCACCACCTCGAGCGCCGAGGTCGAGCGCATGTGCCGCGTGCTGCGCTTCCACGGCTCCGAGGACAAGGTCACCTTCACGCACATCGGCTACAACTCGCGCCTCGACGAGCTGCAGGCGGCGATCCTGCTCCAGCTGCAGCCGCTCGTCGACGGCTGGAACGACGGTCGCATCGCCGCCGCTGCGCGCTACGAGGAGCTGGGGCTCGGCGAGTACGTCACGACGCCGGCCGTCGCCCCCGGCGCGCGCCACATCTACCACCTCTACATGGTGCGCACGCCGGAGCGCGACCGCCTGCGCGCGGGGCTCACGGAGGCCGGCGTGGCGAGCGGCCTCTACTACGCGAAACCCCTGCACCTGCAGCCCGTCTTCGAGCACCTCGGCCACGCCGCGGGCTCGCTGCCGGTGACGGAGCGCTGCGCGCGCGAGTGCCTGGCACTGCCGATGTTCCCGACGCTCGCCGAGGCGGCGCAGCGCGAGGTCGTCGACGCCGTCACGGCCCTTTCTCCCACCAGGGCATAGACTTCCGCACCAATGGGGCTGTTGAACCGCCACCGCCTGTGGCAGGTCGCCGTGGATGCGGCCCTGGTGGCTGTCGCGTGGTACGCGACCTACGTCGTCGGCTTCCAGATCCAGCGCAACCCGGGCTGGGACGCCTACTGGAAGCAGACCATCCTGATCGTGGTCGCGATCAAGATCGTGTGCCTGGGAGGCTTCGGGGCCTACAACAAGTGGTGGCGCTACTCCTCGCTGCGCGACCTCAACGCCCTCGTGCGCGCGGTCGCGATCGCGAGCATCGCGCTCCTGCTCGCGTTCTCGATCGTGAAGTTCCCGCGCGGCGTGACGATCCATCCGCAGGCCTCGAAGGGCCAGCTGGCGCAGCTCAGTGCGCCGGACTGCACGCAGCCGGGTCAGCCGGCGAAGTGCACGTCCCCGTACAAGAAGGCGGCCATCAAGGCCAGCCTCGCACCGCGACCCGCACGCCAGCGATCTCCCAGCAAGCGCGCCCTGCTGCTCGACCTGGTCTTCACGCTGATCCTGCTCGGCGGGGCGCGCATGATCGCGCGCTCGCTGATGGAGCGCCCGCGGCGTGGCTCGTTCGTCGCCAAGGGCAAGAAGGTGCTGATCGTCGGCGCCGGTGACGCCGGCAACCTGATCCTGCGCGAGATGCTCAGCAACCGCCTCGCCGGCTACGAGCCGATCGGTCTCATCGACGACGACCCCAACAAGCTGCACTACCGCTTCCAGGGCGTCAAGGTGCTCGGCACGACCGCGCAGCTGCCGGAGATCCTCAGGGCCCGCCAGCCCGACGAGGTGCACATCGCCCTGCCCTCGGCCGGCGGTCGCATGCGCGCGGCGGTCGTCGCGACGTGCCGCGCAGCCGGGGTGCCGGTCAAGACCCTGCCGAACGTCAACGACCTCCTCAACGGCGACGACGACCTCGTCGGCCAGTTGCGCGAGGTGCAGGTCGAGGACATCCTCGGGCGCGAGCCCGTCGCGCTCGACCCGGCCGCCGTGGGCGCGTACGTGCGCGGCCGCACCGTGCTCGTGACGGGCGCCGGGGGCTCGATCGGATCCGAGCTCTGCCGCCAGCTCGTGCGCATGGAGGTCGGGCGGCTCGTGATGGCCGATCACGCCGAGAACAACCTCTTCCAGATCGACCGCGAGCTGCGCCAGACGACGAAGATCACGCTCGTCCCCGAGATCGCCGACGTGCGCGATGCGGCGCGCATGGAGATGGTCTTCGAGAAGCATGAGCCCGCCGTGGTGTTCCACGCGGCCGCGTACAAGCACGTGCCGCTGATGGAGCAGCACCCCGTGCAGGCGCTGCGCAACAACGCGCTCGCCACGCGCACGGTCGCGCGCCTCTCGGCCCGCCACGGCGTCGACCGCTTCGTGCTCGTCTCGACCGACAAGGCCGTCTACCCGAAGACCGCCATGGGCGCCAGCAAGGCGCTCGCGGAGTGGGTCGTCGAGGCGCTCGGCCAGGCCGAGGCGGAGACGACGTTCGTCGCGGTGCGGTTCGGCAACGTGCTCGGGTCGTCCGGGTCGGTCGTGCCGATCTTCCGTGAGCAGATCGCCCGCGGGGGGCCCGTGACCGTCACCGATCCCCAGATGACGCGCTACTTCATGACGATCCACGAGGCGGCCCAGCTGATCGTGCAGGCCGGCGGTGTGGGTCGCGGCGGTGACGTCTTCGTGCTCGACATGGGCGATCCCGTGCGCATCATCGACCTCGCGAAGGACATGATCCGTCTCTCCGGGCTCGAGCCCGAGCGCGACATCGCGATCGAGATCACCGGCATCCGGCCGGGCGAGAAGCTGCACGAGGGCCTCTTCGAGGACTCCGAGGAGGTCGAGCGCACCCACCACGAGAAGCTCATGCGCGCGCGCCGCTCGCCGATCTCGCCCGAATGGCTCGAGACCGAGCTCGACGCCGTGGAGCGCCTCGCCAACGACGGCGACGAGCCGGGCGCCCTGGCCCGCGTGCGCGCCATGATCGCCAATCCGCGGCGAGCCGACAGCGAGCAGCCCGCCGTCGCTGCTCCGGTCTGAGGGTGGACACCCGCCAGCTCGCCGCGCTCTGCGCCGTCGCAGAGCGAGGATCGTTCTCGCAGGCCGCGGAGTCGCTCGGCGTCACCCAGTCGGCCGTGTCGCAGGCCGTGCGCGCACTCGAGCAGCGTCTCGGCGTCGCGCTGATCGACCGCAGCGGGCGCAAGGCCGAGCCGACGCCCGAGGGCCGTGCCGTGATCGCCCGCGCCCAGCGCATCCTCGCGCTCGAGCGCGACATGGTGCGCGCGGCCCAGGAGGAAGCCGACGTGCTGAGGGGCAAGCTCGCGATCGGCGCCTCGACGGGCCCCGGCGCGCGGCTGGTCCCGCGGCTCTTGATCGGGTTCCTGCGCGACAACGCCGAGGTCGAGGTCTCGCTCGAGGTGGGCGCCACGCAGGACATCGCCCAGCGGGTGCTCGCGCACGAGCTCGAGCTCGGGGTCGTCGGCGCCGAGAAGCCGCACAGGAGCCTCGTCTACGAGCCGTTCCGGGCGGACGAGATCGTGCTCGCGCTGCCACCGGGCCATCCCCGCGCCGGTGGCGAGCTGTCGCTCGAGGAGCTCGCGCGCGAGCCGCTCGTCGTGCAGCAGGAGGGCTCGGGCGTGCGCGCGATCGTCGAGACCGAGTTGCGCCGTCTCGGCCTGCGCCCGCGCGACCTCAACGTCGTCGCCGAGCTCGGCCTGCAGGAGTCGTCGCAGACCGCGGTCGAGGAGGGCCTCGGGGCGACGTTCACGTCGCTGGCCGCCATCGAGCGCGAGCTCGAGCTCGGCCGTCTCACGATGGCGCGCGTGACCGGCCTGAGCCTGCGGCGCGACTACGTCGTCGTGCGCCAGGCTGCGCGCGAGCCGTCGAAGCTCGCATCGGCGTTCGTCGCGTTCTGCCGCGAGGTCTGACGCCCGCCGCCGCGCCGCCGGCGCTCGAGAGCCGGCGCGCCGCCGCCGGTAGACTTCGGCGCGGCCACGCCGGGTCGCGGATCTCCCAGGCCCTCCCGGCGGGCGGCGCCGGCGCTCTGCCGGGAACCGCGAGACGGCTCGCCACCGAGACGACCAGGGAGCACGCATGAGCACCGACAAGTCGGCGACGACCTACGTCGCAGGTCACCGCGGTCTCGTCGGCTCCGCCATCTGGCGACGCCTCGAGGCCGACGGCTATACGAACCTGGTCGGGCGGACGTCAGCCGAGGTGGATCTGCGTGACCGCGAGGCGACGTTCGCCCTGCTCGCGGAGGTGCGTCCCCGCTACCTGATCCTCGCCGCGGCCCGCGTGGGGGGAATCCTCGCGAACGACCGCTTTCCGGCGGAGTTCCTCTCGGACAACCTGCGCATGCAGGTCAATGTCATGGACGCGGCGCATGCGCTGGAGGTCGAGAGGCTCGTGTTCCTGGGATCCTCCTGCATCTACCCCAAGCTCGCGCCCCAGCCGATCAAGGAGGAGTACCTCATGACCGGCCCGCTCGAGCCCACCAACGACGCCTACGCGATCGCGAAGATCGCCGGGATCCTCCAGGTGCAGTCCGCCCGCAAGCAGTACGGCCACCGCTGGGTCTCCGCCATGCCCACCAACCTCTACGGCCGGGGCGACAACTTCTCCCCGAGCTCCTCCCATGTGCTCCCGGCGCTCATCCGCCGCTACGTCGAGGCCAAGGAGACCGGTCTCGATCGCGTCACGAACTGGGGCAGCGGGAACCCGCGGCGCGAGTTCCTCCACGTGGACGACCTTGCGCGCGCCATCGTGTTCCTGCTGGAGGAGTACGACTCGCCGGAGCCGATCAACGTCGGGACGGGAGAGGATCAGTCGATCCGCGAGATCGCCGAGCTGGTGGCGACGATCGTCGGCTACGAGGGCGAGATCGTCTGGGATACGTCCAAGCCCGATGGCACGCCGCGCAAGCTGCTCGACGTCGGGCGCCTGAAGGCCCTGGGCTGGCGCCCGACGATCTCGCTCGAGGACGGATTGCGTGACACCGTGGCGTGGTTCGAGGAGCACCGAGCCGAGATCCGCGCCTGAGGGGTTCTCTACGGGCGCCGCACGAGCGTCTCGGGGTGCCGGCGGACGTAGCGCGCCATGCCCCGCAGGTGCCACCACGTACGGCGCGAGAGGAACGTGCGATCGACGATGCGCTGGTAGTCGTGCGTCGCGACAGCGCCGGGGACGTACCAGCGCTCCCAGCCGGCACGCGCTGCGCGGTACTGCAACTCGATGTCCTCGCCATACATCGGGAAGCCCTCGTCGAAGGCCCCGATCTCGCCGAGCATGCGCCGTCGCAGGAGCAGGCACGCCCCGAGCATCCAGTCGCACTCGACGGGGCCGTCGGGCACATCCGCGAGGTAGTGCGCGGGCTGTGCCGCCTCGACATCGCGCACGACGGCCCGCAGCGGCGTGCGCCGGACGAGCGTGCCCCCGATCGTCGGGAACCGCCTGCGCGAGCGCTGAAGACCGCCGTCGCTCTCGAGCAGGCGCGGGCCTGCGACGCCGCAGCGCTCGTGAGCCTCGGCGTGCGCGACGAGCTGCGCGACGCAGCCCGTCTCGAGCCGTACGTCCGGGTTGAGTGCGAGGGCGTAGGGCTCGGTCGTGGCGGCGAAGAGCGCATTCTGATTCTCGGCGAAGCTGCGCGGGCGCTCGTTCGTGTAGGCGCGGAAGCCCAGCGAGCGGGCCAGCTCGGCGCTGCCGTCGGGCACGTTCTCGCACACGAGCGCCGGCACGCCGTCGCGCGCGAGAGTCGCGAGGCAGTCCCGCAGCAGGTCGCGCTGGCCGTGCGAGACGACCGTCGCGATCACGCCGGCGTTCACGCGAGCGCCTCGTGGTAGACGTCCGCGGTCGCCCGGGCGGTTCGCGCCCAGGTGAACTCGGCGGCGCGCGCGAGGCCTGCCGCGACGAGCCGATCGCTCAGTTCCGGGTCGTCGAGGACGCGGCGGATGGCGCCGGCCAGCTCCGAGGCGCTGTGCGGATCGACCGTCAGGCCGGCGTCGCCGACCGCTTCGGCGAGCCCCGTCGTGTTGCTCGCGACGACCGGCGTCCCGCACGCCATCGCCTCGAGCGCCGGGAGCCCGAAGCCTTCGTAGAGCGACGGGAAGATGAGCGCGCGAGCGCCGGTGTAGAGCGCCGGGAGTGTCTCGTCCTCGACGCGCCCGACGAGGTGGACCCTGCCGGTGAGCCCGGTGCGCAGGATTGCGTCGAGCACGTCCAGGCGCCCGCCCCTGTCGCCGCCCGCAATCACGAACTCGCAGTCCGTGCCGCGACCCGCGACCTGCGCGTAGGCCTCGATCGCGAGCGGGACGTTCTTGCGCGGCTGCAGCGCTCCGACGCACAGCACGTACGGGCGGTCGATGCCGAAGCGGTGGAGGACGAGCTCCTCGGCGCCTTCCACCGGACGGAAGTCGGCGCTGACACCGTTCGGTATGGCGACGACCTTCCCGGGATCGACGCCGTAGACCTCGCAGAGATCCGTGCGCGTGAACTCCGAGACGGCGATCACCCGCGCGGCGCGGCGCACCGAGCCGCGCACGAGCTTCAGGAGCGTGCGGTCGCGGCGCGAGAACAGCTCGGGCGAACGGGCGTAGGAGAGATCGTGCACCGTCACGACGGCCGGGCACGGCAGACGCGGCGAGACGAAGTAGTGGACGTGCGCGAGCGACGCCCCCTGCCGGCGCGCGAGGGCCGGGAACGCGATCGGAATGCGCCGATAGGGGCTCGCAACGTCGAGCGCCAGTCGCCGCACCGACTGTGGGACGTCCTCGGGGACGTCGGCGGGGTCGCGCAGCGAGCAGGCGAGCGCGAGATCCGGCGCGGCCACCGGCAGCTCGCGCAGCAGATTGATCGTGTAGCTCTCGTCGCCGGTGCGGCCACGGCCGATGGTGTCCCCGTCGATCAGCACGAGCGGGGCGGCCGGCATCGCTGCACTCTAAGAGGTTCTCGCAACGGCACGCTGGGCAGCGCCGTCTACACTCGAGGCGGTGGCGACGCGCACGCAGAGGATGCGCTTGGTGGTCGGCCTCGTCGTCTTCGCTGCGCTCGTGCGGGGACTCGTGTGGGCCGTCGTGCTGCCTCCGTGGGAGGGCCCGGACGAGCCGGTGCACTTCTCGTACATCCAGCGCATCGCGATCGACCACACGATCCCCGCGTTCGACCACGGGCCGCCCGACTACTTCTCCGTCGCCAC
>CAZYYP010000145.1:0-9046 GCA_964651695.1 uncultured Gaiellales bacterium | reverse complement strand
TGACCGCGGTCGATCTGCGCCCAGGCGTGATCCGCTACGAGAGCGCGCTCTGGGAAACGACCGCGCTGGCCCTGCACGCCGGCGGGGATGCCGTGCTCGTCGACCCGTGCATCTCGGCGCCCGAGATCGACGCGATCAAGACCGACATGAGCGACCGCGGGCTCGCGCTGCGCGGACTGCTGATCACGCACGCCGACTGGGATCACGTCTGCGGGATCTCGGCCTTCCCGGGGGTGCCCGCGATCATGAGCCGCGGCTCGGCCGACCGCATCGCCAGTGGCCAGGCGGCCGAGGAGGTCGTGCGCCACGGGGGCGAGGAAGGGCTCAGCTGGGAGGGCGCGCCGCGCGCCGACCTCGTCTTCGATCCGGGCGAGGCCCTGCAGGTCGGCCCGTTCACGGTCGAGACGATGGCGCTGGCCGGGCACACCGCGTGCGGCGCGGGCTACCGCGTCCGCGAGCTCGACCTGCTGGCGGTCGGCGACTACCTCTCGGCGATCGAGTTCCCCTTCGTCTACGTCTCGACTGCTGCCTACCGTGCCACGCTCACGGCACTGTCGGACGAGCTGGCCCGTGATCCGGTCGCGTACGTGACACCCGGGCACGGACGTGCGCTGAACGCAGGCGAGGCGCTCGCGATCGCGAGCGCCGACCTCGCCTATCTCCACGCGCTCAAGACCGCGATGCGCACGGCGCTCGCCGGTGGGGCCACGCGCGAGCAGGCGATCGCGGTCGGTGCTGCAGTCGAGGTGCCACGCGGGGCGGGTGAGGACGACGGCAGGTTGCGGCAGGACAACGCCGAACTCCAACTGGCCGAACTCACGCCCCTCGCCTGATCTGTGTTCATCCTCTTCCGCCTCGCACGCACGCTGGTCTTCCTCGTGCTCATCCTCGCCGTGATCGGCGTGGTCGCCTTCCTGGTCGGGCGGCCGTTCGTCGAGCGACTCGCGGCCCGGTCGATCGAGGATCGGCTCGGTACGCCGGTGACCGTCTCGATCGCGACCTCCCTGAGCCCC
Organism: uncultured Gaiellales bacterium; assembly: GCA_964651695.1. Taxonomy (GTDB): domain Bacteria; phylum Actinomycetota; class Thermoleophilia; order Gaiellales; family JALYLC01; genus JALYLC01. The sequence continues at coordinate 8,033 of CAZYYP010000145.1, read as the reverse complement.
GGGATCGCCCGCGGCGACCTCGGCAACGTCACGGTGCGGGCCAAGCAGTTCGACCGCGACGGGCTGCGCCTCGCCGGCGCCCGGGCCGTCTACCGCGGCGCCCACGTGCAACTGGGCGACCTCATCTCGGGCAACGTGCGGCTGCGCTACTCGACCGTGCGCTTCCAGGGAAGCCTCACCGAGGGCGCCCTTGCCGCCTACCTGCGGCCACTCCTGACCCAGCAGGGACTGCCCGCCAAGCAGTTGCGCGTGACGATCACCCGGAGCGGAGGAACCCTCGTCATGGGCACGCTGCACGCAGTCGTGCGCGCGAAGATCGTCGGCGCGTCCTCCTTCGAGCTCGTTCCGGTGAGCGGTTCCAGCACGCTCACGCACGCGCTCACCACGCCGATCCCGCTCGGGCCGCTCCCCGACGGCGTCCACCTCACGGGCATCGCCCTGCAGCCTGGCCGCGCCACGATCTCGGGCAGCGGCAACGCCGGTGGAATCCGGGCCTAGCCCGGAATCAGGCGTCGAGCACCGCGCGCGCGGCGAGGTGCTGGCCGACCTTGCGCTTGACGCGCTGGAGGGCGTTGTCGACGGCCTTCGGATCGCATTCGACGATCTCGCCGATCTCCTCGTAGGAGCGACCCTCGAGATACAGCGTGAGCACGCGGCCCTCGAGCGGCGAGAGGCACGATCCGAGGCAGCCGACGAGCGCGGCGAGTTCCTCGGTCGCGACGACGCGGCGGGCGGGATCGTCGATCGGCGAGCCGGGCAGCGCATCGCCGAGCGTGAAGTCGGAGCCGTCGTCGTAGCCCGCCGGGGTGTGGCTGAAGGAGAGCGCGCCGTTGAGCGGCGCGTGCTTGTGGCGGGTGGCGGTCTTGATCGCCGTGATGATCTGCCGCGTGATGCAGAGCTCGGCGAACGAGCGGAACGTCGTGTCCTTGTCGACGCGGTAGTCCCGGATCGCCTTGTAGAGGCCGACGAGGCCCTCCTGGACGAGGTCGTCCGGATCGCCGCCGGCGATGAAATAGCTCGAGGAGCGGAGGCGGACGAAGCTCGCGTAGCGGCGGATGATCTCCGCCTCGCTTGCGCGGTTCCCCGATCGGGCGCGGAGGACGAGATTCAGATCCTCAACTTCACGTTGAGCCTTGTACGACTCACTGCGTAGGGGTGCCGCTGCCATGGAAATGCCTGCTCCTGCCCGTATTTAGAAGTTGTTGCCGACCCCTCGGTCGTCGGCGCAACTCTCTTCCCGGAGCTATATCTCAACCTCTACCTGAGGCCCCGGTGTGCTCGAACATAGCATGTGCACACGAGAACGCAAGTGCGCTGACGCGCATTTGACCGCGCGCACGAACACGTGTTCGCCTGAGGGTGGTTGAGCGGGGCGATGCGTCAGGTGCGGGCGACGCGGCGCTGGCGATCCGCCTCGTACAGCAGCAACGAGGCGGCCACGGCGACGTTGAGCGAGCCGATCGCCCCGTGCATCGGGATGCGCACGCCGGCATCGCAGCGCTGGCGCACGAGCGGGCGGATGCCCGAGCCCTCGGCGCCCAGCACGAGCACGACCCCGCCCGTGAGATCGAGTGCATCGGGGGTCGCATCCGCGTCCTCGGCCGCCGCGTAGCTCCACAGATCCGGCCGCTTGTTGCGGCGCAGCATCTCGGCGAGGTTCGTGACCTGCGCGATCGGCAGGTGCTCGATCGCGCCGGCCGACGCCTTGGCGACGACGGCGGTCACGCCGGCCGACCCGTGGCGCGGAATCACGAGGCCGTGGGCGCCGAGGCACTCGCACGAGCGCGCGATCGCGCCGAGGTTGCGCGGGTCGGTCACGCCGTCCAGCGCGACGACGAGCGCATCGGGACGCGCGAGCAACTCTGCGGCATCGGCATAGGGGTACGGATCGCAGATCGCGACCACGCCCTGGTGGTCGGGTCGTTCGGCGAGCGCCGTCACGCGATCGGCGATCGCAAGCGACATGCGCACGCCGGAGCTCTCGATCCACGGCATCGCCTCGGCGGCGTCGCGGGTCAGCACGACCTCGCGCACGCGCCTCCGCCCGCGCAGCGCCTCGCGCACGGGCTGCAGCCCGTACACCAGGTCGTTGCGCGGCGGGGCGTCGGCGGGGCGGTCAGCCATCGAGCGGCACGACCTGCGGCCCCTGCGCGGTGTCGCGGACCGAGAACCCGAGCGCCGCGATGCGATCGCGCAACTCGTCCGCGCGCGCATAGTCCCCCGCGGCACGCGCTCCCGCCCGCTCGACGGCGAGCTCGAGCGCCTCGCTGGATGTCTCGGCCTGCTCGTCGAGCGACGCGAGGCCGAGCACGTCCAGCGCTCGCACCAGCAGGTCCGCCGCGCCTGCGACGGCTTCGGCATCCGCAGTCGCGCCCGCGGCCGCGGTATTGAGCGCGCGGGCCAGACCGTGCAGCTCCGCCAGCGCCCGCGGCGTGTTGAGGTCGTCGGCCATGTGCGCGACGAAGCGATCGAACGCGTCCCGGGCCGTTGCGGCGATCGTCGCATCGTTGCCGCCGGCGCCCGTCGCCGCGTAGCGCCGGGCACTCCGCAGCGCCTCGCGCAAGCCGGCCGCGGCGGCGGTTGCGCCTTCGAGCGCGGACCGGGAGTAGTCCACGGGGCTGCGGTAGTGCGCCTGGGCGAAGAACACGAGCAGCGTCTCACGCCCCCAGCGATCGAGCGCATCGGCGAGCCGATCGATGTTGCCGAGCGACTTGGACATCTTCTCGCCCGTCAGCCGCAGCATCCCGTTGTGCATCCAGACGCGCGCGAAGCGCTCGCCGGCGGCCTCCGACTGGGCGCGCTCGTTCTCGTGGTGCGGGAAGATCAGGTCGAGGCCGCCGCCATGGACGTCGAAATCCTCGCCGAGCTGCTCGTGGGCCATCGCGGAGCACTCGATGTGCCAGCCGGGCCGCCCGCTGCCCCACGGCGAGTCCCAGGCCGTGTCCTCGTCCGGCTTCGTGCCCTTCCAGAGCGCGAAGTCGAGCGGCGAGCGCTTGCCCTCGCCGGGCTCGACGCGCGCGCCCGCGATCAGCTCGTCGGGTCGCTGCCCCGAGAGCTCGCCGTAGGGCGGGTACGCCGCCACGCTGAAGTAGACGTCGCCGGCGTCGCTCGCGTAGGCGGCCCCGCATCCGATCAGCTTCTCGATCAGCTCGACGATGCCGGGGATCGTCTCGCTCGCCAGGGGCTCGGAGTCGGGCCTCCCCAGCCCCAGCGCCTCGGTGTCGGCGCGATAGGCGGCCGACAGCTCGTGTGCGAGCTCGGCCGACGGCACGCCCTGCTCCGTCGCCGCAAGGTAGATCTTGTCGTTGACGTCGGTGATGTTGATCGCGAGGCGCACGGGCAGATCGAGCAGCCGCTCGCAGGCGCGCTTGAGCACCATGGCCGTCCAGTACGGACGCGCGTTGCCGACGTGGATGCGCCCGTACACCGTGGGACCGCAGCTGTAGACCCGCAGGGCGCCGGGCGCGCTCGGCTCGACGCCGACGATCCCGCCGCGCAAGCGGTCGTAGAGCCTGAGGGTTGGTGTCATGGGCTGCAGCGTTCGAGGGCTTCGGCTCGCGAGAGCACCGCAACGACGACCGGAAGCGGCAGGCCACGCGGCGCGCCCGTGAGGGCGAGTCTCAGGGGGTGTAGCACGTCGCGGGGCGAGAGGCCGCGGCTCGCGCCGGCTGCGCGCAGGCGATCCACCAGGTCGACGGCGGCGGGGTAGGGCAGATGATCGCGCGGGTCGCCCGCTCGCAGCTCGCAAAACAGCGGCAATGCAGGGGCTTCGGGCGGCGGGCCGGGCGGCCGGAGGCCGAGCGCGACAGCCGCATCGGCGATCTCGCCAAGTGCCGGCGCCCCCCGCGCCGCTTCTGCCAGTGCCATGACTACGTCACTGTTCGGCAGCCCCGGAAGGAACGGCGCGAGCCGGTGAGCGAGCTCCTCCGGATCGAGGGCGGCGAGGATCTCGCGGCCGAGCCACGCCAGGTGCGCGGGATCGGCGTGCGCCGTGCCGCGCCCCAGGCGCGCGAGCGAGAAGCGTTCGGCGAGCTCGCCGAACGACACCGCTTCGGGCGCGCCGCCCTGCGCCGGGCAGGCCAGCTGAGCGGCGAACGCGACGACGGCCTCCGGCGGCACTCCCCGCGCGCGCAGGCTCGCCAGCGAGGCGGCGCCGCGCCGCGTCGAGAGGCGCTCACCGTCGGCGCCGACGATGATCGGACAATGAGCGAACACGGGCTCGACCGCACCAAGCGCACGGAGCACCAGCAGATGCCGTGCAGAGTTGGCGAGGTGATCCTCTCCGCGCACGATGTGGGTGATCGCGAGATCGCGATCGTCGACCGACGTGGCCAGGTCGAACGTCGGCCGCCCGTCCGCGCGCACGAGCACGAAATCGGAAATCTCCCCGGCGCCGAAGCGCACGGGGCCGCGCGCCGCGTCTTCGACGACGACCTCGACCGACGGCACCCGGAAGCGGATGACGTTCTCCTCGCCGGCGTCGTGCCGGCGCTCGGCCTCGGCGCGCGCGAGCCCGCGGCAGCGCCCGCCGTAGCGATCGTCCGAGGGCGGGCAGAAGCAGCGGTAGGCGTGCGTCGTCGCGAGTAACTCCGCGGCTGCCGCCAGGTGCAACTCGCGCCGCTCGCCCTGCCACACCGGGGCGCCGGCGAACTCGAGGCCGAGCCATGCGAGATCGTCGAGGATCCCCTGCGCGGCACCCTCTGCCGTCCGCCCCGCATCGGTGTCGTCGATCCGCAGCAGCACCTCGCCACCCAGGTTGCGCGCCGCCAGCGCGTTCGCCACCGCGACGACGGCGGAGCCGAGGTGGAGGGGACCCGTCGGGGACGGGGCGAATCGCAGGCGGGCGCGCATACAGACGGCATCGTCGCGCATTCGTCGACCAAGTGGCACTGCGTGCGGGTGCCACTTGTGCATCTCGACGCCGACCGCATACACGCCATCACCCGCATGTCGCAGTGACGACGTAGACTTACGACAGATGACCGCCGTCGTGGACGCCATCGCCGAGCTCGCCCGCCCCGCCGAGGTGGCGGGCGCGATCGCGGCTCTCAACGACCGCCTGGCGCGCGCGGCGGAGATTCCGGCGTCGGTTGCCGCGACGGTCCACGAGTTGGCCTCGGGGATCGCGTTTGAGACCGCGACCGCGCGCTGGGAGGCGGTGGATCCGTACCTGACGCTGATCATCCACCGCGCGATGATCCAGGCCGAGGACGCCGTCCGGCGCGCGGACGAGCCCGGTGCGCGCGATCGGCTCCGTGTCGCGCTCGAGAGCCTGCGCCAGGGGTTCTCGGCGATCGCCGAGAGCGCGCCGATCGCCGACGAGCGATCGGCGAAGGACGTGGTTCGCTGGCTGGCCGACACGACCGAGGTGCCGCAGAACCGGCTCGCGGCGCTCCTGGGCGTCAGCCTGCGCCAGTTCCAGCGCTGGCTGTCCACCCAGGGCGCCCAGCCCGAGGGCGATGATGCGCGGCGCGCGCGCGCCGTCGCGCGGATCGTCAACCAGTTGCGCTTCTCGCTCACTCCGGCCGGGGCGGTCGAGTGGTTCGGCTGGCCGCGAGACGACCTCGGCGGTCGCCGCCCGGCCGAGTTGCTCGACCAGCCCGAGCGGCTGCCGGAGCTCGCGGCGATCGCGGGCAGCATGCGAAGCACGTACGCGACCTGAGGCGCGCGGTGATCCTCTACCGGCACGCGACGTTCGGCACCCCGCTGCGCACCGAGCCGGCGCGGCAGCCCGGGCGCTTCCACGACGAGGGCCAGGCAGAGCCGACGCAGTACCTCTGCCTGCACCCGCTCGGGCCGCTCGCCGAGCTCATGCGCGGGCACAGTCTCCGCCTGCCCGAGCAGATCCGGCAGGTGCGTGCGCGCACGTGGGCGCTGCGGCTGACCCACGACGACCTTCCGGAGATCACGTTCGACTCGGCGGGCGACCACGGGCTCAAGGCGCGCGATCTCGTCGCCGACGATCCGGCGCGCTGCCGCCGCCTGGCCACGGCTCTGCGTCGCACGGGCACGCCCGGCATCGTCGTCCCGAGCGCAGCGCTGCCGGGCACGCGGAACGTCGTCCTGTTCGGCCCGCGCGTCGGTTCGCCGTACCTGCTCGAGCCGCTCGGCGAAGTCGATGTGCCGGCGAGCATCACGGCGCACGCCGGGCGCCCGGTCGCGAGCCTGATCGATCGCGTGCGCTACCGCGGCGACGTCCACGCGGGACTCAGGGCCTGGCAGCGCGGCGATGCCTACGCCTTCGACGAGCCCGACTGGAGCGTGACGGCCGCATGAGCGAGGCGATGCAGGCTGCGCTCCTCGGCTGGTTCGGCGAGTCGGCACGCGACCTGCCGTGGAGGCGGACCCGCGACCCCTACGCGATCCTGGTCAGCGAGGTCATGCTGCAGCAGACGCAGGTGGCGCGCGTGCTCGAGCGCTACGGGCCGTGGCTCGAGCGCTGGCCGACCCCGGCCGCGCTGGCAGCCGCGCCCGCGGCCGACGTGCTGCGGGCCTGGTCGGGGCTCGGCTACAACCGCCGCGCCCTGAGCCTCCAGAACGCCGCCCGCCGGGTCGTCGAGCTCGGGGAGTTCCCGCGCGGGATCGACGAGCTCGAGCGACTGCCCGGCATCGGCCCGTACACCGCGCGCGCGATCGCCTGCTTCGCGTTCGGAGCGCAGGTGACGGCGCTCGACACGAATGTCCGCCGCGTGCTCGAGCGCACGCTCGCCACGACCGACGTGCCACCCCCGCCGGGAAGGGCCTGGGAGTGGAATCAGGCGCTCTTCGACCTCGGCGCGCAGATCTGCCTCGCACGCATCCCGCGCTGCGAGCGCTGCCCGCTGGCCGAGTCGTGCCCCTCACGCGGCCTCACGTTCGCGCCGCTGCGGCGGCAGAGCCGCTTCGAGGGCTCCCGCCGCCAGCGCCGCGCGGCACTCGTGCGCGAGCTCGCGGAGGGTCCGCGCGAGGACGAAGGCTACGATCCCGACGTCGTCGATTCGCTGCTCGCAGATGGCCTGGCGGTACGCCGTGCGGATGGCCTGCTCGCGTTGCCCGAGGAAGTGAGTGCGCCATGACAATCCCGACGTATGCGGCGAACGCCGTCAGTTGCCTCTCGGTGAAGCCGGGCGAGCGCTTCCAGGCGCTCGTCGACGAGCCCTTCGCCGACGTCGGCCTGAAGGTCTGCGAGGCGGCGCTCGCAGCCGGCGCAGCGTCGGCCGCCTGCGTCGTCGTGCCGGACGCGGCGCGGCCGCTCCTCGTCCCCTACGCGCCGTTCATCGCCTCGCTCGCCGAGACCGACGCCGTCTGCTTCTGGTTCGCGAACATCCACGACCCCGAGTTCGCGGGCTTCCGCAAGCCGCTCTACGCGCGCGCCATCGCGGAGGGGACGCGCGTCGCCTTCGGCGGGCGGATGGATCGCTCCATGCTCGAGAACGAGATGGCCGCCGACTACGCCGCGGTGCGCGCTCTCAGTGCCGGCCTGGCGGCGAAGCTGGCCGGGGCAGCGCGGGTGCGCGTGACGACACCGGGCGGCACCGACTGCTCGTTCGACGTGACCGGTCGCGAGTGGAAGGTGGACGACGGCGTGCTCGACCGGCCCGGGGCATTCGGCAACCTCCCGGCGGGCGAGGTCTACGTCGCCCCGCTCGCAACCGGGGCCGACGGCGTGTGCGTGATCGACGGCTCCATCGCGCTGGCCGGCGAGGGGCTCGTCGACAAGCCGATCCGCCTCACCTTCGAGCGCGGCCGCATCGTCGCGGTCGAGGGCGGCACGGCGGCCGAGGCGACCCGCAGGGCGATCGCCGAGGCGGGCGCCGGCGCCGACGTGGTGGCCGAGCTCGGCATCGGCACCAACGAGCGGGCGCGGGTCACGGGCAGCGTCATCACCGACGAGAAGGTGCTCGGGACCGCGCACGTCGCGTTCGGCGACAACGCGAGCCCGAGCTACGGCGGCGACAACCGTGCGGCGATCCACGTCGACGGCATCATGGTCGACGCCACGATCGAGGCCGACGGCACCGTGGTGATGGTCGCGGGCTCCCTCGTGGAGTGAC
>CAZYYP010000144.1:0-9120 GCA_964651695.1 uncultured Gaiellales bacterium | reverse complement strand
GCGGCCGCGGCGCTGCTCGGCGCGCGCTTCATCTGGTTCGCCGTGCGCCTCCTGCGTGCGCCCGACGACCGCGCGGCCGCACGGCGCACGTTCCTCTACTCGCTGCTCTACCTCGCCCTGCTGTTCGCCGCCATGGGCATCGACAGCGTTCTCTGACCGGGCGGTCGCGGCCCCTCACGCGGCGCGGCGCTCGAGCACGGTGACCATGCTCGAGGCCTCTTCGCGCATCGAGACCGGCGTCACCGCGGTCTCGTCGCCGAACAGCGGATCGCGGCTCGAGTAGCCGCCGCCCGCGTGGCGGAGCTGGCGCGCGACGTGCGTCTCGTCGTTGATGACGAGCGGCGCGGCGAGGTCGACCGTGGCCGAGCGCATCTCGTCGCCGACGTCCACGAGGCAGTAGATCGAGAGCTGGTCGGCGCTGCTCACGCCGAGCGAGCGGAGATCCGCGTCGGGCAGCTCGATCTCGTAGTCCCAGTGAAACGCCCACGGCAGCACGATCGGCAGCGCCACGTCCGGATCGTCGAGCGACTGCAGCCAGAGGAAGACCGAATCGGCACGCCGTTTGAGGATCGCGAACCACTCGAGGTGCGCCAGCCCGGCCACGCCGTCGGGGAAGCGCAGGGCTGCGCCATCCTCGATCTCGAAGCGGCCGAAGCGCGCAGAACGGTAGCTCGCCATCGGGGATACCTATCGGCAGCCCGCGTCAGGGGTTGAGAACCTTCTTCGGGGGATCTGACATCTCCCCCTTCGGGCGGTCCCGCCTTGGCCAAGTGGCACTCGCCGCGAGTGCCACTTGGCCAAAGTCGCGTCCGACCGCGCTGCTATCACCACTCCGTGCTCGATGCCCGGCTGCGCAGCGACCGGCTGGCCCTCGCCGCCGCTGTGGTTCTGACCCTGTGCGGTGCCCTGGCGGCGATCGCATTCCCGCCGCTGACCCCCGTTCTGCTCGCTCCCGCGGTCGTGCTCGCGGCTGCGGCCCGCCCGGCCGGGCTCGTGCTCGCGCCGATGGCGGCGGCCCTGCCGTTGCCGATCGGGCTGCGCGTGGCGCTGCTCGCCGCGGCCGGAGCGGCTGCCGTGGGCGCCGCGCTCACGGCAGGTCATCGCCGCGGGCTCGAGCAGCGTGCGCTCGTCGACCCTCTCACCGGCCTCTACCGGGCGGAGTTCTTCGCCGAGTCGCTCGAGGTCGAGTTGCGGCGCGTGCACCGCTACGGCGGCGAGGTGGCACTCGTCCTGCTCGACCTCGACGACTTCAAACAGGTCAACGACCGTCACGGCCATGCGACCGGCAACGAGGTGCTGCGCCGGGCCGGCGGGGTGCTGCGCTCGGTGGCGCGCGATTCCGACGTCGCAGCGCGCTACGGCGGTGAGGAGCTCGTCCTGCTCGTGCGCGGCGACGAGCGCTCCGCGACCGCGGCGGCCGCTCGCTTCGTCCAGGGTCTCCGGGATCTGCGGTTCGCCGGCGGTCTGCGCGTGACGTGCTCGGCGGGCGTCGCGGCGCTCGCCGGCGGGGGCGACTCGGCCTCGCTGTTCGCCGCTGCCGACGAGGCGCTCTACGAGGCCAAGCGGCGCGGCAAGGATCGCGTCGTCGTCGCGCGCGCGGCGCCGGCCGACGCGCTGCGCGCCCGCCGCAGCGCCTGAGCGACCTCAGCGCAGCGCGCGCTCGCGCAGGTGGGCGTCGGCGACGACCTCGGCGAAGCGGCTGCCGTCGAACGCCCCGAGCGGGCGGTCGCCCGCCTCGACCGCGCGATCGTGGAAGAACGGCACGTCGAGGTGCCACGGCGTGACGATGTTGAGCGAGGCGCGCTCGCAGGTCGAGCACACGACTGCGATACCGACGCGCTCGTCGCGGCGGGCGGCGAAACGGATCTCGGAGGGGAAGAGCGGCTTGCGGCAGCGCTCCTGCGAGCACCAGAAGAGCCACGGCCAGTCCCCGCGCCGCACGCGGCTCGCGGCGGCCTCGCGCAGCTCCTCGCCCGCGTCGCCTGCGATGCGGCCTGTGAGCGGCTCCCAGAACGCGGCCTCCCCGGCCGGCGGACCGACGACCGGCGCGTGATCGAGCTCATCGTGCGTGAGCAGCGCGTCGTGCGATCCCCCGCACGCGGCGCAGTGGTGGTGCACGCAGTAGGCGGCCGGGTGCTGGGCACCGGCAAGGCGCGAGACGCTCACGAACTGGGAGAGCGTGACGCCGTAGCGGCGCTCGCCGGAGGGGTCGCGCTCGGGGCAGCGCATCCGGTACTCGGCTCGCAGCGGGTCGTACATCGCGCCACGATACTCCCGGAATCGGCCGGAGTGAACCCCCCATGTGCCGATCCGTGCAGACTACGCCCATGGAGAGCATCCGATGTCCGCGCTGCGAGGCCGCAGCACCTGAGATCTCGCCCGGGCAGCCACTCTGCGACGTCTGCTGGGAGACCATCCCCTCGCGCGTGCGCCGCGCCGTCGCTCGCCTCAAGATCTCGCGCCAGCGCCAGTTCGCGCTCGGGCAGCTCGAGGTGCCGCCGGCCGCGCGCAAGAAGCGCCCGCACCGCGGCGGAGCGGGCCCTACGCCTCCGACGAGTAGCTGATCAGGGACTCGACCGGGAACGGCGCGAGCCGGTCGCGCCCGCCCAGGAATGCGAGCTCGATCAGGAAGGCGCAGCCGACGACGGTGCCGCCGATCGCCTCCGCGAGATCGCAGGTGGCGCGGGCCGTGCCGCCGGTCGCGAGCAGATCGTCGTGCACGAGCACGCGCATCCCGGAGGCGATCGCGTCGTCGTGCAGCTCGAGGCTGTCCTCGCCGTATTCGAGCGCGTAGCTCGCCGTCACGGTGTTCCAGGGCAGCTTGCCGGGCTTGCGCGCGATGGCGAAGCCGACGCCGAGACGGATCGCGAGCGCCGGGCCGAGAATGAAGCCGCGCGACTCGGCGCCCAGCACGATGTCGGGGCGCAGCGGAGCGACGCGCTCGGCGAGCGTGTCGACGGCGCCGGCGAGCGTCTCGGGGTCCGCGAGCAGCGGCGTGATGTCCTTGAAGACGATCCCCGCCTTGGGAAAGTCGGGCACGTCGCGGATGCGGGCGGTCAGCAGGTCGATCACGTCGGCACTTCCGAGCGCGTCGTGGCGGTCACCGCGCCGGCGAGGCGCCGCAGGTCGCGCACGAGCAGCGACTCGGTGAGCTCGGCGCACAGCCCTGCGAGCTCGTCGAGCTGCTCGAGGCCGGCGCCCACGCGATCGGGATTGGCGGAGCGCAGTTGCGGGGCCAGCACCTGCTCGACGAGCCCCGCCTCGCGCTGGATCGCCGAGTGGATCGCGCGCAGGTGGCGCGCGTCGAACCCGTAGCGCTGCAGGCGGGCGGCGGCGGCGACGATCTGCACGTCCTCGGGCCGGAAGCGCCCGGCCTCGGCGGCGATCAGGCCGAACTCCTCGAGGCTGCGGGCGAACTCCTCCTTGACGTTCGCGGCGCTCAGCAGCTCGCCGAAGCGCGGACCGCGCGCGGCGCCTGTGCTCACGGGCCGGCGGCGCGGGCGCTGACGCGCGCCCTCGGTGGCCTTCTCGAGCTCGTCGCGGATGACGCGCAGCGGCAGGAACTCGTCGCGCTGCAGGCGCAGGATCGTGCGCAGGCGCTCGACGTCCTCCTGGGCGAACAGGCGGTAGCCGCCGCGCGTGCGCTGCGGATGCAGCAGGCCCTGCTCCTCGAGGTACCGGATCTTCGAGATCGAGATGTCCGGATGGTCGATGCGGAGCGCGGCGCAGACCGCGCCGATCGTCAGCCGGCGCCCGCTGGCCGGCGTGGTGACGACCTTGTCGCTCACCGCTCGAGGTAGGTCAGTTTGAATTTGCCGATCTGCAGCTCGTCGCCGTCGCTCAGGTGATGCGACTCGACGCGGCGGCGGTTGACGTACGTGCCGTTGAGCGAGTCGGCGTCCTCGATGTAGAAGCCGTCGGGACGGCGCACGACGCGCGCGTGCTCGCGCGAGACCGTGACGTCGTCGAGCAGGATGTCGGCGCCGCTCGAGCGCCCGATGGTGACGCGCGAGTCACCGAGCAGGAAGTGCTCGCCCGCCCGGTCGCCGGCGCGCACGACGAGTGCCGGGCCACCGGCCTGCACGTCTCCGACTGCGGGGGTCGGGCTCTCGGTCTCGTGCTCGAGCGCGAACGACATGGTCGTCTGCGTCGAGCCTGCCTCGCTCAGGAGCAGGCCGCCGCAACGCGCGCAGTAGTGCGCCGCGTCGGGGTTCTGCATTCCGCACTCGGGGCAGTACATGCAGGCGTCAGTCGAGTCGCTCGAGCTCGGCCGGCAACTCGAGCGGCGGGCCGCGATGCGCGAGGATCTCCGAGAGCTGCTCGACGTCGCTCGCGGCGAGGTGCTCGGATGCCTCCCCGTCGCGTTCGCGCAGCCGCGCGGTGATCTCGGCGCGCAGCAGGTCGATGTGCCCGTGCAGGATGCGCCGCTTGAACGAGACCTCGCGCTCGCTCTGCGTGCAGGCCTGGATGCGCGCTCGCAGGGCGTCGTCCGAGAGGTCGTTGGCGTCGTCGAGCTCGCGCCCGGTCGGCAGCAGGTCGTCGTCGGCCAGGACGGCGAGCTCCTCCGGCGTCTGGTGCGCGAGCAGGCCGTCGGTCAGGACGGCGGGGTCGACGACGACGGTGCCGTGGCGCTCCTTGAGGCGCCGCGTGTGCTCGGCGCGCAGGACGTCGATGCGGCCGTGCAACTCCCGTCGGCTGCGCGAGACGTCGCGCTCGTCCGCCATCTTCTCCTCGGTCAGAGCCTTGAGCTCGGCGTCGGAAAGTGCGGCGAGGTCGGGAAAGGCCTCCACGCAGCGCAGTCTAGCCGTTTCCCGAGCGACCTTCCACCTGGGGTTGAGGTTGAGGACCGCGCGAGCGTGCGCGGACGCTCACGAGGTACACGCAGCCGGCCGCGAGCGAGAGCGCCAGGCCGGCCCAGAAGAGCACGGGCGGCCAGCTCGCGCTGCGCGGGAAGAGCAGCATGGAGGCGAGCCCGATCATCAACACGGAGGTCGCGGTCTTGCCGAGATAGACGACGGACAGCTCGTAGCCGTGGCGCGCGGCCGAGCCGATTCCGAGCGCCAGCACCACGTCGCGCCCGAGGATCAGCGCCGGGGCGAGCAGCGGCAGGCGGCCGTGGTGCCACAGCAGGATCACCGCCGAGTCGATCAGGAGCCGGTCGGCGAGCGGATCGGCGAGTCTGCCGAAGCGCGAGAAGCTGCCGTAGCGGCGGGCCAGCCAGCCGTCGAACCAGTCGGTCAGGGAGGCGAGCCCGAAGATCACGAATGCGAGCGCGGAGCGGCCGCCGTGGGCCTCGACCATCACCCACCAGAACACCGGCAGGATGGCGAGGCGGGCGATCGTGAGGGCGTTCGGCAGCCGCGAGAGCAGAGGATGCGGTGCCTGTGCGGACATTCGGGCGTGATGGTACCGCGGGCCCGTTACCCGGCGCGGGCCGGCCACGGTCGCAGCAGGCGGGCCTCGACCTCCGTGCCGGCGGGCAGCACACCGTCCTCGAGCCGCGTGCGCAGGAGCGCGTGTGCGCCCGCGAGCCCGCGCAGCGCACCGCCCCGGCGGCTCTGCGGCAGCGCGTGCGGCAGGTCGTGCCCCGCGCTCAGCACGAGCGGCACGTAGACCTCCACCCCGCGCTTCGCGCGCACCTCGCCGATCAGCCGCACGCGGATGAGCGGCGCGTCCTCGGGCAGCGCGCCGAGCAGCAGTTCGAGCAGTGGTCGCGCGAAGCGCTCGAAGGCGACCGCAGCCGCGACCGGGTACCCGGGGATGCCGATCACGGGTGTCCCCTCCACCGTGCCGAGCGCGACCGGATGGGCGGGACGCAGGGCGACACCGTGGGCGACGAGCTCGCCGAGCCCTGTCAGGACGGACGCCGTGTGATCGGCCCGCCCGCGTGAGGAGCCGGCGACCACGAGCACGAGATCGCTGCTCCTCGCCGCCGCGAGCACGGCGGCGCCGATCCGCTCGGCGTCGTCGGGCTGGGCGGCGAGCCGTTCGCAGAGCGCGCCGCACCCGCGCGCGAGCGCCTGCAGCATCGGCCCGTCGGCGTCGGCGACCTCGCCGGGCGCGAGGCGGGCGCCGGCCGAGCGCACCTCGCCGCCCGTCGCGATGACCGAGACGACCGGGCGGCGCGTCACGTCCAGCGCGCCGTGGCCCGCGACGGCCGCCAGCGCGATGTCGTAGCCCGAGAGCAGGCGCCCGGCGGGCAGGAGCTCGTCGCCTTCCTGGACGTCCTCGCCCGCGGCGCGCACGTTCGCGCCCGGCGCGAGGGCCGTCTCGACGAGCAGCCCGACGGCGCTCTCGCTCGCGATCTCGACCTGGGCGACGGCGTCGAAGCGATCGTCGATCGGCTGGCCCGTGTCGATGCGCCGGTAGGTCCCGGGCGCCAGGGCGCCGTTCCCGGTCTCGGCGGCCACCACCGCGTAGCCGTCCATCGCCGCGCAGCGATGCGGCGGGTTGGGCGCGAGCGCCACGAGCGGCGCTGCGAGCACGCGTCCTGCGGCGCTGTCGATCGGGACGCGCTCCGGCGTCAGCGGAGCCGTCCAGCGGCTGCGGGCGAGCGCGGCGAGCCACGCGTCGTACGCCACCGCGGGCTCGGCGCCGCGCAGCGTCACGGGGCCGCGAGAGCGATCCGCGAGGCCCCGGCGTAGACGTTGAAGCGGCCGTCGCGCACGAAACCGACGAGCGTGAGCCCGAGCCGGCGCGCGGCGTCGACCGCCAGGCTCGACGGCGCGCCGACGGCGCACAGCAGCGGGATGCCTGCCACCGCGGCCTTCTGGACGAGCTCGAAGGAGGCGCGGCCCGAGACGAGGGCGACGGACGTGCCGAGCGGGGTGGCGCCGGCGAGCATGCGGTTACCGATGACCTTGTCGAGCGCGTTGTGGCGTCCGACGTCCTCGCGTACGAGCACCACCTCGCCAGCGGCGGTGAAGAGCCCGGTCGCGTGGAGGCCGCCGGTGCGATCGAACGTGCGCTGCGCCGCGCGCAGGCGCTCGGGGAGATCGGCGATGACGTTCGCGTGCACGACCGGCCCGTCGCCGAGCGGCTCGGAAGCGACCTCGATCGAGTCGATCGAGGCCTTGCCGCACACACCGCAGGCCGATGTCACGCCGAAGTTGCGCTGCACGAGCCCGGCCTCGAACGCGCGCCGCAGGTGCACGGTGACGACGTTGTAGGCCTGCTCGCCGAGTTCGATGTCCGTGCAGTACTTGATCTCGGCGAGCTCGGCCGGCGAGCTCAGCAGGCCCTCGGAGTGCAGGAAGCCCGCGGCGAGCTCGAAGTCGTGGCCCGGGGTGCGCATGGTGACGGCGACGCGAACGGCCTCCTGGCGCGGGCCGGCGGCGCGGATCTCGAGCGGCTCCTCGCCGGCCAGGCGGTCGCGGCGCTCGCGGCCCACGCCGTTCTCGACCGCGAGCACGCGCGTCTCGACCGAGGCGCCACGCAGAGGCGGTCGTTCGGTGGCCGCCATCGCGCTACTCCTCCCGTCGCCGGCCCGGCCCCTGGACGTGCTGGTAGCCGAAGCGGCCCTTGATGCAGAGGTTGCCGCGCGTGACGTCGTGATCGTCGGGGCTCGTGACCTTCACGATCGCATTGTCCTGCACGTGCAGCTCGAGGTTGCACCCCACGCCGCAATACGGGCAGATCGTCTGCGTCACGGCCTGGGCGTCCGGCTTCCACTCCCCCGCCTCGCGCAGCTCGTGCTCGCTGCGGAACATGAGCGCGCCGGTCGGGCAGACGGCGATGCAGTTGCCGCAGTAGACGCACGCAGAGGCGGGCAGCTCGACGACGTATTCGGTCGAGATGCGCGCGTCGAAGCCGCGGCCGGCGACGGTGATCGCAAACGTGTTCTGGTACTGCTCGCCGCAGGCGTCGACGCACTTGTAACAGAGGATGCACTTCGAGTAGTCGCGCACGTAGAGCTCGTTGTCGATCTTGACCGGGCCGGCCACGGTGGCTGCGGTCTGGCCGTCGGGCTCGACGTGGTGTCCGGGGCGCTTGCGGTCGCGCGCGGGATCGGGTGGCGCGGGCGGGCCGAAGCGCTCGGGATTCGCGTCGTAGTCGGCCAGGTAGCCCTCGGCCACGGGCGTCGTCGAGAGGTCGACACTCGAGCCGAGCAGCTCGAGCACGAGCTTGCGCGAGTGCCGCACGCGCTCGGAGTCGGTACGCACCTTCATGCCCGCCTCGGCCTTGCGCGAGCAGGACGGCGCGAGCACGCGCGCGCCCTCGATCTCGACCACGCATACCCGGCAGGCGTTGGCCGGCTGCAGCGTGTCGCCGTAACACAGCGTGGGCGTCTCGACCTCGAGCTTGCGCAGCGCGTCGAGGATCGTCTGGCCCTCGAAGACGCGCACCGGCTGGCCGTCGATCTCGAGCTCGAGCATGCGCTTCTGCAGCGCCAGCGGCTGACTGCTCACGCCCCACCTCCGAAGACGCCGAGACGCCCGATCGCCGATTCGATGGCACTCGAGGCCGTCTGCCCCAGGCCGCAGATCGATGCGTCGCGCATGCACTGCCCGATCTCGGCGACGAGCGCGAGCTCGGCGCCGGCGCCGCCGCGCGGACGGCCCGAGGCGAGGCGCGCGAGCGCCTCCTGCTGACGCACGGTGCCGACGCGGCAGGGCACGCACTGCCCGCACGACTCGTTGCGGAAGAAGGCGGCGATGCGCTGCAGGAAGCGCGGGAGGTCGACGCGGTCGTCGAGCACGAGCACCACGCCCGATCCGAGCGTGGTCCCGGCCTCCCGCGCGCCCTCGAAGGTGAGCGGGAGGTCGAGCTCGTCGGGCCGCAGAAATCCGCCCGCGGCGCCGCCCATGAGGATGGCCTGCAGCTCGCGGCCGCCGGCGACCCCGCCGGCGAGCCCGAGCAGCTCTCTCAGCGTGGCGCCGAACGGCACCTCGTAGACGCCCGGCCGCTCCACGTTGCCCGAGAGGCAGAAGAGCTTCGTGCCGCTCGAGCCCTCGGTGCCCGTCTCGGCGTACCCCGGGCCGCTCGCGAGCACGACCGGCAGCACGTTGACGAGCGTCTCGACGTTGTTGACCACGGTCGGCTTGCCGAACAGGCCGGCGACGACCGGGAACGGCGGCTTCGAGCGCGGCTCGCCGCGGAAGCCCTCGATCGAGTTGAAGA
>CAZYYP010000143.1:0-9197 GCA_964651695.1 uncultured Gaiellales bacterium | reverse complement strand
CCCGACCTGATCGAGATCCGCGAGCGCTCGCGCCGCTTCTGCGACGAATGGCTGATCCCGTTCGAGCAGGAGACCGAGGAGGCCTCCTCGCTCTCCATGGAGAGCTACGGGCGCATCCGGCAGGCCGTGCTCGACGCCCGCCTGAACGCCATGAACATGCCCGTCGAGTGGGGCGGCCAGGGGTTCTCGATCCTCCAGCAGGTGATCGCCCTCGAGCAGCTCGGGCGCGTCACGAACGCGCTGTGGGCCTGCGTCTGGCGCCCGGCGCAGGTGCTCGAGCACTGCACGCCGGCGCAGCGCGCGCGCTTCCTCGAGCCCGAGTGCCGCGGTGAGCGCCGCTACGCCTACGCGATCACCGAGCCGAACGCCGGCTCCGACGTCGCCCGCCTCGAGACCGTCGCCCGCCGCGTCGAGGGCGGCTGGAGCATCAGCGGCGAGAAGTGGTTCGTCACCGACGCGGACATCGCCGACTACCTGATCGTCGTGGCCGAGGCCGAGGGTCACGGCCAGACGTGCTTCCTCGTGGACAGCAACGCGGCCGGGGTGCGCGAGACGCGGCGGCCGCGCTACATGCACACCTTCGCGTTCGAGCATCCGGAGTACGTGTTCGAGGAGTGCTTCGTTCCGGACGACCAGGTGCTGGGCGCCCCGGGCCAGGGCAACGACCTCTCGAAGGACTGGTTCACCGACGAGCGGCTGATGATCGCCGCGCGCTGCCTCGGCGGCGCCGAGCGCGCGCTCGAGACGGCACTCGCCTACGCGCAGGAGCGCGTGCAGTTCGGCGGGCCGATCATCGAGAACCAGGGCGTCTCCTTCCCGCTCGCGGACTGCGCGGTCGAGATCGCCGCGACGCGCGCGCTCACCTACCAGGTGGCCTGGGAGTGCGGCACCGGGATCGACCGCAAGACGATTCACGCGAAGGCCTCGCAGGTCAAGCTCTACGCGAGCGAGATGGCGGGTCGCGTGGTGGATCGCTGCGTGCAGGTGCTCGGTGGCCGCGGCTACATGCGCGAGAACCCGTGCGAGCGCCTCTACCGCGACCTCCGCGTCGACCGCATCTGGGAGGGCACCAGCGAGATCCAGCGCATGGTCATCGTGAACGAGCTGCGCAAGCGCGGCCCGGGTGCCGTGACGGCGTGGCCGGTGTGACCGGACGATGCGCCCGTCGGTCGAGCCGGAGCGCCGCGAGCAGCTGATCGCGGCCGCAGCGCGCGTGATCGCGCGCAGCGGCTACGACGCCGCCACGGTGCGCGATGTCGCGCGCGAGGCCGGCGTCTCGACGGGCGTGATCGCCTACTACTTCGAGGGCAAGGACGACCTCTTCGCGCACGTCCTGCGCGCGGCCTCGCGCGCCTTCCGGGCACGCCTCGAGCACGCGCGCGACGCGGCCGTGACCCCGCGCGACCACCTGCTCGCGCTCGCCGAGGCCGCGACGCCCTCCGACGACGAGGCGATTCGCGCGCACGCGCTGTGGATCGACTTCTGGGCGCGCGCGGCACGCGACCCGGCGCTCGCCGGACTGACCGTGCGGCTCTACGACGGCTGGCGCCGGGAGATCGCCGAGGTCGTGCGCAACGGCCAGCGGGCCGGCGCGTTCCGGCGCGACGCCGATCCGGAGGCGTTCGCGCGCGGATTCGCCGCCGCCGCGGACGGTCTCGCCACGCACGTGGTGCTGCATCGCGGTGTCGTCTCGCCCGACGACATGCGGGGCGCCTGCGCCGCACTGGTCGACGCACTGGCGCGCTGACCACGCCGTCAGGTCAGAATCGCGGGAGGCCGGCGATGTGCTCGCCCGCCTCGAGCTTGCGACGGCGCCGCTCGTCGACCCGGAGCCCGCCGAGCACCGAGCCCAGCAGGACGGCGGACATGCCGAGCCCTGCGAGCGCGGAATGCGTGCTTTCGAAGACGCCGAGTCCGGCCAGCGGAACCATCGCGAGGCGCACCGGCAGACCGCGCACCCACGCTCTGAACGATCCGGTCGGCCTCATCTCGGAGGTGCTGCTCATGGCGCCAACCTAGGACGGACCGGCGAGATCGGGAGTCCCCCGGACGGGGGAATCGAGCCGTCTGGCGGTCGACGATCGCCAGACGGCCCGGCTGCCGGCCGGCTACGGCAGCGGCGGCAGAGCAGCCGCGTCGTGCGGCAGCGAGCCGGGCGTGTCGCCGAAGGCGGGATAGCGCGGGTTGACGAGGAACAGGTAGGCCTGGGTGCGCGTCATGAACCGGAGGCAGAACATGCCGAGCGTCTGCATGCCGTTCGGCACCCGTCCGAGGATCAGGGCGACGATCCAGTTGCCGATCGCGAGCAACTCGAGCAGGTACTGGAGGATGCTCATCACGAACCAGCACGGGATCGCGAGAATCACGCGGAAGAACACCGTCAGGCGGCTCTGGGCGACCGGCGGGTCGATCTCGAGGTCGACCGGGTACGTGCCGCCGGGGCCGAAGGGCGGATACGGGTTGGCGAGGATCGTCCCGTAGGCAAGGACT
Source organism: uncultured Gaiellales bacterium (assembly GCA_964651695.1). Classification (GTDB taxonomy): domain Bacteria; phylum Actinomycetota; class Thermoleophilia; order Gaiellales; family JALYLC01; genus JALYLC01. The sequence continues at coordinate 6,707 of CAZYYP010000143.1, read as the reverse complement.
CGCGCGTAGTAGCGGAGGAAGCCGGCGATGAAATTGTGCATGCCCTCGGGCACGCTCCCGGTGAAGAGCGCGGCGAACCAGGCGATGATGGCCACGACGTAGACCGCGATCCCATACAGGGCGAGCACGACCGCGTGCGGTATCAGCAGCAGGATCCGGAAGAAGACCGTCAGGCGCGACCGCTCGAGGTCATGACCGCCAACGAGCCGTACGGGATACATCGGTGTGCTCATGCGTCAAGCCTAGAGCGCGGAGCGGCGGCATGTGCAGGAATGCCGCAAATGGGTGACCCCGGGCTGTACGGCCGGGGTGGTTGCCACGCCGAGCGGCTAGGTGAGGCCCTCGCGCGCCTCGCGCACGAGCATGACGGCCTCGGGGAAGAGCACGCGGATGGCGTCGCGCACCTGCGCCGCCTGCTCCTCCGGCTTGCCGGAAAGGTCGAGACGGGCGATGCTCGCGACAGTCATCTGCACCGCGAGGTTGATCGCGTTGTCGGCCCAGCCGACCTTCTGGGCGGTCTGCATCTGCTCCGCCATGTCCTGGAGGTGCTTCTGCATGTCGCCGGGGTCGCCGAACATCCCGAACGGGAATCCGCCTTCCATCACGTTCTCCTCAATCCGCTGACCGTGTCCGAACGTTAGACGGTCTCCGGATGCGCGAGCCCCGAACCGCAGCGCTACCCGAGCTCGCGCAGCGTCATCGAGTTGATGCGGACGGGCTCGCTGGGCGGCCCGTCGCCGCGGCCGAGCGCGTCGATGGTCTTGATCGTCGCGAGCGACTCCTCGTCGGGCGCGTGCCCGAGGATGCCGTACTCGGCGGGCAGCCGCTCGCCGCTCTTGCCCGAGATGACGAAGAACTGCGAGCCGGAGGCGCCGGGCGGCGCGATGCCCGTCTTGGCCATCGCGAGATCGCCGACCTTGTACTCGTAGAAGCGCGGAGGGGTGCCGACGACCTCGTAGCCCGGATTGCCGGTGCCGGTGCCGTTCGGGCAGCCGCCCTGCAGGACGAAGTCCGGGACGACGCGGTGGAACGAGAGCCCGTCGTAGAAGCCCTTGGTGGCGAGGAACGCGATCGAGTTCGGGATCGGGCCGCCGAGATCGGGGTCGAGCACGACGTTGATCGGGCCGTGGGTGGTGTCGATGTCGAGCGCGTAGCGCTTGCCCTCTTCGAGGACCTGCTCGGGGGCGGAATAGCTCGTCACTGTGTCCAGTCCTCTCCGGGTGCAAGGCTGCGGCAGAAGCGCGCAACCAGCTCGATTGCGTGATCGACGTCCCGCAGGTCGCAGGTCTCCGACGGCGAGTGCATGTAGCGCAGGGGAATGCCGACGAGGCCGCAGGGCACGCCCGCGCGAACCTCCTGCAGCGCCTCGCTGTCGGTCCACGACGCGCTGCCGTCGGCCTCGAGCGTATACGGGATCCCCGCGCCGCTGGCCACGGCGATCAGCCGCTGGGCGACGCCCTCGTGCTGCGCGGCGCCGCGCGAGATCGACGGCCCGGAGCCAAGCGCGCGCGAACCCGTCACCCGTGCCTGGTTGGTGTTCGGGTAGTCGTCGGTGTGCGTCACGTCGAGCGTGATGGCGACGTCGGGATCGATGCCGAACGCCGCGGTGCGCGCACCCGCGTACGAGGTCTCCTCGCGCACGGAGGCGACCGCGACGACCTCGGCGCGCAGGTCGCCCGATGCCGCGGCACGGCGTGCGGCCTCGAGCACGACCAGGGCGCCGAGCCGGTTGTCGAGCGCGCGCGATGCGAGTCGTCCCCCGCGCAGCTCGACGGGGGTCGACGCCATCACGATCGGGTCTCCGATCTGCACCGCGCCGGCCGCGTCCGCCTCGTCGCTCGCGCCGATGTCGACCCAGAGGTCGTGCACGAGCGGCACGCGCTTGCGCTCCTCCTCGCTGAGGAGATGGCGCGCGGCCTTGCCCATGACGCCCGGGATCAGTCCCGCCGCCGTGCGGATGGTGACCCGCTGGCCGACCAGCACCGCCGGATCCCACGAGCCGATCTCCCCGACGAAGAGCACGCCCGAGGAGTCGATGTGCTTCACGACCAGGCCGATCTCGTCGATGTGCCCGACGAGCGCGACGCGCGGTCCGCCCCCGGCGTTCACCGTCGCGAGCGAGTTGCCGAGCCTGTCGTGGCGCACGTCTGCGAACTCGCCTGCCGCTGCCCGCCAGACCTCGGCCGCGGGGCGCTCGTAGCTCGAGGGCCCGACTGCGCGCAGCAGACTGTCCAGCAGGACGCGCGCCTGCGCGCCGATGCCCTCGTCCGTCATGTGGCGAACGTTAGTTGAAGGTCCGGCCGCCTGGTACGCCTGGCCTCCGCGTGACACCGGGTACCATCGCCCGTGGCATGCAGCGCATCGCGATCACGGGCATCGGCAGCGTCTCGCCGGTGGGGCTCTCCACGGACGAGGCCTGGGAAGCGCTCCTCGCAGGGCGCTCGGGCATCGCCGAGATCACGCAGTTCGACGCGAGCGACATGCCGATCCAGGTCGCGGGCGAGGTCAAGGGCTTCGATCCGGTCGCGGTCGCCGGCGCGAAGGAGGCGCGGCGCATGGATCGCAACGTGCTGCTCGCGCTCTCCGCCGCGAAGCAGGCCGCCGCCGACGCCGCTCTCGTCGTCGACGACCCGACGCGCGCCGGCGTGCTGTTCGGCACGGCGATCGGCGGCTTTCACACGATGATGGAACAGCACGACATCATGCGCGACCGCGGCTGGGACCGCGTGGCGCCGTGGTTCCTGCCGCAGTGCCTGCCCGATGTCGCGAGCGGCGCGATCGCCGTGCTGCTCGACCTGCGCGGCCACAACCTGGCGCCCATCTCGGCCTGCTCGACGGGTGCGCACGCGGTCATGGAGGCGGCCGAGCTGATCCGCCGCGGCGACGCGGACGTGGTGCTCGCCGGTGGCGGCGAGGCCTGCATCCATCCGCTCATCATCGCCGGGTTCACGACGATGAAGGGGCTCGGGGCGCCGCGGCCCGGGGAGGGCCCGGAGACCGCGTCGCGCCCGTTCGACGCGACGCGCGACGGGTTCGTGTGCGCCGAGGGCGCAACCGTGCTCGTGCTGGAGCCGGTCGAGCGCGCCGAGGCGCGCGGCGCGCGCATCTACGCCGAGGTCGTCGCGGGCGGCAACACGAACGACGCCTACCACGCCGTCACCCCCCGCCCCGACTCGCTCGGCGTCGTCACGATGATGCGCCTCGCGCTCGCGAAGGCCGGGATCGACCCGTCGGCGATCGGCTACATCAACCCGCACGGGACGTCCACGCCGCAGGGCGACGCGGCGGAGACGAAGGCGATCAAGGAGGTCTTCGGCGACCACGCCCACCGCATGTGCGTGTCCTCGACGAAGTCCGCCACGGGTCACCAGTTCGGCGGTGCCGGCTCGTTCGAGGTCATGGTCTGCGCGCTCGCGCTGCGCGACCAGATCGTGCCGCCCACGCTCAACTACCGCGATCCCGATCCGGACTGCGACCTCGACTACGTGCCCGAGGGGGCGCGCGAGGTCGAGATGGACTACGCGCTCTCGAACTCCATGGGCCTCGGCGGCCACAACGGCTGCGTCATCCTGCGCCGCTACCGCGGCTAGACCCGTCGCGGAGCCCGAGTCTCAGGACAGGTGCCGTTAGACGCGGACCTGGCCGTCGCCGTGCACGACGTACTTGGTCGTCGTGATGTCGGCGAGACCGATCGGCCCGCGGGCGTGCAGCCGGGCCGTCGAGTTGCCGATCTCGGCACCGAAGCCGAACTCGCCGCCGTCGGTGAAGCGCGTCGAGGCGTTGACGTAGACACAGGCGCTCGAGATGCCGCGCACGAAGGCCTCCGACGCCGCGAGGCTGTCCGTCACGATCGCCTCGGAGTGACCCGTCGAGTAGCGCTCGATGTGCTCGATCGCCTCCTCCACGGAGCCGACGGTGCGGACGGCCAGCACGAGGTCGAGGAACTCCGTGGCCCAGTCGTCCTCGTCGGCGGGCACGCTCGGCCCGCCGAGTGCGCCGGCGGCCTCCGCGTCGGCGCGCAGCTCAACGCCCAGCTCGGCGAGCTCGGCGCCGATCGGGCCGAGCAGCGGCAGCGCGTCGCGGTGCACGAGGAGCGTCTCGCAGGCGTTGCACACCCCGGGACGCTGCGTCTTGGCGTTGATGACGATCGGCAGGGCCTTGGCGGGGTCGGCATCGGCGTGCAGGTAGACGTGGCAGTTGCCGCCGGCCGCGACGAGCACCGGCACACGGGCGTGCTCGAGCAGGAACTTCTTCAGCCCCTCGCCGCCGCGTGGGATCACGACGTCGCAGGCCGAGGGATCGGCGACGATCGCCGCCAGCTCCTCGCGGGTCGCCTCGAGCGGGATCACGGCGTCCTCGGGGAGTCCCGCGGCCGCGAGGCCCTGGCGCACGCAGCGCAGGAGGATCGCGTTCGTGTGCAGCGCGCTCGTCGAGCCGCGCAGAAGGCAGGCGTTGCCGCTCTTGAGGCAGAGGCTCGCCACGTCGACCGTGACGTTCGGGCGGGCCTCGTAGACGACGAGGAGCACGCCGAGCGGCACCCGGACCTTCTGGATGTCGAGCCCGTTGGGCAGGCGCCAGCCGGTCACGACGTCGCCCACGGGATCGTCCAGCGCCGCGACCGCGCGCACGGCGGCACAGAGCTCGAGGACGCGCGCGGCGTCGAGCGTGAGCCGGTCGAGCAGCGCCGCCGGCTGTCCGGCCGCGCCGGCCGCGGCCAGATCCTCGGCGTTGGCCTCGACGATGGCGCCGGACTCGCGCTCCAGGGCGAGCGCGATCTGCTCGAGCGCCGCGTCCTTGGCACCCCGCCCGAGCGTCGCCAGCGTGCGCGCGGCGGCGCGGGCGCGAGCGCTCACGGATTCAGTCGTCACGGCCATCGTGGAGCACCAGATTATCGCGATGGATGGCCTCGGGAACGCCGGCGACGGCCGAGTGCTGACCCGCGGCGCGGCGGAGCTCCGAGCTCCCCATGGCGACCACACCGGTCGCGAACGGCACGCCGTCGAGCGTGCAGACGCGCACCGCGTCGCCCGCGCGGAACGTCCCGTCGACGCGCTGGACGCCGACGGGCAGGAGGCTCGCGCCGCGCTTGAGCAGCGCCGTGCGCGCTCCGGCGTCCACGAGCACGCGCCCGGACGGGGGCTTGCCGTAGCGCAGCCAGAGCTTCCACGCCGAGACGGGCCGGCGCGCAGCGCTGAAGCGCGTGCCGACGGCCTTGCCGGCGACCGCTCGGGCGATCGTCCCCGGCGCGGCGCCCGAGGCGATCACACAGGCCACCCCGCCCCCCGCCGCCATCGATGCGGCCACGACCTTCGAGCGCATGCCGCCCGACCCGAGGCCGCTCGACGAGGCGCCGCCGAGCTCGAGATCGGCGAGCAGCGCGCGGTCGTGCACCTCGCGCACGAGCTCGGCCCCCTTGGCGCGCGGATCGCGGGTGTAGAGGCCGTCGGCGTCGGTCAGCAGCACGAGCAGGCGCGCACGCAGGATCAGCGCGACCTGCGCGGCCAGGGCGTCGTTGTCGCCGAAGGTGATCTCGTCGGTCGCGGTCGAGTCGTTCTCGTTGACGATCGGGACGACATCCCAGGCGAGCAGTGCCTCGAGGGTCGCCCGGGCGTTGAGGTAGCTCGTGCGGCGGCGCACGTCGTCGGCCGTGAGCAGCACCTGCGCGGCGCGCCCGCCGGCCGAGGCGAGCGCGCGCTGCCACGCGCCCGCGAGCAGCCCCTGGCCCACGGCCGAGGCGGCCTGCAGGCTCGGGACGTCGCTCGGGCGCACGTCGCGGTCGAGCGCGCCGAGGCCGAGCGCGATCGCGCCGCTCGAGACGACGCAGACCGGCGTGCCCGTCAGCTGGAGGGCGACGATCTCCGACGCGAGCCGCGAGAGCCGCGCACGGCGCAGCCGCCTCCGCCCGTCCACGAGCGTCGACGAGCCCAGCTTGACGACGACTGCGCGGCGCATCGCGTCCAGGGTATCCCTGGATGCTCCGATCGGCGTGCAGCGCGGGGTGGGGCCTCGGCGATCGGCGGATCCGGCAACCGCCGGGCTCCCCCGGCCGGGGGATCGGCGCCGGGAGCCGCCTGATCGATACCCGTCATGCGCCGCCAAGGCGCTTCGACAATCGGGCGGGCAGGCTCGGTGCCGCCACGCAGCCGTTCCCTCCTCCGGTGGCACCGGGCCCCCGTTCCGTCCGCAGCTCCCCCGACCGCAGTACCTCGAAGCGCGTCGAAGGGCAAACAATCCCGTGCTAGGGTCAGCCCCGTGTCCGATACCGGCGACGACTACCGAGGCGACTACAAGCAGGCGATGGAGTCCGCCCTGAATGGGCGCATCGGCTTCTACGCCGACTTCGACTCCCAGCGACAGGAAGAGGTCTGGCGCCTGCTCTCGGCCGACCGCGACCGGCTGCTCACCTTCGCCCGTCGCCACGCGATCACGATCGGCAAGCTCGAGGTGCGCAAGACGCTCAAGAGCCCGCAGCCCGTCTACGAGCTGATCGCCGTCGGCCGCGACGCGCGCAGTGTGCGCGACTATCTCGGCTTCGAGCGCTCGCAGCACTGAGCAGGCTCTCACGCTGCCGTCGAGCTTCAGGGCCGGGGCGGTGCGGGTGCGGAGGCCGGCCCCGTGAAGTGCTCGTGCGGCTGCGGCCGGGCGGTCGGATGGCGTGAGCGACGCGCCGACCGGCGCGCACGGACGGCGCGAACGCTCGTCGCGGA
>CAZYYP010000142.1:0-9253 GCA_964651695.1 uncultured Gaiellales bacterium | reverse complement strand
CGGGCAGCGTCCACGGCGTCGTCGTCCAGATCACGAGCGCCTCGCCCGGCGCGTCCGTGAAGCGGAAGCGGACGTACAGCGAGGGATCGACGATGTCGCGGTAGGAGTCGGTCGCCGCCACCTCGTGCTGGGACAGCGACGTCCCGCAGCGCAGGCACCAGACCATCGGGCGGTGGCCCTGGTAGAGCCAGCCGCGGTCGTGACAGACCTTGAGGAAGCCCCAGATGTAGCTGATGTTGGGGTCGGTCATCGTGAAGTACGACCGCTCCCAGTCCATCCACATGCCGAGGCGGCGCGACTGCCGCGCCTGCACGCCCGAGTACTCGGCGACGCGGTCGCGGCACGCGCGCGCGAAGCGGTCGAGCCCGTAGGCCTCGATCTCGTGCTTCGAGTTGAGGCCGAGCGAGCGCTCGACCTCGACCTCGACCCACAGCCCCTGGCAGTCGAAGCCGTTCTGGTAGCGCAGGTCCTCGCCGAGCGCCGCGTGGTAGCGCTGGAAGAGGTCCTTGAGCGAGCGGCCCCAGGCGTGATGCACGCCCATCGGGTTGTTGGCCGTGATCGGCCCGTCGACGAACGAGTAGGTCGGCCCGCCGGCGTTCTGCCGCCGCAGCTGCTCGAACGTCCCGTCGCGATCCCAGCGCTCGAGCACGCGTTCCTCGAGCGCGACGTGGTCGGGCTCGGCGGGAACGGGAGCGAAGGCGGGATCGGCGGACATCGGTCGTTTGATGGTAGCCGGGCACCGGTTGGCGTTACGGCAGGCGGGTATCATGACGCCCCGAGCGGCCCTGGCTCTTGATGCGACGACGACCTCACGTGCTCGCGTTCGTCCTCGGGGCAGCCGCCGTGCTGCTCCTGTCGGCCCCTGCGCTGGCGGGGCCGCCGCCGCTGTCGCCCGAGGTGATCGCGATCTCCGGCGGCAACATCCAGCACAGCCCGTCGCTCGCCGTCGATCCGGCCGCACCGACGCGGGCGTTCGTTGCCGCTGACACCGGACTCGCGGTCCAGCCCCCGCCGCCACCGCCGCCCACCACCGTCACGGGGACGACGGCCGATTGGACGACCCCCTGGATCGCGGGCGGGACTCCGATCTACTCGGGATCGGCCTCGGCCGGCCAGCCGGACGTGGCCTGGGGCTCGGACGATCCCGGCCCGCCTGCCACGCAGAACGTCTACCTCGTCGAGGCGGGCACCAACACGGCTCACAGTCTCTGCTCCCCGAACGCGGGGATCCTGTTCTCGGCCTCGGCCGACGGGGGCGCGACATTCGCGAGCACGGCGCTCCCGGTCGACGCTGGATCCAGCACCGCGCCGTCGACCGAACTGGTCGAGCCCGCGATCGCGACATTCGGGCCCAACGTCTACATCGTCTACACCGAGCTCAAGTGGGCGGGGGCCAACTGCTCGGGTACGCCGGACAGCTCCTCCATCCTCCTGGTCTCATCGAGCAACGGCGCAGACACGTGGAACCTTCCGCGACGCGTCTCGCCGCTCGCGACGTCCGGTCACTACCGCAGCCCGTCGGTCGCGCAGTTGCCGGACGGCCGCGTCGTGGTGGCGTTCCGCGACGACTCGACGCCCAGCCCGCAGATCGAGACCGAGACCTGCACGCCGTTCAGCGTGACGAGCGCCACCTACTGCGGCGCCGGACCCGGTTCTGTTGGTCCGAGCACCGTCGTCGGTGACGCCACCGCCCCGGCGCTCGTGAGCGGGGTTCTCGGCGCGCCCACGCCGAGCATCGTGGCCGCCGGCGGCCGCGTCACCGTGGCGTGGCACGCGAGCGTCGACGCCAACGTGCGCGCATTCGCGGCCATGTCGACCGACAACGGCGTCACCTACGGGCCCGCGCAGCAGATCGACCCGAATGGCCCCGGCAACCAGATCGCCCCCGACCTCGCGGCGACCGCCGGCGGGCGCGTGGACGTCGCATATCTCTGGGACTCGGGCCTCGGCGGCGTGCAGGCGACGGCGGTCTCTGCCAACCCGCCGGTCGCGGGCGCCACGACGGAGGCCTGGGCGCAGCCGATCGTCGTGCAGGGCACTCCAGCCACTGCGACGACGCCGATCGCCGGGCAGACGGCACCGCTCGGCCGGCGCATCGGCGTCGCCACCGCCGCGATTCCGGTGACCAGCAGCCCGCTTCCCGCCACCGTGGTCGCGTTCACGGACACCACGCTCGGCCAGGACGTCCACGTCGTCGGCCTCCTGCACGGCACGACCCTGCCGACGATCTCGCCGCAGATCGTCACGGCCTCCAAGAACGTCACGACGATCGTCCAGGTGACGGGCTCCGACGACGACGGCGACCCGCTCACCTGGTCAGTGGGAGCGGGACCCACAACGGCGGGGGCGAGCGTGAGCGTCGCCGACGCGTCGCGCGGCCAGTTCGCCTTCAAGGCGGCGAACGTCGTCGGCACCGACACCTTCGATGCCGTCGCGACCGACGGCGTGGCCGGTCACGAGACCCATGGCACGATCACCGTCAACGTCGTCAACAACCCGCCGAAGATCAACTGCTCCCTGCTGTTCGCGAAGGAGGACACGCCCCTCCTGATCCCGGTCGACGCCTGCGTCACCGATGCCAACAACGATCCGCTCGCGATCACGCTCGACAGCGCCAAGGGCGGCACCGTCGAGCTCATCGCAGGCACCTGGTACTTCGTGCCGGCACCGCAGAGCACGGCCACGGGATCCTTCATGCTGCACGCCTCCGACGGCATCGCGCCCACCGTCGACGGCCTCGTGACCGTGACGGTCTCGCCCCCGATCGGCAAGGTCACGCTCGACGTGCAGCACGCGGGCAAGCGGCTCACGCTCGTGAGCGGCCTCGCGCTGCGCCTGGCCGGTCACGCGATCAACGCGCAGGGCCACGACGTGACGATCGTCTGGAACTTCGGCGACGGTACGCCGACGGCGCGCGGGCCCGCCGTCGCTCACCGCTTCCGGCGCTCGGGCGCGTTCACCGTCAAGGCGTCCGCGAGCACCGCGGCGCCTGCGGTGATCCACGTCGTCGTGCGACCGCGCGCGGTCCAGCTCGTCGGTGCGCCGAAGATGAGCGACGGCGTGATGACGGTGCAGGTGCGCACCCGGGCGGCGGGCCAGCTCTCGCTGCGCGTCGACAGCCGCTCGCGGACGGTTGCGGTGCCTGCCGGGTCGAACGTGCGGACCCTGCGCATCCAGGTCACGACCGGGCCGCTCGTGCGGCTGATGCTGCGCCTGCGGCCGACCGCGAAGACCAGCCTGCTCGCGTTCAGCGAGCGGCGGATCGTGCTCGTGCCGCCGCTCTCAGCCGGCTGATCGCCAGGCGGCGAGCGCGGTCCGCATGCCGTCGAACGCCAGCTCCTCGGGCGGCGGCAGCTCGGCGGGCGCGAACCAGCGCAGCTCCGAGACGTCATCATCCGGCTGCGGCACGCCCGAGACGATGCGGCATTCGTAGATGGCGCTCACGGTCGCGTCGCCGGCGGGGCCGTAGGTGTCCGGCACCGTGATCACGAGGCGGCCGACCTCGACCTCGATGCCGGCCTCCTCGCGCAGCTCGCGGCGGACGGCGTCCTCGAGCGACTCGCCGGGATTCACGAAGCCCCCGGGGATGTCCCAGAGGCCACGGAATGGCTCGACCGCGCGCCGCGCCAGGAGCACGCGGCCCTCGCCGTCGAGCACGATCGCTCCGGCCGTGGGCTTCGGGTTGAGGTAGCTCGGCTCGCCGCAGCCGCTGCACTCCTGGCGCTCGCCGACGAGCGGCCCGAGCGGCGCGCTGCACCAGGGGCAGAACCGGTAGAGCCTGGTCAGAGCGCCCCGCCGGCCGCGGCCGGCATGCCCGCCTCGGCACCGGCTTCGCCGCCGCCCTCGCGTGCGAGGAACTCCTCGACGCGCAGCGCGTCGTCCCCGGCGCGCTCGACGACGCGCAGGAGCGTCGACATCTTGGCGACCTCTTCGATCTGCTCCTTGATGAACCACTGCATGAACTGCTCGCCCGCGTAGTCGCCGCTCTCGCGCGCGACGCGCACGAGGTCGGCGCACTGCTCCGACACGCGCCGCTCCTGCTCGAGCGCGAGCGCGACCGGCTCGGAGAGCCCGGAGAACGCCGTCTGGGGCGCATCCACGCCCGGGATCACGACGGGCGCGTCGGCGTCGAGCAGGTACTGGATCATGATCATCGCGTGGTTGCGCTCCTCGACCGACTGGCGGTAGAAGAGCCCGGCCAGCTGCGGCAGCGCGTCGGCGTCGTAGTGCACGGCGATCGCGATGTACTGCTGGGACGCGGCGAATTCGTTGGCGACCTGCGCGGTCAACTGGGCGGCGAAGCGGGAGTCAGACATGTCGCTGCAGCCTAGGAGGTTCTGGCTGCCCGAGCGTGGATGGCGGGAGCGATCGGATGTGCCGGCCGCCTCGCAGGAACGCTCGACGAGGTATCACTCGGGCCCCGCGACGCGGTAGGGTGGCGACCATGCGCCTGCGTGGGCTCGCGATCCTGGCCGCCTGCACGCTCGCTGCGGGGACGTCCGCGGCGGCGAGCGGCAAGCCGCCGACGCTGCCCGGCGCGCGCAACTGCCCCATCTTCCCGGCAGACAACGTCTGGAACGAGCCCGTCAGCGCGCTGCCGGTCGCCGCGAACTCCGACGCGATGATCAAGGCGATCGGCCTCGACGCCTCCGTCCACCCGGACTTCGGCTCCTACCTCGGCTACGGGATCCCGTACAACGTCGTCTCGAGCAAGAACTCCCGCAAGGTGAAGGTGAAGTTCGACTACGCCGACGAGTCCGACCGGGTCGGCTACCCGATGCCCGCGCACCCCAACCAGGAGGCGAGCGGCGACGGGCACATCCTGATCGTCGACAGCGGCACCTGCCGCCTCTACGAGCTCTACGACGCCAAGGGCGGCGGCACGAGCTGGCAGGCCGGATCCGGCGCCGTCTGGAACCTGCGCTCGAACCACCTCCGCCACGACGGCTGGACCTCCGCCGACGCGGCCGGCCTGCCGATCCTCCCCGGCCTCGTGCGCTACGACGAGGTCGCCGCCGGCGCGATCCGGCACGCGCTGCGCTTCACCGCCTCGCGCACCGCAAAGAGCCACATCTATCCCGCGCGCCACGACGCCGGCAGCTCCGATCCGTCGCTCCCGCCGATGGGGCTGCGCGTGCGCCTCAAGGCATCGGTCGACATCTCGCACTTCGGCAAGCAGGCCCGCGTGATCCTGCAGGCGCTCAAGACCTACGGGATGATCCTCGCCGACAACGGCTCCCCCTGGTACATCTCGGGCGCCAGCGACCGCCGCTACAACGACGACGACCTGCACGGCCTCGGCAAGCTCAAGGGCTCGGACTTCGAGGTCGTCGACACCTCGGGGCTGCGCAACGGCTGAAAAGGGCACTTCGAGGGCCCCGGCTCCCTCGAACGGGGGACACGGAGTCCCTCCGCAGCGCGCACCATTCGGCCGTGGGCATGCTCGCACTCGCACCGGCCCTGGTGGCCTTCCCGATCGTCGCCTGCCTGACGTTCTACCTCTGCGTCGGGCCCCGGCGGGCACTGGCCCTGGCACTTGCCGGCGGCCTTCCGCTCGGCGCCGTCGCGATGTACCTCGACACCGGCGGCTCGACCGGCACCTGCAACGCATCGTGCCTCGGTCGCCAGGACGCGGCGCCCGTGGCCTGGTGGCTCACGCTCGCGTGGTTCCTCGCGGTCGGCGCCGGCGCGCTGTTCGGCGCGTGGCGCGACCGCGTGGCGGAGCGCGCTACGAGCTCTCGAGCAGCCGCCGCGCCGCACGGCGCCTGAGCCGCCGCGCGATCCACCAGCCTCCGGCTGCGAGGAGCGCGAACGGGCCGCCGACGATGGCGGCGAAGAGCGCGCCACGGCCGGCGACCGAGATCACGTCGAGGGCGTCGTGCGCGGTGCGATCGAAGGCCCCGGTGCGCGGCTGCGGCACGACTGCGAGCCCGCTGCCCGTGACGAGATCGAGCGAGAAGCGCGCGAACGCCGCCCGCTGCCGGGTCGCGTGGACGCCGCGGAGCACGCTCTCGAGCGCGGTCTGCGAGTCGGCGAGGTTGCTCTCGAGCGTTGCGCGGGCCTCGGGCGTGAGCGTCGGCGAAAGCAGCTTCGCCTTCTGCAGAGCGATGCGGTGACGCAGAGCACGTGCGCGGTTGGTCCCCTGGTCGAGGCCGCTCTGGAGATCGCGGATCTGCACCTGCTGCGAGGTGATCGTGCCGAGCGCCGAGAAGCTCCGGAGCGCATCCTGCGAGCGCGCGACCGGGATGCGCAATTCGATCAGCGCGCTGCCGCTACCGGCGCTGGGCGTGCCGTAGTCGACGCTCTCGACGGCGCCTCCGAGTGCGTGGACGGTGTCGAGCACACTCTGGGTCGAGCGCGAGAGCTCGGCGACGCTCCCGACCGCGAGCCGCAGCGACGCCGCGTAGTCCTGCGCGCGCTGCCCGTCGGGGGCCGGGACGGGCGCCGCCGACTTCAGCGCCGGCGCAGCGCTTGGCGCCAGCCCGGAGGAGGCCGACTGGCCGGCGACGGTTGCGTACGTGTGAGCCGCAGGCAACTGCACGGCTTTCTGGTTCGGATCGGTGGTCGGCAGACCGTCCTGCTGCGTCGTCGGCCCGATCGCACCCGTGAACCCGCCCTGCACGGGAGACGACGGGCCCCGCGTCTGCGAGATCGCAACCGCGACGATCACGGCCGCCGCAGCCAGAACCCCGGCTGCCGGCACGAGTCGCCGCGCCCGGCGCGGCATGCGGGACAGCCGTCGCGGAGCCGGCAGCGCTTGGGGCGCCGTCGCCGCGAGCGACCGCACGCGCTCGCGCAGCTCGGCGGGGGCAGGGGTCTCGCCCACGTTGAGCTCGTCAAGCAGTGCGCCGATGCGCCGTTCGCGGTCGTCGGTGCCGGCCTCGCCGCGCAGGAGCGCCTCGAGGCGATCGGGTGCGATCTCAGACGTGCTCATGCGACTCCACCTCCGCGGCCAGCCGCGCCAATGCGCGAGAGAGGCGCGTCGTGCACGCCGTCTGCGTGATCTCGAGCAGCCGTGCGGCCTCGCCGGCGTCGAGGTCGAGCAGGACGCGCAGCGCGATGATCTCGCGGTCCGCGGCGCTCAGACGGCCGAGCCCGGCCTCCAGCGCGGCGGAGTAGCCGTCGCACAGCCCTGCCGCGTCCTCGGCGGTCCGCGCCGGCTCGCGACGGGCCGCGAGCAGCTCGCGAGCGCCGCGCCGGCGCTCGGCGCGCAGGTGGTCGAGCGCGCACGAGCGGGCGATCGCCAGCAGCCAGCTGCGCGGTCCCGCGCGCCGCGGGTCGAAGCGATCGCGCTGCTTCCACGCCCGCTCGAAGGCATCGGCGGTGAGATCCTCCGCCAGTGACCGGTCGCCCGTCAGGTAGACGAGGTAGCGGTGGACGTCGCCGAGGTGTGATTCGACGAGATCGTCGAAGGCCTCGGGCCCCGCCCCGGGCCGTGTGCGCATGCGCTTCATTGCCGGTTCTACGCCACTGCGGCCGCCGCGGTCACCGCGGCGCCGAGCGCGGCCCACGGCTCGCGCCACCAGCCGGCGTACGTCCCACGGCTGGCGAGCGCGACGAGGCCGACGCCGATTTCGGGATCCAGCCACGCGAGCGTGCCCGAGGCCCCGAAGTGGCTCGACGCACGCGCACTCAAGGTCGGGCCCGACCAGTGCGGCTCGCGGTGCCCGCGCACGTCGAAGCCGAGGCCCCAGCAGAGGTCGGGCCACTCGCCGACGCCGGTGACTCCGCCCGGCAGCGGCCCGAACTGCGGCGCGAGCATCTCCTCGACCGTCTCCGCCGCGAGCAGCGCCCCGCCCGGCGCCGAGCCCTGCGAGAGCAGGCAGGAGAGGAATGCGCCGTAGGCGCGCGCGGTGGCGAAGCCGCCGCCCTGCGGGGGTGCGTCCCGCCGGAAGCGCGCGGAATTGAAGAGCTCGTCATCGCCGTAGCGACCCGGTTGCCAGACCGTCGCCGTGCGCGGGGCGTCGGCCTCGCGCAGGCCGAGCGACGCGTCCATGCCGAGCGGCTCGAGCACCGCCTCGTGCAGATACGCGGCGGCGGACATGCCCGATGCCGCCTCGAGCAGGCGCGCCGCCTGGACGTAGCCGCCGTTCGAATACCACCGCTGCGTGCCAGGCTCGAACTCCGGCGCCTCCTGCCAGCGCAGCCCCGCCTCGGGCAGCCCGGCGCAATGCGAGAGCAGATGACGCAGGGTGAACCCGTCGCGGACCTCGGCATCGAGCTCGAGCAGGCCCTCCTCGAGCGCGACCATGCACGCTGCGGCCACGAGCGGCTTCGTGAGCGAGGCCAGGGCGAAGAGCGTGTCGCCCCCCACCGGCTCGCCGCCACGCCGCTCGCGCACGCCGGCGTAGCGCTCGGCGATCACGCCGTTCGCATCGACGACGACGGCCGCGACGGCCGGCACGAGACCGCCGTCGACCCAGCCGTCGATCGCTGCGAGCGCGTCCTCCACACCGGTCACCGTAGTGGAATGCCGCAGATTCCGGGACGTTCGTGCGATCCGGGCCGTTCACGGGTCGATCCTCTTGATACAGTTCCGGGCTCGAAGCCGAATCAAATGGTACGAGGAGCGACCATGGCCAGCGTGAACGACCGCGACGACGCAGACCTCGCCATCGGCTACCGCGCAGCGTTGCGCCGGGCGGCAGCCGCCGCTCGCGAGGCCGCGGTGCTCGAAGACCTCCTGATGGCGCGCGGCGCATCCGCGATCGCCGGCGACGAGACGTTCGAGGTCGAGACGATGATCGTCGGCGCCGGACGCCGCAGCATCGAGCTGCACCAGACGTCGCTGACGTCGACGACCCAGTAGCAGTACTCCGGCCCCCGGAGGCCTAGTAGGTTCCGAAGCGGCCCCAGAGGGCGCGCGCTGCTGCCTGCCTGCCCTCGTCGGTGACGCGCTCGGCGACCGCCGCAGCGACCGCCTCGACCACGAACATGCCGCCCACCGCGCTCGCGAACGGGCCGGGACTGTCGGGCGCGCACACGAGCACGTGATCGGCGAGGCGCGCATGCGGCCCGAGCGCGTCGTCGCTGATCAGCACGATGCTGCCGCCGGCCTGGCGGAAGAACTCGACGACCTCGCCCGCCATGCGCGCGTACGGGCGGAACGTGAGCACGACCAGGCGGTCGCCGGCGTGGACGTCGAGCAGCAGATCGGCCAGCGACGCGGTGCCCGACGCGATCAGCTGCACGTTCGGCACGAGCGGGCTGAGCAGGAAGAAGGCGTACTCCGCCAGGCTCGCCGACTTGCGCT
>CAZYYP010000141.1:0-9304 GCA_964651695.1 uncultured Gaiellales bacterium | reverse complement strand
CGAGCAGGACGTTGAGGAAGTCCGAGGCCTGCGGGTAGTCCTGGTACCACTGCGTGACGCCGATCTGCATCTTGTTCTTGGAGTTCTGCATGTACGTGAACGAGATGTTGCTCGAGAGCGGCTTGACGGTCGCCTTGTAGCCGATCGAGTTGAGCACGCTCTGGATGTAGATCGCCATCGCCTTGTTGACCTCGTCATCCGAGGAGACGACGGCGACCTTCTGGCCTGCGGTGCCGGACTGCTTGACGAGCTGCTTGGCCTTGGCGAGGTCGGGGGCGCTCCACTTGCCGCTCCCGGGATTCTTCGTGTAGGGGCAGTAGTCGACGTGCCCCGGGAACCCCGGCGGCAGCAACTGGCACGCGGGGACGGCGAGCTTGGGGCCGCCGAGGATGCGCACGGCCGCATTGCGGTCGATCGCCCAGTTGACGGCCTGACGCGCGAGCTTGTTGTTGAACGGCGGGATGTTCACGTTCATGGGCAGGTACCAGTCCGCGAAGAGCGTGTTGATGTGCACCTGCTTGGCGTACTTCGTGCCGATCTCGTTGAGGCGGTCGGCCGGCGGCGAGTCGAGCGTCCAGTCGGCCTGGCCGTTCTCGATCTGCGTGATCTCGGCCTCGACCGTGAGCCCGAACGAGTAGACGATCTTGTCGGGATAGCCGTCGGGCTGTGCGTTGGCCGACCACTGCTTGAAGAACGGATTGCGCTCGAGCACGAGCTCGTGATTGGGGTCGTACTTCGTGAACTTGTAGGCGCCGGTGCCGGGCGGGAGGGATGTGCCGAGGTCCTTGTTGGGCGTGCCGTAGGGCAGGATCGACGCATGCGGCACGGCGAGCTTGTCGAGCCACTCCGCATCGGGCCGCGTGAGGTTGAACGTGACCGTGTTGGCCTTCTGGTTCAGCACGACGCCCTTGGAGAGCGTGCAGGTCGCCGGCTTGTCGAGACACCCTTGGCCGCCCACGAGCACGCTGTAGAAGCCGCCCGCCGTCGGGGAGTGGACCTTGAAGATGCGCTGGAACGAGTAGAGCACGTCGCGCAGCTGCAACGGCTTGCCGTTCGAGAACTTGATGCCCTTGCGCAGCGTGAACGTCCAGGTCTTGCCGCCGTTCGTGGGCTTGGGGATCGAGGTCACGAGGTCGGGCACGATCTTGAACGCCTTGGTGCCGGCGGCGTTGTCGAACGCGAGCAGGCCGTCATTGGTGCTGCGGTAGAGCTGCCAGTACTGGAGCGTGTAGTTGACCTGCGGGTCGAGCGTGCCGCCGGCGCCCTTCGCGACCAGCCGGAGCGTGCCGCCGCGGTGTGCGGCCATCAGCTTGGCGCGGCTGGCTGCTTTGGCCGCAGCAGCGGGGCCGGTCGTCTTGGCGACCGCCGGGCCGGCGGCTCCGACCGCAGCGGCCAACGCGATCGCGATCGCGAGGGGGAACCTGAAGCGGTACATCGTGCTCCTTCGGCTCGAGCGGGACGGACTGTCCCTGCTTGACGGTCTCTCGTTGCAAGCTGATACGCCGGCGAGGGCGAAAAGGATGGTGCGTGACGGAGAATTCCTCCGGCCGACGTCCGGGCCGGGAGAAGCGAGGAGACTACCGACCTGGGTGGGTCGGTGCGCCCGTTCTCACGCGGCCCCATCCGGCGCGGTAGCGTGGCGCCCATGCTCGACTTCGCGCGCACGGCGCCGATCGACGCCGCCTACCTTCGCCACGTCGTCGAACGCCTCGCCTCGATCGGCTCGAGCTCGCTCGGATTCCGGGCGACCGGCACGCCCGAGGATCGCGCCGTTGCCGGCTTCGTCGCGGGCGAGCTGCGCGAGATCGGCCTCGCCGACGTCGCGCTCGAGACGGTCGCGGTGGACGGCTGGCGGTTGCACGACGCGCGCGTCGCCGTGACGGGGGGCGCCGAGTACCGCTGCGCCTCGATGGGAGGCGCCCCACCGACCGGGACGGGGGGTGTAACGGCGGCACTCGCGGACGTGGGCGCCGGCGAGCGACGGCGCCTCGACCGCATCGATCTCAGTGGCCGCATCGCGCTGCTCGACTGGCGCAGCCTCAAGGTCGCGCCCAGCGACGTCGCCCTCGAGCTCGGGCTTCGCGGGGCGACCGGCATCATCCTCAACTGCCCCGAGGGCGGCCCGTTCTACCAGTCGCCGCGCGCGCTCGGATCGTTCGGCTCGCACTGGTTCGCGGGCGCCCCGCCGTTCGTGACGATGTGCAAGGAGGACGCGGCGGAGCTGCGGGCGGCCAACCGCGCGCGCCCGCTGGAGGTGCGCCTGACCCTGGACGCCGACCTCACGCCGGGCTCACCCGGATGCAATGTCGTCGGGTACCTGCCCGGTACGGGGCCCGGCGGCCCGATCGTCGTCGGAGCCCACCACGACGGCTGGTTCAGCGCCGCCTTCGACAACGCCACCGGCGTCGCCGCGACGCTGGCTCTCGCGCGCGCGCTCGCGGGCGCGCGCCACCGGCCCCGGCACACGATCTGCTTCACCTCGCGCACCGGCGAGGAGTACGGCCTCACCGACAGCGCCTACGGCTGGTGCACCGGGGCCTGGGCGCAGATCAGCGCCACGCACCCCGACTGGGGCGCCGCCTCGCCCTTCCACCTCAACATCGAGGCGAGCGGCCATCCCGAGCTGCGCCTCCTGATCGAGGCGCCGCGCGAGCTCACACGCTGGGCACGGCGGCTCGCGCGCGCGGGCGCGGCCGAGGGCTGGCTGACGAGCGGCTGGTACACGCACGGCCCGCCGGTCACCGGCACCGAGCTGTGGCCGTTCCTGATCTCGGGCGTCCCCGGCGTCTCGGCCTACACGTGGGAGCGCAGCTTCATGCGCAGCGAGTACCACACGCAGTTCGACACGGCGGCGATCGTCGACTTCGCCCACCTCGAGCGGCTCTGCCGCTTCTACTGCGCCCTGCTGCTGAGCGCCGACGCGAACCCCGGCGGCATTCTCGACCACGGCGCCCGGGCGCGCGAGCTCGCACGCCTCGCCGCGGGCCTCGGGGCGCCGGGCGCCGAGCTGGCCGCGGCCGCGCGCGATCACGCCGCCGTGCGCGGACGGGCGGCGTTCACCGCGGTCGGGCGCGGACTCTGCGCCGTCGACGCGCACGGAACCACGGGCTACCCGCACACGCAGGCGGCGCGCGACGCCGAGCGCCTCGCGGCCGCGCTCGCAGCGCTCGGTCGCGGCGACCGCCGCGCGGCCATCCGGCAGCTGGCGCGCGTGGGCGACAACGCGCTCGCCCGCACGCTCTCGGAGGAGGCCTTCGGGGTTTCGCGGGAGCGCCGGCTCGCCGGCCATCCGCGTGCCTCCTGGGGTGCTCGCAGTCATCCCACCGCCAGCCCGAACCTCTGGCAGGAGCTCGCGTCGCTTCGGCGCGAGCCCGGCTCCCGCGCATCGGGTGCATGGATCGAGCAGTCGCTGCAGCGGCACCTCGAGCGCTCGCGCGCCGACCTCGCGCTCCGGCTCGGGTCGATGCGCGATGCGCTCGCCTCAGCCGGCCGCGCCTCCCTCTGATCCGGCCGGAACGCTGCTCACACGTGCCAGGTGCGCGGGGCGCCGGCGTCGTGGAGCGCGCCGCGATCGGCGCGGAAGAGCGAGATGTCGTGGGGCGTCGTGCCCCCGAGTGAGAGCTCGGTGAGGATGCGCCCGATCTGCGTGGCGAACTTGAAGGCATGCCCGGCGCCGACCGCGAGCAGCACGCCGTCATGGCCCGGCAGGCGGTCGAGAACGACGTCGCGGTCGGGCGGCAGCGTGTAGAGGCAGGTCTTCACGAGGCGCTCGCGCCCGACCGAGCGCGGAAACGTCGCGCGCATGAACTCGACCAGGCGCGCACGATTGGCCCCGTCGGGCTCGAACGAGCGGCCGTCCGCCGTCGTCTCCGCGCCGCCGCCGTCCTGGGCCACCTTGACGGCCGGCTCGCCGAACACGGGGAACCCGTAGTAGCAGGGCTCCTGCATCCAGATCCAGACGGGGAAGCGCTCGGGGGCGAAGGCCGCGGCATCCTGCGGCTCGAGGTAGAGCACCTGCTCGCGCGTGACGGCGAGGTTGAGGCGCCGGCCGAGCAGCGCGAGCACGTCGTTCGTCCACGGCCCGGCGCACAGCACGAGTTGCGCAGCGCGGATCGGCCGCCCCTCAACGGTCACGCAGACCTCCCCGGCGGCGGCCGAGATCGCCTCGACGCGCGCGTGCTCGCGGAGATCGGCGCCGTGAGCGCGCGCGAGGCGCTGATGGGCGGCGTTCGCCCGGGCAGCGGCGGCGATGCCCGTCCGCTCCTGGAAGAGCACCTCGGTCGACTCGGCCACGCGCAACTCGGGGAAGCGGCGCATCGCCTCGGCGCCGTCGAGCCGCTCGTAGACGACACCGCAGGCGTCCATGGCGCTCGTGTAGGCGGTGCGGTCGAACGCGTCCTCCGCCGGGAAGATGTCGAGACCGCCGGTCTCGATCACGAGCTCGACGCCGGCCTCCGCCGAAACCTCGGCCCACGATGCGTAGGCGGCCTGCGCGAGTCGCACGTAGGCCGCATCGTGGTAGGAGAGCCGGATGATCCGCGAGTGATCCTGCGAGGCACCGCGATCGTGCCCGAGCGCGAAGCGCTCGAGGCCGATCACTCGCGCGCCGGCGCGCGCGAGCCAGTAGGCGGTCGCGCTGCCGATCCCGCCGAGCCCGAGCACGATGACATCCGCCTCGTCCCCTGCCATCGCCCACCTCCTCGTCGACGTCGCGCACGGTAGCCGAGCCTTTCGCGGAGGCCGGTATCAGCGACTTCCCACAAACTCGTGTTATCGGTTACAATCCGAAGGGATCGATCCCACGCACGTGATCGATCACTGGCCACCCTGACCCCGGTAGGCGCCGCGCACAGCGGATCCTCCTGGATCGGAGTCGGGGAAATGAGTCCTTCGTATCGAACCCCCCCACTCGCGGTGGTGCGGCGTCAGGACGGCTCGGGTGGTGTCACGCTCAGCCTGATCGGCGAGCTCGATCTGCACACGGTCGAGCTGCTCGAAGGCGAGCTGTTGCGGACGCGCGAAGCGTCGCCTCCGGGCGTCATCGACCTGAGCGAGTTGCGGTTCCTCGACCTGATCGGACTGCGGGCGTTGCTGCGCGCCGTCGAGGGCGACGTCGCCGGCCGCGTCCGCCTCATCGGCGCCTCCGGGATCGTGAAGCGCCTGATCGAGCTCGCGCACACGATCGATGCGAAGCCCGACGCCACGGCGCATGCGCCCTTTCCGCCCGAGACGACCACGCGGATCGCCGTTCAGACCGCGTCCTACGACACGGCGCTCGACGCCGGACTCCGCTGTGCCTCGAGCGTGACGCGAGATCTGTCATGACCCATCGAATTCAGGACGTCGGACCGGCTGCCCGCCCGTCCCGCGCACCTTCGACGTCGGCTGTGCCTGCCTAGCCCCGATGTCGACGACCGAGGCGCGGGAAGCCGCCGGCATCGCGAGCCGGCCCGCGTCTCGGTCAGATCTTTCCCGCACGGCGTCGCGTCAGCGGACGTCGCCCTCGACGCGGTCGATGAGCGACTCGTAGATCTCCTTCAGATCGGCGATCGCCTGCACGACGTCACCGCCGTCGACCTCCTCGCCGTCGCGGATCGCCTCCGAGGCCTCGCGCGCCGACCAGTAGGGAGCGAGCACCTCGATCTCCTCGCCGCGCGCCGCCGGGTCGTCGCTGTCGAGCACGTATCCGTGGCGCTCGAGCAGCCGGCGCACGATGTCCTCGAGGTTCGGGAGGCTCTCGGCGGGGTCCGTCGCCACATCCTCCCAGACGGATTCCCACTCGCCGGCGAAGTCGTGGCGGTCGATGCCCGGATTGGCCAGAACCGCCTCGGGCGGATCGTCGGCGTCCAGCACCGTCTCGGTCTCGTCGCTGTCGTCGGCATCGGTGTCGTGCGCCGCCATCTGCACCTCCTCGGATCTCCCTGCCGGGGGCCGTGGCCGGGCGCGCAACCTGCGCCCACCCCGCCACGGCCCGCTGCGCTGTCTAGCCCGTCACCGTAAACGACTGCGTCAGGTCGGCGGCGGAGCTGTCGCCGGCGTAGACGTCGATGTCGCCGGGCTCGACGACGAACCGGGCGCGGTTGTCGTAGAACCCGAAGTCGCTCTTGTCGAGCGTGAACGTCACGGTCTGCATGGCGCCGGGCGCCAGGGTCAGGCGCTGGAAGCCGCGCAGCCTGCGCACCGGCTGCGAGATGCTCGCGACCGGATCGTGGATGTAGAGCTGCACCACGTCGTCACCCGCGACGGCGCCCGTGTTGGTCACATCCACGGAGGCCGTGACCGAGCCGTTCTTGGACACGCTGTGCGAGCTCAGCCGCAGGTTCGTGACCGAGAACGTCGTGTAGCTCAGGCCGTAGCCGAACGCGTACAGCGGATCGCACGAGGCGAGGTCGCGGTAGCGCGAGTTGTACTTCGAGCCGACGTCGCACGGGCGCCCGGTGGGTTCGTGGTCGTAGTAGATCGGGATCTGACCGACCGAGCGCGGGAAGGAGACCGGGAGCTTGCCGCCGGGATTCACCTTGCCGAAGAGCACGTCGGCCACCGCGTTGCCGGCCTCGACACCCGGGTACCAGGCCTCGAGGATCGCCGGCGACGAGGCTGCAACGTCCGTCAGCGTGAGCGGGCGGCCGTTGAAGAGGACGACGACGAACGGCTTGCCCGTCGCCTTGATCGCATCGATCAGCTCCTGCTGCTTGCCCGGCAGGTCGATGGTGCTGCGTGCGGCGGCCTCGCCCGTCTGCTCCCTGCTCTCGCCGAGTGCGAGCACGACCTGGTCGGCCGACTGGGCCGCGGTCACGGCAGCCGCGAACCCCGCGTCCGAGCCGCACACGTCGCCGGCCGTCGCGGCGGGCGGATCCGCGTTGACGATCGAGCACGCCGCGGTGAACGTCGTGTTCGGGTTCTGCGCCTTGATGCCGGCGAACAGCGTGACGGCGTCCTCGTCCTTGCCCTGGCCCCACCACGGGCCGAGCATGTCGTGCTGGTCGTTGCCGAGCGGGCCGATCACCGCGACCGACTTGGCCGGATCGAGCGGGAGCGTGGATGCGTCGTTCTTGAGCAGCACCATCGACTCGCTCGCCGCGCTGCGCGCGGCGGCGCGATCGGAGGCCGTGAGGAAGCTCGACGGAGCGACGGCCTTGGCCTGATCGACGTACGGATGATCGAACAGCCCGGCGCGGAACTTGACGCGCAGGATGCGGCGCACCGCGTCGTTGACGCGTGCCATCGTGATGCGGTGCTGCGCAAGCAGTTGTGCGCCGTTGTCGCGGATGTTCGTCGAGACCATCTCGGAGTCGGTGCCCGCGTTGAGCGCGGCCTGCGCGGCGTCCGCACCGTCAGCTGCGACACCGTGACCACAGGGGCCGCTGTCAGGCAGCTTGGGCGGGCAGGTGCGCAGCTCGGAGACGGCGGTGTAGTCGCTCTCGATGAAGCCGTCGAACCCCCAGTCGCCCTTGAGCAACTGCGTCTCGAGCTCGAAGTTCGCGCATCCCGGAACGCCGTTGATGGCGTTGAACGAGCACATCACCGTGTCGGCACCGGCGTCGATCGCGGCCTTGAACGGCGGCAGGTAGATGTTGTGCAGCCGCGACTCCGACATGTCGGTGGTGTTGTATTCGCGGCCGCCCTCCGGCTGGCCGTAGGCGGCGAAGTGCTTGACGCTGGCGACGACCTTGTCGGGCGCCGAGTAGTCGCTGCCCTGGGCGGCCTTGACGCGTGCCGCTGCGAACACGGCGCCGACGTACGGATCCTCGCCGGCGCCCTCGGAGATGCGGCCCCAGCGCGGCTCGTGCGACACGTCGACCATCGGGCTGTAGATCTGCTTGATGCCGACCGTGGCACTCTCGCGTGCGGCGATGGTGTCGTCCGCAGTCGCGACCGA
Source organism: uncultured Gaiellales bacterium (assembly GCA_964651695.1). Lineage (GTDB taxonomy): Bacteria > Actinomycetota > Thermoleophilia > Gaiellales > JALYLC01 > JALYLC01. The sequence goes on along the minus strand of CAZYYP010000141.1, from coordinate 1,425 downwards.
GGGATCGAAGCTGCTCGCCGCTGCGAGCGGGATCGGGAAGATCGTGCGATAGCCGTGGATCGTGTCGTAGGCGAACAGGATCGGGATATGCAGGCGTGAGTTGTCGACCGCCTGGTGCTGGAACTCGTTGATCTTGGCCGGGTCGGTGAGGCTGAACACCCCGCCGACGCCGTCCTTGGCCTCCGCGTCGTTGATCTGCCCGTCGGAGAGCAGCTGCAGTTGCTGCAGCTTCTCGTGGAGGGTCATCTGTTGAAGCAGGGCGTTGACCTTGCGCTCGATCCCCTGCTGCGCCGGCCGGCGCGTCGGCTGCAGCGCGCCCTCGTCGGTGGATCGCGTCGAGGCGACGACGCCCCCCACCACCAGCAGTCCCAGCGCAGCCGTCAGCGCGCCGAGCACGGCGGTACGTCTCCGAAGTCGCATCTGTCTCTCCCCCTGGAGGGCGGCCCACCGAGACCGGCCGCGCGCAGCTTGGTGCCCCGCGCACGGGATCTGAAACGCCACGTGCCGGTTCAGGGGCCGCCGGTCGTCGTGTCGCGGGGGCCTACCGGCCGAGCTGGAGCACGCCGTCGGGGAGCAGGCGGGCGTTCGGCGCCCGGGCGGCGGAGGTGGCTGTCTCGGTGCGCGTGCGCCAGGCGGTGACGGTGCCGAAGTACCAGCTACCGGAGACCCGTTCGAGGCGCGTCGGAGTCAGCGGGACGGTGAGGACACACGCCTGCGGTCCGAATGAGAGCGACGGGGCGGATGCTGCGCCGGCAGACGCGATGACACCGTCGACCGCAATGGCGCCCGCGGGTGCACGCTCGGCGATCAGCGTGACCGCGCGTACGGTGGCCCCGGCGAACGCGCGCCGCGCCACGAGAGCCCGTCCGTTCCAGGCCGCCAGGCACGTGGCGACCGTGGGCGACGGCCGCACCGGGGAGCGCACGCCCGCCTGCGCCCCCATGGCGAGCAGCTTGGCGTGCGACGCGATCCGCGCGTTGCTCGTCGAGAACGACGAGCGGCGCCTCAGCGTCACCTGCCAGCGCATGCCGCCACTGTCCGGCCACGGCGACGTCGCGGTCAGCACGCGCTTCCCGGGCAGGAGGAAGTGGATCACGCACGACGGCGTGGTCGTCGGGATGATCCACGCCCGCAGCGGCCGGGAAGCGGCCACGCGGGCGCGCTGGGCCGGACTGCTCGCCCCACTCCAGGCCGTCGCGCAGTCGCGCGCGCTCGGGCCCATGGGGATGTGCGCCGACCCGGGCGCAGCCGCCGGAAGGGCCAGCACGGCCGCGGCGAGGACGCCGAGACCGGCGGTGGAACGTGCCTGACCGCGCATCCGCCGGATTCTCTCGGATCGCTCAGCTTGCGTCCAGAGCGGCCGATACGAGTCACCGCGACCCCGTGCACGTCGCGCGCCGAGCGCCCGCGAGGTGCCGGGCACCC
>CAZYYP010000140.1:0-9462 GCA_964651695.1 uncultured Gaiellales bacterium | reverse complement strand
CGGCGAGCGTGTCGACCGTGAGCTGCGCCTTGACGCAGAGCGCGACCGTCGTGATCACCTCGGAGGCGCGATAGCCCACGATCGAGCCGCCGAGCACGCGGCCGCTGTCGGGATCCCACACGAGCTTGATCATGCCGTCGGACTGCCCGGCGATGATGCAGCGCGGATTCGCGCGCAGCGGCTGGCGGGTGACCGCGACGCGCACGCCCTGCTCCTCGGCCCTGCTCTCGGTGAGCCCGACGCCCGCGACCTCGGGCCGTGTGAAGACCGTGCCGGCGATTGCATCCAGGCCCATCGGGTCGACCGGGCGGCCAAGCGCCGAGAGCGCCGAGATGCGGCCCTGCATCGCGGCGGTCGAGGCCAGCATCCAGCCGCCCGTGACATCGCCGGCGGCCGAGATGCGCTCGTTGCCGGTGCGGCAGCGACCGTCGATCGAGATCTCGCCACGCGGACCGACCGCGACGCCGACCGACTCGAGGCCGAGCTCGGCCGTGTCGGCGCGCATGCCCATGCAGATGATCGCGTGGGTACCGCGGAAGCGGCGCCCGTCCTCTGCCGTGACGTGCACGAAGTCGCCGTCGCGCTCGACGTTCGACGCGCGCGCGTTTGGCTCGATCGCCATGCCGCGCCCGAGGAACGCCTCGTGCACGACGTCGGCGATGTCGCGATCCTCGGAGGGCAGGATCTGCGGGCGCGAGGAGAGCAGCGTCACGCGTGAGCCGCAGCTCTGGAAGAACTCGGCGAATTCGCATCCGGTGGCGCCGGCGCCGACCACGAGGAGCTCCTCCGGCAGGTCGTGGAGGCCGAGCACGTCACGGGTGTTGAGCACGCGCTGGTGGTCGACCTGTGCGAACGGGGGCTCCCACGGGGCCGCGCCCGTGCACACGAGCAGATGGTCGTACTCGATGCGCTGCGGGCCGCGCTCGGTCGTCGCGATCAGCACGCCGTCGCTCTCGATGGCGCCCTGGCCGTAGATGATCTTCGCCTCGATCAGGTCGAGTCGCTCGCGCACGCCGCGCGACTGGTGCTGGCCGACGAAGCGCGCGTGCGCCTCGGCGCGCAGCAGGTCGACCATCGGGCGGCCGTGCTGGAAGACGAGCCCGCGCGACTCCGCGCGCTCGATCTCGGCCATCGACGAGGCGACCTGCAGCAGCGTCTTCGACGGGATGCCGTCGGTCATCGTCCAGTTGCCGCCGAGCGCCATGCGGTCGACGATGGTGACATCGGCCCCGAGCGCAGAGGCGGTGGCCGCCGCGGCGTACCCGGCCGGGCCGGACCCGAGGATCAGGAAGTGCATCTGGTCACCGTTCCCAGCGTAGCTGCCGGCTCACGACCCGGTGCGATGAGGCACGGGGCGCGGATCGTGTGTGCGCAGGGGCTGCGCGCGGCGGCGTGGCGGGCGGCGCAGGGGAATGCCGCGCACGGCGGGCTGGGGCGGGCGCGGCTTCGGCTGCCGGCGGCGGATGCCGGGGCCGCCGGGCGGCTTGGGCGGCTGCACGCGCGGCTCGCCGCCTCCGCCTCCGCCTCCGCCTCCGTTGTGATCGTCCCAGCCGCCGTCGTACTCGCCCGACTCCCAGCGCCGGTCCTGGTTTCGCATGACGCGGAAGATGAAGTAGAACAGGCCGACCAGCGGCACTTTCAGCCCGATGACCAGCCAGAGCAACCAGAGATTGTGGCCCACGTGGCTGTCAGGGTACCGCGCGCGTTCGCGGGGCGCGGGCCGAGCGCGTGCGCCACACTTCGCCGGTGGGCGCATCCGGTCTCGATCTGATCGTTCCACGCGAGCTCGCACGCGCCACGGGACGCCTCGCCGGGGCCCAGATCTTCGTCAGCGCGTCGCTGCCGCTCAACGCGACGGTCGGCGCGGTGGCCGCCAAGCGACTCTCGGGTCACGAGGGCCTGGCCGGCACCAGTGTCGGAATCGCGTTCCTGTTCAGCATGCTGTCGCTCTTCGTCGTCGGCAGCGTCGCGCAGAACCTGGGACGTAAGCCGGTGCTGCTCGCCGGGCTCGGCCTGCTCGGTCTCGGCGCGCTCGTCTGCGGCCTCGCGATCTCGATCGGCAGCTTCCCGCTCTTCGTGCTCGGCACGGCGGTCTTCGGCAGCGGCCAGGGGCCCGCAATGCTCGGCCGGGCCGCCGCGGCCGATCTGTACCCGCCGATGCTGCGCGGTCGCGGCGTCGGCACCGTCGCCACGGCGGGTGCGATCGGCGCGGTGGCAGGGCCGCTGATCGCGATCGCGGCGGGCGGCACCGCGGGAGCCCTCGGGGTCGTGCGCTCCGCGGGCCCGTTCCTGTGTGTCCCGGTGCTCGGGCTGATCGCGCTCTGGCTGATCGCGACGATGCGCCCCGACCCGCGCGCCGTCGCATCCGACCTGACGCGCTGGTACCGCAAGCTGCCGCCGATCGCGGAGCCGCCTCCGCCGCGCCCGCGCAGCGAGTTGCTGCGCCTGGGCCCGGCCCGCGCCGCCATGCTCGCAACGGCGCTCGCGCAGGCGGCGATGGTCGGCGTGATGTCGATCACCTCGATCGAGCTCGGCGACAACGGCTGGGCCGACTGGCAGGTGCAGCTGCTGATGGCCGCGCACTTCATCGGCATGTTCGCGCTCGCCTACCCGGTCGGCATGCTGGCCGACCGCATCGGCCGGCGCCGCACGAGCCTCTACGGGCTCGGCGTCTGCGCTGTCGGGGCATTCGGGACGGCCATCACCGGTGCCTCGCCGCTGATCACCCCGTTCTTCTTCCTGCTCGGCCTCGGCTGGGCGGCGTGCTTCGTCTCCGGCACCGCCGTGCTCGCCGACATCACCTCGCCGCGTGAGCGCGGCGTCCTCACGGCCTCCAACGACTTCGTCGTGGCCGGCTTCGCGGCGGCCGCGTCGCTCTCCGCCGGCGCCGTGCTCTCGGGCGTCGGGTACTGGGCCGTCGGTGTGCTGTTCGGCGCGCTGCTGCTGCTCGCCGTCCCGGGGCTGGTGCGCCTCCGCGAGGTCGAGGTGGGCGTCTACGTCGAGACGCCCGCGGCGGAACTGGTCTCTTCGCCCGCCTGAAGGCCGCTCCTACCTGGCTGCCAGACGCTCCACGAGGCGCTGCACGGCACGGGTATCGGCCGCAGCGTGCTCGATCCGCTCGGGGCGCTCGTGCAGGTCGGCGAGCGCGGGCGGGAGCGCCGGCGCGATGCCGGTCGCGCGCTCGACCGCGGCGGGGAACTTGGCGGGATGAGCCGTCGCCAGCGCGACGAGCGGCACCTCGCGCGCGCCGCTCCTGGCCCTGCCCGCGGCCAGGCCGACCGCGGTGTGAGGATCGAGCAGCGTGCCGGTGCGTTCGTACTCCTCCTCCATCGCGGCGAGCGTCGCGTGATCGTCGAACGCGGTCGCCTCGAACAGCTCGCGCAGCGCTGCGAGGGATGCGCCGTCGAGCGTGAGCGATCCCGTGCGGGCAAAGGCGCCGAGCTCGCCCGCCGTGCGCTCGGGGTCGCGCCCGTAGAGCTCGAAGAGCAGGCGCTCGAGATTCGACGAGACCTGGATGTCCATGCTCGGGCTCAGGGTGGGCACGACGCCGCGCGCCTCCAGGCGACCGGTCGCGAGCAGGCGCGGGAGGATGTCGTTGGCGTTGGAGCCGATCACGAGCCGCTCCAGCGGAAGGCCCGAAGCACGTGCGACCCAGCCCGAGAGCACGTTGCCGAAGTTCCCCGTGGGAACGGCGAACGCGAGCCCGCGCCCACCGAGCGCGGAAGTCGCCCACACGTAGTAGGCGACCTGCGCGGCGACGCGCGCCCAGTTGATGGAGTTCGCCGCCGCGAGGCCCACGCGCTCGCGGAACGCCTCGTCGCCGAAGCACTCCTTGACGATCCGCTGGCAGTCGTCGAACGTGCCGTCGAGCGCGACGGCGTGGACGTTCGGGGCGTCGACGGTCGTCATCTGGCGGCGCTGCACGGGACTCACGCGGCCCTCGGGGTAGAGCACGACGATCTCGGCGCGACTGCAGGATGCGAGGCCCGAGATCGCCGCCGACCCCGTATCGCCCGAGGTCGCGACGAGCACCGTGATGCGCTCGTCGCGCACGGTCAGGACGTGGTCGAAGAGACGACCGACGAGCTGGAGCGCGAGATCCTTGAACGCCAGCGTCGGGCCGTGGAAGAGCTCGAGCAGCCACTCGCCGGCATCGAGTTGCACGAGCGGGCAGACCGCCGGGTGACGGAAGCCGGCGTAGGCGTCCTCGCAGAGGCGCTGGAGCAGCGCCGGGTCCAGCTCGTCGCCTGCGAACGCGCCGACGACCTGAGCGGCCACGCTCGCGTACGGCTCGGGCGCCCGCGGGCTCGGCAGCACCGGCCACTGCTCGGGCACGTAGAGGCCACCGTCGGAGGCGAGGCCCGCGAGCATGGCATCGCAGAAGCCGAGCGCCGGGGCCTGCCCGCGAGTCGAGAGGTAGCGCATCGCTCAGACCGTAGAGGACCCGAGGCGATAGGCGGGGAGGGCCGTGACCTCGGGGTTGACCACGGTGGCAGGCAGCTCGCCGCGCAGCACGGAGGCGACGTTCCCGGCTGCCTTGGTCTCCAGCTCGGCGATGGCGGTCTCCGAGAAGAACGCCGCGTGCGGGGTGACGATGGCGTTGGCGAGCGCGAGCAGCGGGTGGTCGGCGGGCGGCGGCTCCTCGGCGAGCACGTCGAGCGCCGCTCCGGCGATCCAGCCCTCCCGGAGCGCGCGCACGAGCGCCGTCTCGTCCACGAGCGCCCCGCGCGCGGTGTTGACGAGATAGGCGGTCGGCTTCATGGCCCGCAGCTCACGCTCGCCGATCAGCCCGCGCGTCGCCGGGGTCGAGGGCGCGTGCAGCGAGACGTAGTCGGAGACGGCGAGCAGGTGGGCGAGGTCCGCAGTGGTCTCGGCACCGGTCGCGGCGTCCCGCCCGGCCGGCAGGCGGGGCGTGGTGACGATCACGTCGAGGCCGAAGCCCTGGGCCTTCGGGATGAGCGCCCGTGCGGTGTTGCCGAAGCCGACGATGCCGAGCCGCTGGCCGCGCAGCCGCGGCAGCCCTGCGCCGAGGCCGGCGAGATCCCACGCCCCGGAACGCGTCGAGCGCGCGAATGCGACGACGCGCCGGGCGGACGCGAGAAGGAGCGCCATGGCGTGGTCGGAGACCTCCTCGACGCAGAAGTCGGGGACGTTGGCGACGAGGATCCCGAGCTCGGTCGCGCGCGCGACCGGGATGTTGTCGAGGCCCACGCCGTAGCGGGCGACGACGAGGCAGCGCGTCGCCGCCTCGAGCGCGGCCTCGGGGACGCGGCGCCAGTTCGTGAGGATCGCGTCGGCGCCCGCGGCGAGCCGGACGAGCGCCTCGTCGTCGCCGGCCGGCGCCACGACGAGCTCGGCACCGACCTCGGAGAGGATGCGGCGCTCGATCTCGAGCGAGGGCCACGCGTGATCGGTCACGAGCACCCGCGCACTCACGATGCGCCCCCCGGAGATGCGGCGGGCCGCGGCTGCGCGACCCTCCACGGCGCGAGCTCGGCGCCGGGATGCTCGGCCTCGATGCGCAGCAGGCGGTTCCATTTCGCCGTGCGCTCCGAGCGCTGCGTCGACCCGACCTTGATCTGGCCGGCGCGCCAGCCGACCGCGAGGTCGGCGAGCCAGGCGTCCTCGGTGTCGCCCGAGCGCGCCGAGACGACGGTCGCGTAGCCCTCGCGGTGGGCCAGGTCGAGCGCCGCGCGCGCGTCCGAGAGCGTGCCGGCCTGGTTGGGCTTGACGAGCACGGCGTTCGCGACGCCCGTGGAGATGCCGTGCGCGAGGCGCTCCGTCGAGGTCGCGAAGAGGTCGTCGCCGAGCAACTGCAGTGACTCTCCGAGCAGCTCGGTCACGAGTCGCCAGCCGTCCCAGTCGTCCTCGCCCAGGGGATCCTCGATCGAGACCAGCGGGTAACGCTGCGCCCACCCGACCATCTCGCGCGCCAGCGCCGCCCCGTCGAGGCGCCGATCCTCGCGCGCGAGGCGATAGCCGTTTCCGTCGGCGAGTTGCGTGGCAGCCACGTCCAGCGCGAGCGCCGCATCGATGCCTGCGCGCTCGATGCCGCGGCTGACGACCTCGAGCGCCTCCTCGTTGGACTCGAGCGGCGCGGCCAGCCCGCCCTCGTCGGCGACGAGAGCGGTGCCGTGCCCCCGGGCCTGAAGCTCGGCCGCGGCGCCGGCGCGCACCAGCGCGGCGTGCTCGATCGCCTCGGCGAACGTCGTCGCGGCGACCGGGATCACGAGCACGTCCTGGACGTCGACGGCGCGCCCCGCGTGCGCCCCGCCGGAGAGCACGTTGACCATCGGCAGCGGCAGGAGGGGCGTCGTCGTGGGCGCGAGCAACCGCCAGAGCGGCTCGCGCGCGGCCGCGGCGGCGGCGAGCGCACAGGCCACCGAGGCCGCCAGGACAGCGTTGCCGCCCAGGCGCGCGAGCGCCGGGGTGCCGTCGAGGTCGCGCAGCGCCGCGTCGATCACAGCCTGATCGGCGGCATCTCGGCCGCGCAGCAGAGCGGCGATCTCGCCATTGACCGCGGCCACCGCAGCGCGCACGCCGCGGCCGCCGTAGCGCTCCCCGCCGTCCCGCCGCTCCTGGGCCTCGTGGCGGCCCGTCGAGGCGCCGGACGGCACGATCGCGCAGGCCTCGGTGCCGCCGGCCAGCACGATCGCGCAGGCCACCGTCGGCGTCCCGCGCGAGTCGAGCGCCTCGAAGGCGATGACGCGCTCGATCGAGCGATCGTTCACGCGCACGAGGCTACGACCTTCGCGAGCTCGAGGTCCGGTTCCAGCAGGAGGCGCCGTCCCAGGGCGCGGGCGCGCCGCACACCGGCCGGCTTGAGGAACGCCGCCGGCGACCGGCCGTCGGTGCGCGCGAGCACCATCGCGCCCGTGTGCGCGCTGATCGACGGCGCGGAGGGCGCGACCGCCCCGGCCCGGCGCGCGTAGGCGGCGGAGAAGTTCTCGGCGAGCCGGCTGCAGGCGGCGGCGAGCTCGGGCTTCTGAACCGCCGTGAGGAGCGCGAATGCGAGGAAGAACGCGAGGTCGAAGACCGGGTTTCCCACATGCGCGACCTCGGCGTCGAGCAGCCACGAGCCGTCGCGCCCGAGCAGCATGTTCTTGGGTGCGTAGTCGCCGTGCACGAGGCAGATGCGAGCGTCGCGCAGCTCCTCGACGAGTGGCGCGAGCGCGGGCGCGAGCTGGGGGAGTCGCGCCATGGCGGTTCCGTAATACGGCTCGAGGCGCAGCTGCGTGAAGGCCTCGTAGTCGCCGAAGGCCGACGCGACCTCCTCGTCGCCCGCCGTCGCGGCATGCAGTCGCCCGAGCGTGTCGCCCGCCCAGCTGCCGGATCCCGCGTGGACGCGACCCGCGAGCATCTCGGCCTGCCAGTTGCGCCACCCGCGCGGAGCGTGCTGCATGACCAGCACGTGCGTCTGCTCGTCGCTGTCGACGACCGGCGGGACGTGGCCCGGGATCAGGCGCGCCGCGAGCCGCAGCGCCGCGGCCTCCGTGGAGGTGCGCCGGGCGGGCGCGTTCCACTCCTCGGCGACGCGCAGGCGCGGGAGGGCCTGCTTGACGACGAGTGCGACGCCCGGCCCGCGCACGGCGAGCACCGTCCCGGAGACCCCGCCGCTCAGCTCCTCGACCGTCAGCTCGCTCCCGGCCGGCACGACGCCGCGCTCCACGAGGTAGGCCGCCACGGTGCCGGTCTCGAGCGTCACGAGGGCACCGCGCGCGTCCAGTCGGAGCGGTCGCCCGCGGTGCGCGTGGCGTCGATCGCGAGCTTCGCGATCGCCCCGTCGCGTTCGAGCGGCTCGGCGCGGTCCGCGCGCATCGCCGGCAGGACGTGGAGGTCGCGGTCGAAGTGCACGCGCGTCGCGACCGCGTGGGCCACCGCGGCGTCGTCCCAGGGATCGACGTCGTCGTCGACGACCGTGACGAGCTTGACGAGGTTGACGGCTCCGAGCGCGGCCAGCGCGGCGTCGCGGGCGTCGCCCGGGCCGTGCTCGCCGAGTACCACGACGGCCGAGAGCCGCCCGGCGCCGCTCTCGGGCACGGCGACCGCCCGCACCGACGGGATGGCGCGGCGCAGGCGCCGCTCGAGGCCCGCTGCGATCGCGACGGCGCCGAGCAGGGCGTGCTCGGGATGGAAGCCCGGCAGGACCGCCTGGTAGATCGCGTCGCTGCGGCGCGTGAGGCAGTGGAAGCTCGCCGTGGCGGCGCTGCCGTAGCGCTCGTAGCCGCCGTGGAACTCCGAGACGGGGCCCTCATCGACGGTCGCGTCGAGATCGAGTTCGCCCTCCAGCACGATCTCGCAGCCGGCGGGCACCTCGAGCGGCACGTGCGTGCAGGGCACGAGCGCCACGGGCTCGCCGAGCAGCGCACCCGCCACGCGCAGCTCGTCCTCGCCTCGTGCCAGGTAGAGACACGCCGCCACCATCAGCGCCGGATGGTTGCCGATCGTGACCGCGATCGGCAGCCGCCGGCCCTGCTCGCGCGCGGCGCGTGCCGCGACCGCGAGGTGGTGGTTCGGCGCGATGCCGACGAGCGCTCTCGAGCCGCCGAGCGGTCGCACGCGCGCGATCGACCAGTTGCGCTCGCCCGTCTCGGGATCGCGCGCCACGATGCACCCGGCCGTGATGTACCCGCCGCCCTCCTGCTCGAAGAAGCGCGGGATCGGCAGCTGCGCGAGGTCGGGGTCGCGCGTGACGACCTCCTGGCAGGCACCGGTGCCGACGACTGCCGGAGTGAGGGGAGCGTCGAGGGCGCGTACGAGCAGCGGCCCCAGGCCGTGCTCGTCGGTGCCGAGCGCCTCGCCGATCAGCGCGCGGCCCGCGAGCAGGTTCGCGACGAGCGGCAGAGAGCTGCCACGTACGTGCGCGATGCGGACCGGCTCGCGGTCGTGCGCGACCAGCGCGGCGGCGACGTCACGCGCCGGATCGAGCTCCCCGGGGATCTCGACCAGCCGCCCGCCGGCCGCGAGGCGGCCGAGCCACGGTCGCAGCGACTGGGCCTCAGCCGGCACCGAGAGCGCCCGATCGCACGAGCTCGACGACGCCGGTGCGGTCGGGCCCGATCGACTCGCCGGCGGCGACGAAGGCGTAGCGCTCGCGCAGCTGCCGGTGGGCGATCAGCGTGCCGGCGCCGAGTGGCGCACAGCCGCGCACATCGACGGCCTGGGCGGCGATGACGAGACCGATCGCCAGCAGCTCCTCGGCCACCGCGACCTGCTCGCTCAGCCGGCGGGCGCCGAGCGGCGCCATCGTGACGCGGTCCTCGATGCCCTCGGCGAGCAGCGTCGAGGCGGTCTCGGTCGAGACCGGGTGCGTGAGCGAGCGCGCCTCGACCATGAGCGCCTGCGCGGCCCACGCGAACTCGGAGAGCGCGCATTCGTTGCTCTCGGCCGCTGCCTCCTGGAGGCCCGTGCCGAGGCCGGTCAGCGGCGCCTGCAGCAGCTTGACCGAGCGCTCCTGCGCGC
>CAZYYP010000139.1:0-9486 GCA_964651695.1 uncultured Gaiellales bacterium | reverse complement strand
GTCTTCGGGACGAAGCTCAACGACCTGCTCTCGAACCGCTTCGACCTGCCGGGCACCGAGAGCGAGCACGCGCGCTCACTGCTCGCCGACCACTTCGGCCAGCGGCCCGACTCGGCGTTCACCATCGTGTTCTCGGGCGACATCGCGCCGGCGGCCCAGACGCAGGCGCTCGAGCGCGCGGCGAGCGCCCTGCCGGAATCCCGCATCGGCCCCGTACAACCCGCGGGGCCGGGTCTCGACTTCGCCGAGATCGACACGCGCCTCGAACCGCAGCCGGCCTCGCTGCGCACCGCGCGCATGCGCCAGGCGATCGGAGCCGTCAGCGGCGGGCGCGTCTACGTCAGCGGCCAGGTCGCGATCAACCACGACCTCCAGCCGGTCTTCGACGCCGACCTGCAACGGGGCGAGGAGATCGCGATCCCCATCGCGATCCTCGTGCTGCTGATCGTGTTCGGCACGGCGACCGCGACGCTCGTGCCGCTGCTGATGGCCGCGGGCACCGTGCCCGTCACGCTCGGCCTCCTGTGGGTCGTGGCGCACGAGATGAACATGGCCATCTACGTGACGAACCTCGTCACGCTGATCGGGATCGCGATCGCGATCGACTACTCGCTGCTCGTCGTCTACCGCTTCCGCGAGGAGCTGATCGGCGGCTCCGACGTCACCCGATCGCTGCGCACGACGATGCAGACGGCCGGCCACGCGGTGCTCTTCTCGGGCGCGACCGTCGCCATCGGCCTGGCCTGCCTCGTGCTGATCCCGCTGCCGTTCATCCGCTCGATGGGCGTGGGCGGCCTGCTCATCCCGCTCGTCTCGATCTTCGCCGCCCTCACGCTGCTGCCCGCGCTGCTCGCGATCTTCGGCGCGAGCCTGCTGCGGTGGCGCGTGCCCTTCATCGGCCTCCGCCCCGACAGCGACGCCGGCGTGTGGGCGCGCATCGCCGAGACGATCATGCGGCGGCCCGCGATCGTCGCCGGCCTGACCGCGGGCTTCCTGATCCTGCTCGCGCTGCCCGCGCCCTTCCTCTCGCTCACGCCCGGCTCCAGCAAGGGCCTGCCGTCGCAGTCGCAGGCGGTCCAGGGCCTCGAGCTGCTCGAGCACACGCTCGGGCCCGGCACGATCACCCCGCTCATCGCCGTCGTCGACAGCGGGCACGCGGGCGGCATCCGCGCGGCCGAGCCGGCGATCCGCCGGCTCGTCGCCGAGGTGCGGGCCGACCACGAGGCCACGATCGTGCAGACGCCGACCGACGTGGGTCTGCCCACGTACCTGCCGCCCGACCCGACCGGCCGCTACGCGCGCGTCGTCGTCTCGACCCGGCACGACTACGGCACGGATCAGGCCAAGAAGCTCGCCGAGCGCTTCCGTCACACCTACGTGCCCGAAGCGCGCTTCGGCAGCACGCGCGTGTACGCCGGCGGCGGCCCGCCCGCCGGCGTCGACTTCATCAACCGCGCCTACGGGCTCTTCCCGTGGCTCGTGCTCGGAGTGCTGGCCATCACCTACCTCGTGCTGATGCGCGCGTTCCGCTCGCTGCTCCTGCCGCTCAAGGCCGTGATCCTCAACCTGCTGTCGGTCGGCGCGACCTACGGCCTGCTCGTGATGGCGTTCCGCTGGGGCTGGGGCGGCATCATCGGCCTGCCGCAGGCCGACCAGATCGAGGCGTGGATCCCGATGTTCCTGTTCGCGATGCTCTTCGGCCTCTCGATGGACTACGAGGTCTTCCTGCTCTCGCGCATGCGCGAGCTGTACGACGAGACGGGCGACACCGAGCGCGCCGTCGCGCTCGGCCTGATGCGCACGGGACGGATCGTGACCGCAGCCGCCGCGATCATGGTCGCCGCGTTCTCGGGCTTCATGCTCGGCAGCCTGATCGGCCTCGTGCAGTTCGGCTTCGGCCTGGCCGCGGCGATCACGATCGACGCGACGATCATCCGGGCACTGCTCGTGCCGGCGCTGATGAAGCTGATGGGCGAGTGGAACTGGTACCTGCCCGCCTGGATCGGCCGCCTCCTCCGCCTCCCGGAGCCGGTCGCGGGAACGCGGAGCGCGCCCGAGGTGTAGAAGTGGCGCGTGGAGGGCCGGGCCAAGGCGCCGGATGACCGCGCCGTGCGCGCGCGGCGTGGCGACGCGCGCGCCTACGAGTCCCTCGTCGAGGAGCACCAGGCGATCGCGTTCCGCACCGCATACCTGATCACGGGCTCCGCGGCCGATGCCGAGGAGGCCGCGCAGGAGGGGTTCGTGCGGGCGTGGCTCGCATTGCGGCGGTTCCGGCAGGGAGCGGAGTTCCGGCCCTGGCTGCTCACGATCGTCGCCAACGAGGCGCGCAACCGCGTGCGCAGCCGCCGGCGCCGCGAGGGACTCGCCGAGCGCGCCGCGGCCGAGCTCGCCTGGCAGCCGCCCGCAGCCGAGGGCGCGACGCCGGCCGACGGGCGCTTGCGCGAGGCGCTCGCCGCCCTGCCCGAGCGCGACCGCAGCGTCATCGCCTGCCGCTACGTGCTCGATCTGGGCGAGCAGGAGACCGCTGCCGTGCTCGGCATCGCGGTCGGCACCGTCAAGTCGCGCACGGCGCGCGCGCTCGGCCGCCTGCGCGAGACCCTGGGGGAACCGGAATGACGCTCGAGCGCGATCTCCAGCGGCTCGCCGGCGGCTTCCCCGAGACCCCGCCGCTCGCGGCGGGCATCGCCGGCGCGGTGCGGCAGGTCTCGCTGCGCCGGCGGCGCCGGCGGCGCGTCGCCGTGCTCGCGCTCGCCCTGCTGCTGCTCGTGCCCGCAGCGGCCCTGGCCGTCTCGCCCGGCCTGCGCGAGCGCGTGCTGGAGACGTTCGGGCTGCGCGGCGTGACGGTCGTGCGCGTCGCGCACCTGCCCGCGGTGGGGCCCGACGCCCGGCGACTGTCACTGGGCCGCCATGTCTCGCTGCGCCAGGCGCAGAGCGCTCTGAAGCTGCGCATCCACCAGCCGTCGGTGCTGGGGAAACCCGACGGGATCTACGAGGACCCGCTCCACCTGGGGGTCGACGTCTCGCTCCTCTACGAGCCCCGCACCGTCGCCGCACGGCTCGGCGTGCGCAAGCGCGTCCTCGTGAGCATGCTCCGCGGCACGCTCAAGGCGCAGTACCTCTACAAGATGCTCGGGGGCTCGTCGCGGGTCAGGAAGCTGACGATCGGCGCGGAGCCCGCGCTGCTCGTGACCGGCCAGCCGCACCTCGTCTTCCTGTTCGAGTACGGAACACAGTTCGACCAGACGCACTTCCGGCTCGCCGGCAACGTGCTGCTGTGGCAGCGCAAGGCACTCATCGTGCGCGTCGAGGGCGATCTCCCCCGGGCCGTGCTGGTGCGGATCGCACGCTCGATCCCCGCTGGTTAAGCCGGGATTGCATCAATGGCCTGGTAAGGGTGCCAAGCGGTAGACTGAGCAAGCAATGGTCACGCGCGAGAAGCACACAGAGACCGGCCCGATCGACTGGGACGAGGTCCTGACGCCACCGCAGGAGCTCGCAGCGGCAACGCGCGAGCTGATTCCGGACGCCCCGACGCTCTCGGCCGCCGAGCTCGAGCAGATCGCGATCGCCATCCGCGACCGGCCGGAGCTGTGGGAACCGCTCCTGGTCGCCGACCCGGAACGCCGCCGCTACCGGCTGCTGTTCGAGGACGAGCGCACCGACATCTGGGTGCTCTGCTGGATGCCCGGCCAGTCCACGGGCTTTCACGACCACGACATCTCCGACGTCGGCCTGGCGATCGCCCGTGGCATGGTCGTCGAGCGGCAGCTCCGCCTGCCGGCCGGCGCCACATCCCTCGAGTTGCGGCACGGCGACACGCGTCAGGGACCCGCCGGGTACATCCACTCGGTCGCACATGCCGAGGGTGAGCCCGCGGTCTCGATCCACTGCTACTCGCCCCCGCTGATGAAGGTCGGGCAGTACCGGGTCGACGAGCACGGCATCCTCAGCCGCGATGCCGAGCACGGCCGGCGCGAGCTGGTCGACGAGACCATCGCCCGCGTGGCGCCCGAGCTCGTCTGACCGCAGGGTGACCGAGCTCGAGACCTACGCGCCCGAGCTCGTCGTGGTCGGTGGCGGAATGGGCGGCATTGCGTGCGCCATGCGCGCGCACCGGCTCGGGGCGCGGGTCGCGGTGATCGAGCCGGAGGCGCTCGGCGGTACGTGAATCAACGTCGGGTGCATCCCGACGAAGGCCCTGGTCAGGGCAGCCGAGATCGCACACGGGGCGCGCCGGGGCCACGAGTTCGGCGTGCGCGCGACCGTCGAGATCGACGGCCGTGCCGTCATGGCCCGCGTCCACCGCGTGATCGACGACGGACGCCGCTTCTACGAGGATCTCCTGCAGGGCAACGGCGTGCCGTGGGTGCGCGCACACGCGCGCTTCCGCGACGGCGCGCTCGTCGTCGACGGCGAGGACGGCGAGACCTCGTTGCGCGATGTCCCCACGGTGCTGGCCGTGGGCGCGCGCCCGTGGATCGCCCCCGTCACCGGCATCGAGAGCACGGCCTTCCTCACGAGCGACGCGCTGCTGCAGCTCACCGAGCTCCCGCGCTCGCTGGCGATCGGGGGCGCCGGGCCGATCGCGTGCGAGTTCGCACAGGCCCTCAACCGCCTCGGCGTCGAGATCACGCTGGTGCTGCGCAGCGATGCGCCGCTGCGCGGCGAGGAGCCGGAGGCGCGCGAGACGCTGCTGCGCGTTCTGCGCCACGAGGGCGTGACGGTCGTCACGGGGGCGCGCAGGATCGGCGCGCGCGAGGTGCCCGGGGGCCGCGAGCTGAACTGGATCGGCGGCAGCGTGACGGCCGAGGCGCTGCTGATCGCGACCGGCCGCGAGCCGCGCGTGGACGAGTCGGACCCCGCCGAGGCGGGCATCGCGCTCGACGACGGCGGCGCGCGCGTCGATGCCAGCCTGCACACGACCGCCCCGGGCGTCTGGGCGCTCGGCGACGCCATCGGCGGCGATCACCGCCGCTTCCAGTTCACGCACGTCGCGACGCACGAGGGCCCTCAGGTGGCCGAGAACGCGCTCCGCGGCGCCCACCACGAGCCGGACTACACGGCGATGCCGCGCGTCACGTTCACCGATCCGGAGGTCGCGGCCGTCGGGCTCACCGAGGCCGAGGCGTGCGAGCGCGGCCTCGACGTCCACGCGCACGTCAAGAACGTGCGCGAGGTCGGCAAGGCGCGCGCGATCGGCGAGACCGAGGGGTTCGTGAAGGTCGTGATCGATCGCGCGACCGGAAAGCTCCTGGGCGCGACGATCATGGCGGCCCACGCCGGCGACATGCTCGCGACGCTGACCATGCCGCTGCACACCCGCGACGGCGACCTCCAGCCGCTGCTGGCGACGACCTTCGCGCACCCGACCCTGAGCGAAGCGGTCAAGGTCGCGGTGCGCGATGCGGTCGCGGGCGCCGTGGCACCCGAAGGGGAGATGACGACCTGACTAGCGCGTGAGCAGCGAGCCGATCGCGCCCGCCCCGGTCGACGAGCTGCTGCTCAGCGTGAGCGTGCTCTCGAGCCACTTCGTCAGCGACTGCGGCGAGCGCGTCTGCCCGTAGACGCGGCCGGGCCCCGTGAACTCGAAGACCCAGCCCTCGCCGCTCTTCATCGACTGGATCGAGCGGCCTTCGACGGCGCGCCGCAGCTTGTAGTCGACCGACTCGTCGTAGGCGACCATGTGGTTGGTGTCGAGGATGAACGTCTCGCCGGCGGCGAGATCCCAGACGTCCAGCGCCCCGAAGCAGCCCATCACGATCGTGCCGGTGCCCGTCGCGCGCACGATGAAGCCGCCCTCGCCGCCCATCAGGTTCTTGAGCCCGCCCCACTTGGCGTCGATGGCGATGTCCGTGCTCGAGGCGACCCAGCCGCCGCGCGAGATCAGCAGGCCGTGGCCCTCGTCGATGTCGAGCGAGAACGCATCGCCGAGCAGGTAGGTCGCGACGTCCACCCAGCCGCCCTGCGCGGGCGCGGTGTACGTCGTGATGAAGAAGGACTCGCCGCCGAGCACCTTGCGCTTGAGGCCCTTCATGACGCCGCCGTCGGCGCCGGCCGAGAGGATGACCCCCGGCGAGTGCGCGACCATCGCGTCCGGCTGCACCTTGAGCACCTCGCCGCCTGCGAGCGTGCAGCGAGCGATGGCGTACGCGGGGCTGTGACGAATGGTGACCTGCACCGGACGACCTCCTGGTGAAGCTTCAGCGGGACTCAGCGGACTCCGGGCGCAGTATGGACGCCACGGCGGGAAGAATGTCCTCGGCTGCGCGCAGCAGATGCAGCTCGGCGTCGTCCCACAGCTCGGTGGGCTGCAGCGAGACGATCGCCAGCGGTCGCCGCGAGCGGGCGAACGCCTCGGCCAGGCCGGCCGCCGGGTAGACCTGCAGGGACGTGCCGACGCACAGGCATCCGCTCGCCTTCTCCACGAGCGTCAGGGCGACGCCCCATGCGGTGGGCGGCAGGGGCTCGCCGAAGAGCACCACCTGCGGCCGCAGCGTGCCGCCGCAGTAGTGGCAGAGTGGCGCCAGCCGGCTCTCGGCGTAGCGCGCGAGCGCCGGCGCCATCTCCTCCTCGGATCCGCAGCGCAGGCAGCGCGCCGAGCGCAGGTGCCCGTGCACCTCCACCGCGATGCTGCCCGCAGCGTGGTGCAGCCCGTCGATGTTCTGCGTGACGATGCCGGCGATCAGGCCGACCTCCTCGAGGCGCGCGAGCGCGTCGTGGGCGGGGTTGGGGGCGATGCTGGCGCCGACGAGCGGCTCGGCCCAGCACTGCCAGACGCGCGCCGGGTCGCGCGAGAGCATGTCGACGTGGCCGTCGATCATCGGATCGAGGCGCTCCCACATGCCACCCGGCGAGCGGAAGTCGGGGAGGCCGCTGGCGGTCGAGACGCCCGCGCCCGTGATCGCGACCACCGGTGCGTTGCGCTCGAGGAAGCGAGCGAGTGCAAGGGCATCGGGATCGTCGGGCACAGCGGTACCGTAGCGACGGTCGGGCTACAGCCGGGCCGTGGCGAACGAGCGCTTCCACAACTGCCCGAGCGGGGCGCGCAGCCGGCACCACACGATCGGGCGGCCGCGCTCCTCGTTGTCGATGTGCCAGCGGTTGTCGACGACCGCGAGCACGGTCGCCTGCGCGCAGTGCGCCTGGGCATCGCCTTCGCCGAAGCCCACGAGCAGCACGGCGCGCTCGGGCATGCGACGGGGGTGCCAGTACTGGAACGAGAGGTGGCCCGAGAGCGGCGCGGGCAGCCCGGCGGCCGGGCCGAAGAGCGAGAGCGCCCCCGCCACGCCGTAGTTGCCGGCCACGATCGCACCCGCGGCGCGCTCGGCCGGCGTGCGCGACCGCCAGGCGGTGGCCGTCTGGGCGACGAGCTCGTGCCAGCCGATCTCGTCCTTCCAGAACGAGCGGTTCCACGTCCCCGTCGAGACGAGCTGGCGCGTCGGCAGGACCGGCACGATGAGCGGGACCGCGAGCACGAGCACGGCCGCGTGGACGATGCCGAGCCCGGCCAGCGCCCGCCGGCGGGGACGTCGCTCCGCGAGCGCCAGGCAGCCGGCGGCGAGCGCCGGGAGCATCGCCGGAAGGGCGTAGTAGCTGCGTCCCTGCTCGAGCCCGAACAGCACCGCGGGCGCGGCGGAGGTCAGCGCCAGCGGCCGCAGGTGCGGACGGCGCCAGAGCCACACGAGGCCGAGGACGACGAGCACGGCACCGATCCCCAGGAACGCGAGCACCTGCCCCGCGTAGACGAGCGGCGGCGAGTCCGATGCCGTCTTGGCGTGCTGGCTCGAGGCGAAGTCGAGCGAGACCCAGCGATGCGTGATCTCCCAGACGACGTTCGGGATCAGCAGCCCGACCGCGATCGCGACGCCGTAGAGCGCCTCGCGGCGCAGCAGCAGGTCGCGGCGCCAGAGCGCGCAGCCGGCCAGGAAGACCGCGAGCGGCACGACGATCGTGTACTTGGACTCGAGTCCGACACCGCCCCAGAGGCCGAGCAGCAGCCACTGCCGCGGCTCGCCGCGCACGACCAGGCGCGTCGCGGCAAGCAGCGCGAGCGACGTCGCCGCGAGATCGAGGAACGTCGGGTGGAAGAGCACCGCGCCGCCGAGCCCGAACGGCGTCGCGAGCCAGGCGGCGGTGGCGAGCACCTGCAGCCGCGAGCCCGCGCCGAGCTCCCGCGCGATCGCGCCGACCGCGACCGCAGCAACGATCGCGAACAGCGACGAGAGCAATCGCAGCGTGATCAGCGACGGCCCGACGGTGCCGTCGACGAGGCGCGCCGCCCACGCCGTGAGCGGCGGGAAGTCGACGTAGCCGAGCGCGAGGTGACGGCCGGCGGCGAGGAAGTAGAGCTCGTCGCGGTCCCAGCCGTAGCGCTCCAGGATCGGCACGATCAGCGCCAGCTTGGCGAATGCGAGCAGCGTGCACAGGCGGCCGGCCGGCGTCGCCGGGAAGGGCGTGGTGCGGGGGTTCAGGCCGCCCCGAGATCCCATCGGAGTCCATGCTCGACGAGCGAGAACGTCACCCGCATCCCTGGCAGCAGCTGGGCGATGATCGGGAGATCGTCGGGGTGCACCACCGCGGGGAGGGCGTAGCCGCCCGTGCGGTAGCGGTCGACGAGCAGCACGAACGGCTCGCCGTTCGGCGTGATCTGGATCGCCCCGAGCGGCGGAGGCTCGCTGATCGCCTCCCCGCCGGGAATCTCCGCACCCTCGAGCCGCACGCCCGTGCGGTCACCGGCGGCCGTGCGCAGCTTGGCGCCGTCGAGGCGCTCGAGCGCGGCCGCGGTGGCCTTCGGCCCCGGCATGATGCGCACGGTCGCGCCGTCGACCGGCCAGTCGACGCGCGCGCTCATGCGCATCGCGGAGATGACCTCGCGCGCCGTGCCGAGGACGTCGCCGGCGGCCAGCGGCCGGCCGATCAGGCCGCGGACGTCGGTGCTCGCGCTGCCCATGAACCGCTCGCTCTCGATGCCGCCCGCGAGCGCGAGGTAGGAGCGCGCGCCCTGACCGGTGTGCGGCAGCGAGAGCCGGTCGCCGGTGCCGAGCTCGAGCGTCGCGTAGGCCTCGGCGACCTCACCGCCGATCCACGGCACGACCGCCGGGCCCGTGATTGCGATCCGCACCGGCCGGAGCGCCGTGAACGACGGGCCGCGCACCGTCAGCTCGACCACCGGCTCGCGCGGGTCGTTGCCGACGAGCGAGTTGGCGAGACGCGCCGCGCGCTCATCCACGGGCCCCGACTGCGCCATGCCGAAGCGCCCGGCCATGTCGCGCCCGCCGTCGACGACGAGATCGAGCAGCCCCGCCTCGTCGACGCGCAGCGCCGGCCGTTCGGGCTCGCTGGGCAGGAGCGGGCGCGCGATCGCCTCGGGCGGCACCTCGCCCTTGGCGGGCTCGAAGCGCACCGTGTCGCCGGGCGCGATCAGGAACGGCTGCTCGCGCCACGGGTCGTAGACCGCGCGCAGCGAGTGGCCGAGCAGCTGCCAGC
>CAZYYP010000138.1:0-9488 GCA_964651695.1 uncultured Gaiellales bacterium | reverse complement strand
GACGCGCTGATCGCGTTCTCGACGAGCGGCGACTCGCGCAGCGTCGCCGACGCCCTCGTCGAGGCGCGCCGGCGCGGACTCGTCACGATCGCTCTCGTCGGCTACGACGGCGGGCGCGTGGCCGCCGACGGCCTCGCGGACCACCTCATCGTCAGCCGGTCGCAGCACATCCCGCGTATCCAGGAGGCGCACGCCACGGTCTCGCACCTCCTGCGCGAGCTGATCGAGGCGGAGGGGGCCGGGGCGCGCCCATGAGCGCCACACGCGTGCGCGCGCGCGTCCAGGGCGTCGTCCAGGGCGTCGGCTTTCGCCCGTTCGTGTACCGCCTGGCGCGCGAGGAGCAGCTCGGCGGGTTCGTGCTCAACGACGAGCGCGGCGTCGTGCTCGAGGTGGACGGGCGCGCCGACGCCGTGGTCAGCTTCCTCTCCCGCCTCGCGCGCGAGTCCCCGCCGCTCGCGGTCGTCGAGCGCGTCGACTGCGACCGGCTCGAGTCGACCGGCGAGCGCGATTTCCACATCGTCGAGAGCGTCCGCAGCGGGGAGGCCGACGCGCTCGTCGCGCCCGACGCGGCGACCTGCGAGGACTGCCTCGCCGAGCTGCGCGATCCCCGCGACCGGCGCTTCCGCTACCCGTTCATCAACTGCACGAATTGCGGCCCGCGCTTCACGATCGTGCGGGGCGTCCCGTACGACCGGCCGGCCACGACGATGGCCGGGTTCGCGATGTGCGCCGCCTGCCGGCGCGAGTACGACGACCCCGGCGACCGGCGCTTCCACGCGCAGCCCAACGCCTGCCCCGGGTGTGGCCCGCACGCGCGGCTGCTCGACGCCGACGGAACCCCGCACGACTCCGGTGACTCCGCCGACGCCGTCGCCGCGGCCGCCCGGCGCCTCGCCGAGGGGGCCGTGCTCGCCGTCAAGGGCATCGGCGGCTACCACCTCGCGTGTGCCGCGGCCGACGAGCAGGCGGTGCGGGCGCTGCGCGCGCGCAAGCGGCGCGAGGACCGGCCGTTCGCGCTCATGGTGCGGGACGTGGCCGCCGCCGAGCACTTCCTCTGCCTCGGCGACTCCGAGCGGACGCTGCTCACCTCGGTCGCGCGGCCGATCGTGCTCGCGCAACGCCGAGCTTCGGCCCGCGTCGCCGCGGCCGTCGCGGGCGATCTGCCCGAGCTCGGCGTGATGCTCCCGTACGCGCCCCTCCATCACGTCCTGCTCGACGACCTCGCGGAGCTCGGAGTCGACGCGCTCGTGCTCACGAGCGGGAACGCATCGGACGAGCCGATCGCGTTCCGCGACGACGATGCGCGGCTGCGTCTCGCCGGGATCGCCGACGGCACCCTCGTTCACGACCGGCCGATCGAGACGCGGACCGATGATTCGGTCGTGCGTGTCGTCGCCGTCGGCGGCGAGCGCCAGGCGCTCGTGCTGCGGCGCTCGCGCGGTCACGTCCCTGCGAGCGTCGACCTGCCGTTCGCGGCGCCGCGCCCCCTGCTCGCGTGTGGCGCCCAGCTCAAGGCGACGTTCTGCCTCGCGCGCGGGCGGCGAGCGTGGGTCAGCCACCACATCGGCGATCTCGAGCACTACCCGGCGCTGCTCGCCTACCGGCACGGCATCGAGCACTTCGAGCGGCTGTTCGCACTCCGGCCCGAGCTGCTCGCCTACGACCTCCACCCCGACTACGCCTCGACGGCGTACGCGCTCGAGCGCGACGGCGTACAGGCGACCGGCGTCCAGCATCATCACGCGCACCTGGCGGCGTGCCTCGCCGAGCACGGCCTCGAGGGCCCGGCGGTGGGGGCGATCTACGACGGCTCCGGCTACGGGGCGGACGGCACGATCTGGGGCGGGGAGGTGCTCGTCGGCGATCTCGTCGGGTTCGAGCGCGTTGCGTCACTGCGGCCTGTGCCGATGCCCGGCGGCGCGGCGGCCGTCCGGGAGCCGTGGCGCATGGCGTGCGCCTGGCTCACCGCTGCCCGGGGCGAGCCGGTGCCGCTGCGCGGGGCGCTCGCCCGCGCGGTCGACCCGACTCGCTGGCAGCAGGTCGGGCGGATCGCCGGGAATCCGGCGTTCTCGCCCGAGACGACGAGCATGGGACGCCTGTTCGACGCCGTTGCGGCGCTCTGCGGCCTGCGTCCGCGCGTCTCCTACGAAGGCCAGGCGGCGATCGAGCTCGAAGCCTCCGCCGGTGCGCGCGACGGCTCCGCCTACGCCCTGGTGCTCGCCGAGGAGCACGGACGCCGCATGCTGGATCCGCGCGCCGCGCTCTGCGCCCTCACCGACGACCTCGCGGCGGGCGTGCCCGTCGGCGTCGTGGCACAGCGGTTCCACGAGGGCGTGGCGATTGCGACGACGGCGGTGTGTTGCGAGGCCGCGGAGCGCCATGGCCTCGATGTGGCCGTGCTCAGCGGCGGGGTGTTCCAGAATCGCACGCTGCTCGAGCGCACCGCGGCACTGCTCGCCGCGGCGGGCCTGCGGGCGCTCGTGCCGCGGCACCTGCCGCCGAACGATGGCGGCATCGCGTTCGGGCAGGCTGCGGTGGCGGCTGCGCGCGACCGCGCCGGCCTGCTCTGAGGGTCCGGCGTACCAAGGCGGAGCGGCGCCGGGATCACTCCGGATAGCGAAAGTGAGATCCCTCTTCCAGGGCTCGTGACGAAAATAAATCCTGCCAAAATCTGCCGGTTCGCTGTTTCCCTTCGTGACCGCAACCACAGAGGCAGACCATTGCAACGCCACCGCCGAGTCCATTCCGCTCGCATGCTCATACGGCGCATGAGCGTGGCCGCCGCGTCGGCCGTCGCCCTCTTCGCGCTCCCCGGTGCGGTGCACGCCGCGTGCCTTCCACCGGTGAGTCCCGTCTTCTCGACGTTCGGTGACGCCGGCCTCTACTTCCCGGTCGCCAACAGCGGCTTCGAGGCCGGCTCGACCTCCTGGGCGCTGACCGGCGGCGCCGCGGTGGTCGCGGGTGACGCGACCCCCTTCATCGGGGCGTCGACCGACTCCCACTCGCTCTCGCTGCCGGCAGGCAGCTCGGCCACCTCGGCGGGCTTCTGCGTCGACCCCACGGCGCCGACCATGCGGTTCATGGTCAGGAACACCGCGAACGTGTCCTCGAAGCTGGCGCTCGACGTGTTCTTCACCACCGTCACCGGGAAGACCGCCGCCGCACAGGTCGCGACGTTCAAGGCCGCGAGTGCCTGGGCGCCGGCGCCGGTCACGGTCTATTACGCGAACCTGCTCGCGCTGCTGCCCACGAGCGGGGGCACGACGACCATCTCGTTCCGCTTCCGGCCGCTCGACAGCACGGGCGCGTGGAGCGTCGACGATGTCTACGTTGACCCACACAAGCGCTGCTGCTGACGTCGATGAGCTGACGCTGGCGGCGCGGGCCCGGCGCTCCGCCGTCAGATCGGCCGGAGTCCCGTTCGCCACGTGGGCGATGGCGATCGGGTTCCTGCTCGTCGCGGTTCCGCTCGCGATCCTGACGCACTCCGCGCGCGGCGTTTCCCTGCCCCTCGTGGCAGTTCTCGTCGTCGCGTACGCCGCCGCCTCCCTGGTGGAGTTCGAGGTGGGCGCGGGCTCGGCGGTGCCGACGCAGGTGCTGCTCATCCCGATGCTGTTCCTGTTGCCGACGGGCTGGGTGCCGCTGGCCGCGGCAGGGGGGTTCGTGCTCGGAGGATGCGTCTGCACATGGGTCATCCGGGGCGGCTGCGGCAACCCGGCCGTCTTGATCGGATCGTCGTGGTATGCGATGGGACCGGTCATCGTGCTGCTCCTGGCCGGCGAGGCGCCGTTCTCGTGGTCACGCTGGCCGTTGTACGCGCTGGCATTCGCAGCCCAGTTCGCGTTCGACACCGTGAGTACGCTCGTGGCCGACCGGCTCGCCTACGGGACGCGGCCATCGCTCTCGCTCAAGGTGATCGGCTCGGTCTACGCCGTCGACGCCCTGCTCACGCCGATGGGCCTCGGCTTCGCCGCGCTGGCCGTGCGCAATCACGCTGCGATCGCCCTCCCGCTCTGCCTCCCCGCGGTACTCGTCCTGTTCGCGCGCGATCGCCGCGCGCGCATCGACGGGCTGATCGAGCTGCGGGACGCCTACCGCGGGACGGCGCTCGTGCTGGGCGACGTGATCGAGGCGGACGACTCCTACACGGCGAACCACAGCCAAGGCGTGGTCGAGCTGTGCGGACGCGTGGCCGACAAGCTCGGCCTCGACGCGATGCTGCGCCGCGAGGTCGAGTTCACGGCCCTCATGCACGACGTCGGCAAGCTGCGCATCCCGAACGAGCTCATCCGCAAGGCCGGCAGCCTGACGCCCGAGGAGCGGGCGCTGATGGAGACGCACACGATCGAGGGCGAGCAGCTCCTCGCGCGTGCGGGCGGCTTCCTGGCGCACGTCGGGTCGCTCGTGCGCTCGTGCCACGAGTGGTACGACGGCTCGGGCTATCCCGATGGCCTGGCGGGGGACGAGATCCCCCTGGTCGCGCGGATCGTGGCCTGCTGCGACGCCTACGACGCGATGACCACCGACCGCCCCTACCGGGCCGCGCTGTCCCGGCACACGGCCCTGGCCGAGATCGAGAGCGGGTCCGGGAAGCAGTTCGACCCCGCGATCTGCGCTGCGCTCGCGGCGGTCATCGAGCGCCCGGCGGCGGTGGCACCGTCGCTGTTCGAGTGCGCCGACGCCTGCCGAGCCTGCATTCCCGAGCCCGCTCAGACCGCGGCCGCGTAGCCGGTCTCAGCGGCGGGCGGCGTACTCGCCGCGTGCTGGACGGTGCCGATGAAGACCGCCGTCGCGGCAGCGCGCGCGTGGCCGACGGCCTTCTGCCGGAGCTCTGAGACGCCCTCGCCGGAGACCCCGGCGCTCAGCCCCCCGCGCCGAACGCGGAGCCCGGATCCCCTGCCGGATCGGCGAGCGCCGCCCGGTCGAGGGGCCGCGCACGCGCCCGCAGCAACCCGTTGATCTGCTCCTGCACCTCGGGCGGCTGACCGACGATCAGGGCGGCCGCGAGCCGATCGCCGCGCAGGTACCAGCCGATCAGCGCGCCGTCTTCGAGCGAACCGCGCATGACGAGCTCGTCGTGGCCGCCGTCGAGGTCGCCCAGCAGGCCGATCTTGGTGCCGAAGACCTCGGAGAAGAAGAACGCCACCTGGTCGTACGGCGTGTCCTCGCCGGCCAGC
Organism: uncultured Gaiellales bacterium; assembly: GCA_964651695.1. Lineage (GTDB taxonomy): Bacteria > Actinomycetota > Thermoleophilia > Gaiellales > JALYLC01 > JALYLC01. The sequence goes on along the minus strand of CAZYYP010000138.1, from coordinate 4,311 downwards.
AGGCGTCCGAGCCGATCGCCCTGGTGGTTGGCGTTCGTCCAGTGCTGGATCAGCCTGCGGTGCCCGAAGACCGGGTCGTGGAAGTTCGCGATGTCGCCGACGGCCCAGACGCCGGGAACGCTGGTGGCGAAGCGCTCGTCGACGAGCACGGTGCCCTTCTCGAGCTCGACGCCCGAGCCCGCGAGATACGCAGTGGACGGCTGCACCCCGACGCCGACGATCGCGAGGTCGGCCGTGATCTCGCGCCCTCCGCGCGTGAGCGCGCCGGTCAGCCTCCCGCCGCTGCCGCGGAACTCCTCGACCTGGTCGCCGAGGACGACATCCACGCCGCGCTCGCGATACAGCCGCTCGAGCGATCGCGAGAGCGGCGGAGCCTGCAGGGACGCGTAGAGGCCGTCGGCGACGTCGACCTGCGTGACTGCGAGCCCGCGGCGGCGCAGGGAGGCCGCCGTCTCCATGCCGATGAACCCGCCGCCGATGACGAGTGCGCTCGCCGCGCTCGCGGCGGCGCTGCGAACGGCCTGCGCATCGGCGAGCGTGCGGTAGGTGTGGACGCCGGCGAGCTCCTCGCCGGGGATGCCGAGCGCACGGGGCAACGAGCCCGAGGCGAGCACCAGGCGGTCGTAGGGCAGCGTCGCGCCATCGGCGAGCGTTACCGTCTTCGCGTCCGTGTCGACGCCCGTGACGGCGTTCCCGAGGCGAAGGTCGATGCCGGTCTCCGCGTAGGCGGCAGCGGGCTGCACGAGCGTATCGCCGGCCTCCAGTTCGCCGCGCAGGAATCCCTTCGAAAGCGGAGGCCGGTTGTAGGGCGGATCGTGATCGGCCGAGAGGATCGTCACCGTGTCCTCGCCACCGGCCTTCCGGAACGCCTGGGCGACACGCGCGGCGGCCAAGCCACCGCCCACGATCACGATGCGGTCGGTCATCTCGCTCCTCCGTTGGACATCGGCGTTCGGATCGTCACCTGTTTGGGTGTCCCCCGATCGGGGCAATCGTAGGCCTGCGTCGATCTCGTGCGTAGGCCTTGCGGTGAGCTTGGTGAAGCCTTCGGCACTTTCCTGGACCAAAGCCCCCCACGCGGCGTGCACGCCGGGCGCGCGCCTGCCATGAATGCGGTCCATGAGCTTTTCTGGTATTTCGCGTACAGGCATTGCAGCGTCCGTCCTGGTCGTTTTCCTGGCCGTCTTCATGGGCCTCGCCGGCGTCGCGTCGGCGGCCAAGGGGGTGACGGCGCAGGGGGTGGTGATCGCGACGCCCGGCGCGCACGGCGTCGAGATCGTCGGTAAGGATCACCAGGCGCGGCTGCTCGTCACCGCTCATCGCGCCAGGGCGCTCCGCCCGGGTGCGGTCGTGCGCTTCGCTCTGCGCAAGAAGGGCTCGCTGCCCGTCGTGTTCAGCAAGATCGGCCGCGTCACCCGGACCTACGTGATCGGCGTCGCCCAGCGCGGCGTCGTCCGCCTGGCCGACGGCACGAAGCTGCACAGCGGATCGGTCAAGGCGGGCGTGGCCACGCTCCGTGCCAGCTCCGGGCTCAAGAACGGCCCGCAGCGCGTGCAGGTCAGCCTGAGTTTCTCCAAGGGCAAGACGAAGGTCGGCACGATCACCCCCTCGACCGGCAAGAAGAATTCGCGCAAGACGCCCCCGCCGGTGGTCACGCCGCCCGTCGTCGTCACTCCGCCGGTCGCCACGCCGACGGGTCCCTGGTGGACGCCGGTCTCGTCCACGCCGCTGCCGCTGCACTGGATGATCAACGGGCCGCTCACCCCCGGTGATCCGGTCGAGATGGGCCTGGTCGGACTCAACGGCGGGACGCTCCCCGCCCCGGCCGTCTTCGACATCGACGGCGAGAGCAACACCGCGGCCACGGTCGCGGCCCTCCACGCCACGGGCGCCAAGGTCATCTGCTACGTCGACGCCGGCACCTACGAGAACTGGCGGACGGACGCATCCAGCTTCCAGGCGCTCCCGGGGATCTGGGGCAGCGCCGTCTCCGGCTGGCCCGGCGAGAACTGGCTCGACATCCGGCGCATCAGCGACCTCGCGCCGATCATGCAGGCGCGCTTCCAGAGCTGCAAGGCCAAGGGCTTCGACGCCATCGAGCCCGACAACATCGACGGCTACACCAACAAGACCGGTTTCCCGCTCACGGCCGCCGATCAGCTCGCCTACAACCGCGCGCTCGCCGGCTGGGCCCACGGCATCGGTCTGAGCATCGGTCTCAAGAACGACCTCGATCAGGCGAGCGCGCTCGTCGGCAACTTCGACTGGGCGCTCAACGAGCAGTGCTACGACTACAGCGAGTGCTCGAGCCTGACCGCCTTCACGCAGGCCAACAAGGCGGTGTGGATCGCCGAGTACCGCAGCGTCTCCTCGTCGCAGTGCGCCGATTCGCAGGCGAACCACTTCAACACGGCGCAGTACAACCTGGATCTCGGCAAGACCGGGCGCCAGCCCTGCACCGGAACCTGGTGAGGTGAGGCTCTGGGAGGAGGCTTCAGGCCTCCTCCCACGGCTTTCCCGCCCGACCCCAGCGATGGGGGTCGTAGCCCTCGACGAGCACCCAGGTGTGGTCGCGGAGCTCCTCGGCTTCGAGCGCCTCGAGCAGCGCGTCCGTCATCGCCTTGATGATGCGCGCCTCCGACTGGGGATCGAGCCTGCGCTCGAAGACCTTGACCGTGACGAGTGGCATTGCGTCCTCCTCGTGAGTGAGAGACGCAACCCTAGCGATCGAACTAGATGCGGCCGGTGACCTGGCCGAGTCCGGCGGCAATGCTGCTGCCGAGCGCGGTGAACGCGACCACGAGGGCGATCGTGATGACCGCCAGCACGACGGCGTACTCGGCCATCGTCTGGCCGCGCTCACGTGCGCCGAGGAGGCGTTCGAGCCGTGCGAGGATGACGTTCACGTGCCCTGCCTTCCGTGGAGGCGCCCGGTTTTCATACATAACAGGACGAGCATGGGCCGGAGCGCCCCCGTCGGGTGATCTGCGACTGCCGCGACGGCCTCGTAGACTGGTGGGGTGAGTGCCACTCTCAGCAGCGCGCTCGGCGGTGACGTCGCAGCGCTGCACGAGGCGACGCGCGACGAGACGGCGTTGAAGCGGTTCCTGCACGGCCTGCCGGGCGTCGATCAGGTCGGGGCGGAGGCGCGGGCCGCCGGACTCGCGACACGCAGCATCAAGACCACGAGCAAGGCCTGGGCACTCGAGGCCGCCATCCGCATGGTCGACCTGACGACGCTCGAGGGGGCGGACACGCACGGCAAGGTGCGCTCGCTGTGCGCCAAGGCGATGCGGCCCGACCCGAGCGATCCCTCGGCGCCACCGGTCGCCGCCGTCTGCGTCTATCCCGATCTCGTCGAGGTCGCCGTCGAGGCGCTGCGCGGGTCGCGGGTGCACGTGGCGAGCGTCGCCACGGCGTTCCCCTCGGGCCGCGCGTCGCTTGCGACCAAGCTCGCCGACGTGCGCGAGGCGATCAAGGCCGGCGCCGACGAGATCGACATGGTGATCGACCGCGGCGCGTTCCTCTCGGGGCGCTACGGGCAGGTCTTCGACGAGATCACCGCCGTGCGTGAGGCCTGCGGCACGGCGCACCTCAAGGTCATCCTCGAGACGGGCGAGCTCGCGACGCTCGACAACGTGCGCCGCGCGTCCGTGCTTGCGCTGCTCGCGGGCGCCGATTTCATCAAGACGTCGACCGGCAAGGTCTCGCCGGCTGCGACGCCGCCGGTCGCCCTGGTGATGCTGCAGGCGGTGCGAGAGTTCGCCGACGCCACCGGCCAGGTGCGCGGCGTCAAGCTGGCAGGCGGCATCCGCACGAGCAAGGAGGCGATCCGCTACCTCGTCATCGTCTCCGAGGTGGCGGGCGCGCGCTGGCTCGACGCCGATCACTTCCGCTTCGGCGCTTCGAGCCTGCTCAACGACCTGCTGCTTCAGCGCCACAAGATGGCGCGCGGCTCCTACGACGGCCCCGACTACGTGACGGTGGATTGAGCGATGGCCGCGGCGCCGCCCTTCGAGTACGCCCCCGCGCCGGAAGCGCGCGAGACGGCACGCCTGCGCGCGTCCTACGGCATCTTCGTCGGCGGCGCGTTCCGCGCCGGGACGGGCGAGACGGTTGCGACGATCGACCCCTCGACGGCCACCGCGCTGGCCGACGTCGCCGAGGCCGGGCCGGGCGACGTCGATGCCGCCGTGGCGGCCGCGCGCGGCGCCTACGACTCGGTCTGGCGTGACATGCCCGGCCGCGAGCGTGCCAAGTACCTCTTCCGCATCGCGCGCGCGATCCAGGAGCGCGGGCGCGAGCTCGCGG